>JBBQLS010000001.1:0-73870 GCA_038328115.1 Chitinophagales bacterium
AAAAAAACGATTAATGATTCATCCCTACAATTATGTAACCGCCAAAGATGCCTTATCTATTATAGAAAGTAACAGCCGTGTTTTTATACATGGCAGCGTGTGTACGCCCACCTACCTGTTAAACGAACTGGCCAAAGAAAGTGAACGTTTGCAAAATGTTGAAATGGTTTCCATTACACTGAAAGGCGAACTGGAGATCATTAAACCACAATACAGCAACAGCTTCCACATAAACTCGCTGTTTGTATCGGGCCCTATACGTGAAGCCGTTGCTGAAGGGCGGGCCGATTTTATACCCGTTTTTCTAAGTGATATACCTTACCTGTTTAAAAGCAACCTGCTACAACTGGATACAGCCATTGTGCAGGTTTCGCCTCCCGATCAGCATGGTTATTGTTCGTTGGGTGTATCGGTTGATATTGCCCGTGCTGCAGTTGACTGTGCACAACAGGTGATTGCACTGGTTAACCCGCAAATGCCCCGTACCCATGGCGATGGCATGATACATACCGACAGATTTACAAAAATGGTTTTGCATGATAGTCCCCTGCCTGAAGAAAGTTACGGCAGCAAAGTGGGTACCACCGAACTGCAGATTGGTAAACATATTGCCGATATGATTGAAGATGGCAGTACCCTGCAGATGGGTATTGGCACCATACCCGATGCGGTACTGAGCTTTTTAGGCAACCATAAGAACCTGGGTGTGCATACCGAAATGCTAAGCGATGGTATTATCAACCTGGTGGAGGGTGATGTAATCAACAACAAATGCAAAGCAAGGCATCCTAATAAAACAGTTACTTCATTTGCTATAGGCACCCGTAAGCTGTATAATTATGTTGATGATAACTCGTCGTTTAATTTCCTGGATATTGCTTATGTAAACAATCCGCATGTGATTAGACAGAACCCCAAGGTGATTGCCATTAACAGTGCTATTGAAGTTGACCTGACCGGTCAGGTTTGTGCCGACAGTATTGGCGATTACCAGTACAGTGGTATTGGCGGCCAACTTGATTTTATGCGTGGCGCTGCTTTAAGCACCGGTGGTAAACCCATTATTGCCTTAAACAGCCGCACGGCTAAAGGCATACCAAGGATAGTACCGCATTTAAAAGAAGGTGCCGGTGTGGTTACCACCCGTGGGCATGTACATTATGTAGTTACAGAATATGGTGTGGCCTTTTTGTTTGGAAAAAATCTGAGGCAACGTGCAAAGCTGCTGATTGATATTGCACATCCCGAAGACAGAGAAATGCTGACGAAGTATTGTTTTGAGCGGTATAAAGTGTTTTGAACGGGGATTTTGGGGGATTAAAAGGATTGGCAAAATAAAATCCTTTTAATCCAAAAAGTCTTTCTAAATCCACGTTCAGACAAACTTCCCATTAATCATCACCTTATCGATACAATTTTCGCCAAAAGAATATGGCAGGTAAGCCAACGAAAGAATTGGTTTGGTAAAAATAAGATTGGCTTTTTTGCCGATGGTTATACTGCCAAGTTCCTTCTCCAGTTCCATGGCATACGCTGCATTAATGGTTGCAGCATTGATCGCTTCTTCGGGCAGCATTTTCATTTGTATACAACTGAGCGATACTACAAAATTCATATTACCTGAGGGTGATGAACCGGGATTGTAATCGCTTGCAAGAGCAATGGCGCAACCGGCATTAATCAACTGCCTGGCGGGCTGGTATTGCATTCTTAAAAAGAAAGCAGCGGTTGGTAAAAGTGTACCGATGGTGTTGGATGTGCTTAATGCAGTAATATCAGCATCAGTCATTGTTTCTAAATGATCAATAGATAAAGCATTTAATTTAATAGCCGATTGAATGCCGCCAATGCTGTTTAACTGGTTTACATGCAACTTGGGTTTTAGTCCATAACTCATTCCTGCATTGCAGATGACTTCCATTTCTTTGGGAGAAAAGAAACCGGTTTCGCAAAAACAATCAATATAATCAGCTAGTTTTTCTACAGCAATAACAGGCAGCATTTCGTTGATGATAAGATCAATATATGCCTGGTGATTATCTTTATACAAAACAGGATAAGTATGTGCACCAAGAAATGTTGCTTTGATGGGAATGCTTGATTTCTCCTTCAGCTTTTTTATAACCCGCAGCATTTTCAATTCTCCTCCTACTGTTAAACCATAGCCGCTTTTAATTTCTACAGCGCCGGTACCCAGTTTTATAATTTCCTGTAATCTTTCCCAGGCTGTTATAAAAAGATCATCTTCCTGCGTTTCATTTAAAACACGGGCTGAGTTTAAGATGCCGCCACCTTTTGCAGCAATATCTGCATAGCTTATGCCTTTTAATTTATCAATAAACTCTTCTTCCCGTGTTTTGGCAAAAACAAGATGGGTATGACTATCACACCAGGTAGGCAAAACAAACTGCCCCTCTGCATCAATAATATGTTTAGGTAATTGCGGCACTTTTAATGCCAGTTCGTACATGTGGCCGTAATCGGAAATGATGCCGTCTTCAATTAACAGAAAAGCATTTTCAATGGATGGCAGGTTGGCAAGGGCTGCACCGCGTAGCAGGGCTGTTTCTTCCCTAGTATTTATCAGTTGTGCTATGTTGGTTATAAGTGTTGTCATTTTTTTTGTAAGGGGTGCTATGGTACGCATGGTCAGACGAGGGCATCAGACCATGTGAAATTTATTTTTTTGTAAGCGTTAATCTTTTCAGGATCGAAAAATCTATCATATCGGGATACCTGATACCTTTTGTAATGTTGAGTATGCCGGGGCCAATGATGAAAACATCCTGCCACTCCACCCGCCTGTTATCATTGTATCCTTCTCTTTCTGCATACACAGTTAATCTTATTCCCCTTCTGCGTGTATCAGTAATTTCAAATTGTGTGCTGTCGAAATTTAACTTGCCTCCACCGTCATAAACACGCAACGGGTATTTTTCTATAAGCTGTTTTCCACTTGCCACATCGGTATAGGTAAAATTAAACATCAATGAATCCTGCATGTCAACTACTTCAAGTACGGTTGTGTAAGTATGCTGATTTTTCCCATCCGCAAAAGCAAAACCGGTAGCCACCATCGGACCAGTCCAGTTGCCCACAAGTGCTTTTAATTCCTCGTTGGTAACGGGTTTGGCAATTTGTGCAGTTGCAGCAAGCTGTAAAAAAATGAGTAATGAACTTAGAATCGTTTTCATAAAAAATTATTTACAGTGATTCGAATACAGACTTGCTGAATGCTTCAAGTCCCGGATCTCTTGCACCCATTAAAAGTAACACAACATTTCCGGAAAGATGTGGTCTTACTGTTTCAATAAACTGATTTCTATCCTCAATAAAAAAAGCATTTTTTCCCAGCACTTTTATATCATTTATTAAATCGTTGGCGCTGATATCTTTTACAGCCGTACCTCCTGCATAAAATATTTCACTCATCCATATCTCATCCTGCGGTCGTAAGGCTGCTGCAATTTCTTTTACAAAATCATCTCTTAAAAACCGGGTGGGGCCATAACCATGCGGCTGAAACCAGGCTACTACTTTATCAGCCACCGGCTGACAGGCCATAATAGCCGCAGCACATTTTACAGGGTTATGTGCATAATCGTCAATTACCCAAATGCCATTTTTGATACCCAGCACCTGGTTGCGGCGGTAAATGCCTTCGTAATTTTTTAAAGAAGATGTACAGATTTCCAGGTCAACCCCAATTTGGTTTGCAACAGCAACAGCGGCCAAAGCATTTTCCATATTGTGTTTGCCGATGCTGTTAATCGTGAATGGTGAGTCGTGAATCGTGAATTGGATGCTGAATCCCTGCTGATTAAAATCCGTTGCGATATAGCCAGCACCAGAATTTTCATCTGAAGAAAAATCCTGTTCAATATTTTGCGAAAGCTGTTTTGCCAATGCATTGGATTGATTGACGATGAATTTTTTGCTGTTGTTTTTAAAGATACCGAAGATGCTCATCAGTTCATCAATCTCCTGGTGGTCTTTATCTACATTCAGCAACAAACCAATCTCGGGTTCGTATTCTACAATAGAGCCATCGCTTTCATCGGCTTCAATTACCAGCCATTCCCCTTTTCCAACTTTTGCATTTCCAATTTTTCCTTCTTTTATAATGCTTACCAGGCCGGCACCGCTGATAATGCTTGGTTGCAGGCCTGCTTTGTCCAGTATATCAAATAACATAGCACTGGTTGTACTTTTGCCCGATGTGCCACCAACAGCAACGGTTCTTTTACTTTTAGCTATCAATGCCAGCAATTCGGATCTTTTGATGATGGGAATATTGAGCTGCTTTGCTTTCTGTACTTCAAACACAGTATCTTCTATAGCTGTGGAAACTACAACCAGGTCAGTTTTGGATGTTATACCATCGCCGTTTTGTAAAAAACATTGTATGCCTTCGGCTTCAAGCTTTTCTTTCGTATCATTAAATTCATCTTCTTTAAAATACCTGTCGCTGCCGCTTACATTTTTTTCAATGCCGGCCAGGTATTGTGCAATGGCGCTCATACCTACACCGGCTACACCAATGAAGAAAACATTTTTAAAATCGTTGATTCCTTTAATCATATTACAAGCTCTTTTTATCGGGGTGTAAAGTTTTAAAAGCTATGATTGCACTGGTTGCCATCAATACAGAAGCCAGTAAATAGGGTGCTCCCGGTAATTGTATGGGAGCTTTGCTATGTGTAAAGTAAAAGAATAAATTGTTCATCAGCAATGGGCCAATGATTGCTGCGGCACTCATTAAACTGGTGAGTCCGCCTTGTAATTCGCCCTGTTCATTGGGTGGCACATGGCCAGCCATAACAGCCTGCAGTGCAGGTTGTACAATACCGCCGAGGCAATAAGGAATTAAAAACACAAACATCATCCAACCCTGCGTGGCAATACCAAACAGAAACATTCCAATGGCATAGAGGCTTAAACCAATGTATATCGATCTTTCGTTGCCCAGCCTGGGATTAATAACACGAATCAAACCACCCTGCACAATGCCCACCAGTAACCCAACGGCACCGAGGGAAAGGCCTACCATCTTCTCATCCCAGTTAAACCGGTACATACCATAATAACTCCAGGTGCTCATTACTGCATGCGCAGCAATATAAATTATGAATATAGAAACGGCAAGGCCGGTTATGGCCGGATATTTTTTAAGATGCATTAAAGAGCCAACGGGGTTTGCACGCTTCCAGTCAAATGGGCGGCGGTTTTCTTTACTAAGCGATTCTGGTAAAACAAAATAACCATAAGCCCAGTTTAATAAAGCCAAAGCAGCAGCAGCGTAAAAAGGAATGCGTGGCCCCAATTTACCAAGCAATCCACCTAATACTGGTCCGATGATAAAGCCCAAACCAAATGCGGCACCTATCAATCCAAAATTTTTTGCCCTGGTTTCCTTGGTACTCACATCGGCAATATAAGCCGCTCCTGTTGTAAAGCTGGCACCGGTAATGCCGGCAATCACCCTGCCCACAAACAACCACCCATAGGTAGGTGCCAGCGCCAGAAATAAATAATCGATACCAAAACCAAATAATGAAAATAACAGCACAGGCCTGCGGCCATATTTATCACTCAGGTTACCCAGCAAAGGCGCACAGAAGAATTGTACAAAAGCGTAGGCAAACATGAGCAGGCTGCCGTAGGTAGAGGCTGTACTTATATCTACATGCTTTAACTGTGCAATTAATTTGGGCATTACGGGGATGATGATACCGAATCCAATTACGTCGATCAAAAGTGTAATAAAAATAAACCCTACTGCTGCGTTACGTTTTGATGCCATGTTATTTAACCTGATATTATTCTTTGCAAATGTAATAATATGGGTTGATGATTGATTTGTTCATTTTGAATCCTGCGGGCTGTTGATTATATTTAACCATAAAATCAACCATTTTGAAAAAAGGTATTTTTGGCGGAGCTATCGTAATCATCGGCCTTATTGCCGGATTTATTTTTTTGCTGAGGAGTTGCATGTCTGCGTATGACGAACGTTCGGCCATTGCGCCTGCCCTGTATTTTGAAAAAGATGGTAAGTCAGTTGTATTTAGTGTGATTGAATACGGAGAGGCTACATCTTATAAATCCGGTCCCGGCGGCACTTTCAAAAGTATGAGCACCAGTTACTTTGTACAGACTAATAATGCTGCTACCGCCGTGTTAATTGCCAATAAAAAAGTAAATCATAGCAGCGATATTAAATTTCGCCCGGTAACTGTAATGGGTGGCGGTAATGGTAAAGCCTGGGTTTTTATTGGTGAACTGATGGCTTATGATCCGTTTACACTGGATAAAATTGCCGACAAAGAAATAATAGAAACAAAAAATCCGCAACTGAAAGGAAAAATGCCCGATGAAAAAAGATATTATGAATACGATAATTTTTCAAATACCATTTTAATAACAGCTACTGATGGCATGAAATATATTTTATCAACTGTAGATTTAACAACAACCGCTGTTAATGAAGATGAAGTGGCGAAAAACCCCGTGGAAGCAAAAATAAAAGCATTAAAAAAGCAGGAAGTGGCTTTGGAAGATATATACAAAGCCGGTTATGAACGCTACCGTGTATATAACCAATTGTACAGCGATAAAAAAATAAGTACTGCTGCTTACTACGATAGTGGCCGGAATTTTAACCGCCTGCAGGACAGCATCAGTAAATGGAAAGATAATATCCGCAATGAAATAAGCGATCTGGGTGACCTGAAAAGTGCCCAGCGTGATATGCAGCGGCAGATTGAGAGTTTAGCAGGCAGCAATAAAAGTTACAGTAATATCTGCACAGCCGTTGATACATTTAATGGTAAATGGTATGGACTGCTAAGTGCTGCCGATGTGGAAAAACCGGAAACAAGGTTCAGGTATCAACCGGTTTATAAGGAGACTGCACGCAATAAATTTTATAACGCAGCAGTAAGCATTAAAGACCTCAATAAAAAAGCTGTTGAACTCCTGGTTGCCGAACCGGAAAAAATAAATGATACAGTTTATCTGCAGGGAGGCTTCTTACTAAACAAAACCACCGCATTACCAATGCATCTTAAAAACGAAGATGGTTTTATTGTTTGTTATAAAGAAAAAGTTGGCTATACCGGAAATATCATGTTATCAAGGGTTGACCTGAATGGAAATAATAAATGGACCGTAAATACCCTGCTTACAAAATTTGAAGACTGGATATATACCGGCAGGCAACTGATAATACTGGGTAATGATAATAAAGAAATATCCTCGGGTAATGCTAACCTGTTAATGGTAATAGATTTGCAAAACGGCAAAGTCTCAAAGCATGATTATTTTACCAATAAAATGCGATGATGCCTATTTTTTCTTTTCTATTTTGAAAGGATGTGCCTCAGTGGTTAATACCACTTTTTTAAGATCCAGCGTTGATTCAGGTGCAAAAATCAGGTAAGCATATTTTAATGTTTCGCCAAAAAAGAAGCTTTCCATGGAGTTTGTTTTTTCGTAAGTCTGCACATTTTTCAGCGATGCAAATCCAACATCATTTCTACAATGGTCCAGAATACTCTGCACCATTACTTTGCCTTGCTGTAAATATTTTGTCTGGCCGGTTAAGCGGTACAGGTAAAAACAACTCTCCAGGTTTTCGGGCCTTAAAATGTAATAGGCGCTTGTAATAGTATCGGCTTTAAAATCAAATTCTTCAGGCTCAATGTTATAGTGTATCCACATATAATAATTGGCTTCCTGTATCTTACTGCCTGTTGCAATATCGCCTGAAAATGCACACAGGCCTGCATAAAAAGCTTCCAGTGCGCCGTAAGTTGTGCCAATCGTTTTACCGGTATTCATATCAACCTGGTGCATAAACCAACCGTTATCGGTTTTGCTGATGAGGTATTTTTTTATAGCAGCATTGTGTATATCAAATGCTGTTTTAAAATCTTTATCTCCAAACAGCAACCAGCTTTTATACAGGTATTCATAATAAGAATCGATGTAAGCACCAATATGACTTCTGGTATTCACCCATTTGCCGGTTTCAACATCAATCTGCTCTCCTACCAAATCCAAATTACTTCTGTTATTATAAACGTACATCATGCCCTTTTTTGCAGCATCATAATATTTTTTATCACCGGTAATTTTTGAAAGCTTACCAAACTCCATCATTAATGTACCAATCTCGGCAGGGTTATTAATGCCATCTCTTGTTTTTCCTGTCTGCAGATGAACATAGCGGTAAGGCATTCCGGTTTTTGAATTAAATGCAGGCATCAGCCTGTTGGCAAGATCAGTTGCCAGGGAAAGAAATTTTTTATCGCCATCCATTTCATAAGCAGTTATTAAACCTGCCAGTAAGCGAATGGTAATCTCGAAAACCTGCACATCATTATCAATATTAAAATCAAGTTTGGTTAAGATGAGTTCTTTGGCTTCTTTGGCTTCGGATGTTAAACCTAATAAGGTAAATGTATCAAAAGCGTCAACTGGTGTCATCAGCATCGATTGCTTGTACCATGTTTTTGAAGTTTTTGTAAGTGGCTTCAGATCATCAGCGCCCCAGGCATAGTCCTTATATCCTTTCCAGGCATGCTGTGCGGCTTCCTTCACATTGCTGCACATTTCTTTTTTAATTTGGTCAGAAAAAGGGGCCTCATTTTGTGCAGTTATTGAAACTGAAAATAAAAGACTGAATGCAGCAAGGAGAGCCCTGTTCTTTATCATTGCGGTTTAATTTTAGCTGATAAAGATAATGATATACAGGGGCATAAAAAAAGAGTCCGTTAACGGACTCTTCATTGAAAATATGTTAATTAAAAATTACCATCTTCCACCACCACCGCTGTTGCGGTTGTTGCCGTAACCGCCACGGTTTCCACCGCCGCCGTTGCTGCTTCTTTCTTCTCTTTCTTTTGCTACTGAAACAGACATTGCACGTCCTTCCACTTCTTTGTTGTTAAGACCCAACATAGCGTCTTTTCCTTCATCTTCTGAAGGCATTTCAACAAAACCAAATCCACGTGATCTTCCGGTCTCTCTGTCAGTAATAACTTTAGCAGAAGAAACTTCGCCAAAAGTTGAGAAAAGTTCGCTTAACTCAGCATCGCTGGTGTTAAAGCTCAAATTTGAAACATAAATGTTCATAAAACTTAAAAATTAAAATAAAATAAATAAAATACCTATACAGTAATGTAGAAGCAAACTAAAAAGACGAGAAAACTGTTACGGGGAAAAAACTTTGTAAAAATTGAATCTATCCTGTACTGTGTGCTCACAGCGTTAATGTACAATGCAAATGTACACTTACATTCTCAGAGTAACTAATAAATCTTTATTAACGGGCATTTCAGCGCATTAATAGAAGAAAATCACAGGGCATTCAACTATACAAATGCGCCTGTGATGAAGATAAAAAAGATCAGGCAGTTTTTTTGCCCATGCCAACAATTGCGCCTACAGCAGCCCCCACTAAAGCCGACATTGCAACAGATGCTGCCACATCAGCGGCCATTCCTGTTTTACTTATCGCTGTTGAGGTGGCATATATCATGCAGTCGTACCCAACAGCCATCAACAAGCCAATAAAACCCCCTGTTATAAAACCACTACTCAGGCTGTTTATACCGGCTTTACTGAAAATGTAAGCCATTAAAAATCCCATGGCCAGGTTGCCGATAATAAGGTACATAAAATCAGGCTCGACTCTCGAAATATTACCAGCAGCTCCCGGGTGTCCGTTCATAAAATTCATCAGCAACATGCCGTAAATTAGCCATCCCAGCAGGAAGAAAAGTACTCCGCCGGCAATGCCGCCCATTACTAATTTTTTGATGTTCATAAGTTTAGTTTTTGGTGATTTAATAAAAGTATACCACCAAAATAATACTTAGTTCCTCAAAATGCAAGCGCCATTTTTGGAATGCACAAATTGCAGCCTTAATGTTAGTAAGTTACTGCATGCTATAAAAACAAACCTAATGTGAGAGCCTATTTTTTTGTTAATGCCTTATCTATCTGATGACCAAAAAAATAACCTGCAAGGGCTCCGCACGCAGCTCCGGTTAACAGCCATAAAACGCTGCTCCCTGCTGCAAACCAGGCTATACCCGTACCTAATAAACAAAAGAATATTACAGCAACCAGTACTGCGCTGTTCTTTTTTGTAGATTTTTCAGTATGTCCTGATTGATGATGATCGTGCTGTGATTTTCTTTTTCTGGATTGTGGCATATTTTTTTTGGTAAATTACGATTTATTTCCCTAAATCGGGTTACTTCAATTGCTCAAGTTCCCGGTTAAATTCGTACTGTAGATCTTCGTGCATGGTTGCAATTATTTTGCTAATCTTTTTTAACTGATTGAGGTACATATTCTTAATAACCGGATTTTTTTCAATGGGGATTCCCGATTGCTGGAGTGTTGCACAAAAAAACAACAACAGTTTTGCCTCTGTTTCTGCGGAGCCCGTGTAGCGGATGTACTTATTAATTATGCGAATGATTTTTCGCAGGCTTTTTTTTACAAAATAAATGCTTGACATATTGATGTCTGCAAACTGCTCCAGCATTGCCACTTTTATATTTTCAACATAAGCCTGCTCATCAAAAGCCTCAAATAAAAGATAAGTCAGCAGTTCTTTATTTTCTTTTTTAAATTTTGCCAGGCGTATGCAAAGTTCGGCAAGCTGATCTGCGGAAGTATTGGATAATTCCAGTTTTAGTTCGTGAATGGTGGCTGCTTTCATGCAGCTAAATTAGGTAGATTTTAAGCAGATTTTCCCGGTTGTACCAGATACAATAAAAAAAACCTTCATTGCTGAAGGCTTTTCATAGAAACGCTCATGCTTGAGTGGATGGTTAATCTGTAGGGTTTGGATATTTAAACGGTTATTTCTTAATTAACACTGCAAAGATGGAGTTTTGAAGGAATAAATTTTGTAGCAGAGTTACCCGATTTCCTATAGAATTAATTCTAACAGCATAACAGCAACAGTCATTGCAATTGCAGCAAGACCCCATGAAATGCTCAGGAGAGCATCTTTACAACCTTTCCTATCACTACCCCGTTTTGGTATACTTCCATGGTGTAATTACCCCTGCTTAAACTGCCGCCTCTTAGTGTAAAGGCCAAACGTTTTGCCTCCCCTCTTGAATAAGTGAAATTAAACTTGTAGGAATATATTTTTTTGCCATCGGCAGTGGTGAATGTTCCCGAATCCCAACCGGAACCCTTTAAAACCTTTCCATCAGGTTTAATAACAACTACCATCATTTCGGCATTGGTAAGCGCACTGTTAAAATTTGTTACTGTAAAAGCGCCTGTCAGTTTCTCAGCTATTTCTGCAACATTTGTTTCCGCTTCCTTATCATCAGCATTAGAAACAGCAAACAAACGCATATCTGATGCCATAAATGTACTATAAACAGGGCTCAATTTTTCAGGTTCGTTATTTTTCAGCATTCCGGCAGACAGTGAATTCTTAGCCGGTGGCTTATCAGTCCGCACCAAATCATTCACCACATCGTACAGTTTTTTATTTTCTTTATCAACAACCTGATTTTTTTCTTTAAGGTTATCCACTTTGCTTTGCAGCTCGCCGATTTTTTGTTTGGCAACCGCAAAACTGTTGTCGGAATTCCTGGTCTTTAATAAAGTGGCAATTTCTCCCTTCAGCCTGTAAAACTCTGCCAACTTACTGTCTAACTGGTTGCTTAAAGAATCTGAACTGGAAAGTGTTGAATCAAGCTGAACGTCAAGGTCCTTCAATGATGCAGTATATAAACGTTGCAAAGAATCGCTGACCCTGTTCGCAATGGTTGCGGAGTCGGCAATGGGCGGTGTTGTGTGGGTTTGAGCCACAACGTTTTTAGGATAAAAATTGTAACCCCAGGTCCATATCAGTACAAAGGATACCAAAACCAACAGCAGTGATACCAGGAGCAGTAACAAAGATTTAGTATCTCTCATGGTTAAAAGGTCTTCTTTAAGTAATTTTTTTATTTAGATACATGTTGATTTACATAGGCAGATATCCAGCCCACTGAACCATTTTTTACCAGGTAGAATTTTTTACGTTCAACCACACCATCAAACTGCCTCATAATTTTTAATAACAATCCGGTGCCGGCCAATAAAGCCCGCTGATCAAAAACCTTGTTCACCTGTTTTACATCCCGGTTTAATTTATCTGCATCAACAGAACTATTTTCAGGTAAGGTTTTTACAATATAAAAATCCGAATACAAGGATGGGTTTTTAAAAAGTTTTTCGCTGAACTGCAGTACGTCATCATAAGTTACCCCTACAACTGCATTGTCATTTAATTCAGGAGTTATCAATGTAGCAACGGCCCACGCAATACCGCCACTAAAAGCAATATTATCGCTTTTAGGGAAAGCACCACTGGCATTTACTGCGTATACGATCTCATTATCTTCGGCTCCGGCCAAAACACGGCTTAACTGGCTGCTGTAGTTTTCCAGCCCCTTATCTTCACCCAGCATTTTATCTGCCGCATTAAAAGTACTTTTTGTGCCCCATGTAAGCTGAAACAGTTTAAAGTCTTTGGTATTTCCATAAGGAAAATAACCTCCCTTGGTATTGCCGCTTCCAATATCAATTAAAAATGTATTGTACCTTCTTGCGTCCGGAACAATGCCCAGGTGCGAAAGGCGGGCCTCTTCCAACACATCTATAACCGCTACTTTTCTGTCGGGTTCGTTGTTGTTCAGTTTAAAGGCATTTACCAACTGATCTATCCAGCTCTTCTTATCTTCTTTTTGTGCCTGGATATTTACACCACTGCTTATTGCAGTAAACACATTGGCAACAGGTATTTTGTTTTGATTAACGGCAACTTCGTATAAATTATTTAATGCAGCCAGGGTTGCCTGGTAGGTTGGTTGCGTAAAAGAAATAAAATCGGTATTGATTGAAGTATCTTTCAGTATTTTAAATTCTCCGTCTTCGTCGGCTTTTTTATCCAGTTCTACCAAACTCATCTTCACTCCTTTAGAGCCTACTTCAATACCGGCATACACATTGGAACGTTCGTACTTCTGAACAATGCTGGTTTGCGCTTTCAGTACAAAAGCAAACAAAAAGAAAATACCGAAAATTGTAGCTGAACGCATGGGCATTTTTGTAGGCATCATTTTATAATTTTGTCAAAATTACTGAAATATAAACTGCACATTTTCAGTTATACACATGGTGTGAAAAAATAGCACGGTACACCATCTGCATAAAAAAAGCCATCACCGGAACAAAGATTCCGGTAATGGCCATTTTTAAAATTAAAAATTTTTAAATGATGATCACTTTTTCCATCACATCTCCTCCCTGGATGTCATCAATAATATCCAACCCTTCAATTATCTTTCCAAAACAGGTGTGAACGCCATCCAGATGGCTTGTATTTTGCCTGCTGTGAGAAATGAAAAACTGCGAGCCCCCAGTATTTAACCCGCGGTGCGCCATGGACATTACTCCCCTGTCGTGGTATTGCTTACTTCCTTTTAATTCGCAATTGATGGTATAACCCGGACCGCCACTACCGGTTCCATTGGGGCATCCACCCTGTATCATAAAGTTGGGTATTACGCGGTGAAAAGTCAGTCCGTCGTAAAAACCTTCGCTTATTAGTTTCTTAAAGTTTGCCACAGCAATGGGAGCATCGTCATCGTACAATTCAAATTTCATTACACCCTTTTTTGTATGTATTTCGCCCTGGGTAAGTTTTACTTCGCTCATCTGTTTTGTTTTAGTTATCAATTTTTTTATACCAATTCATAAACTGTTGCCCTATCTGTTTAAAATTATATTTTTGCGCAGTAGCCGCAGCTATGGAATTTTTGTCAAAGGTATTCTTTTGCAAAACAAACTGTTTTAGTTTTTCGGCTAAGGCCACCGGATTTTCTCCCTCCACAAAAAAACCATTAATCCCTTCTTCAATTATTTCATGAAACACTTCTAAATTACTTACAATTACCGGAATACCACAGGCATTGGCTTCAATTAAAACACAGCCAAATGTCTCAAACCGTGAATACAGGATCAACACATCGCTCTCCTGAATTGATTTAGCAAGTAATTCCTGCGGCACTTCTCCTTTTAGCAAAACCCTGTTGTGCAGTCCCAGTTCTTCAATAAGCTGCACCTGCTTTGCTGTTGCAGGGCCATGCAAAAACATTTCGAATTCAAATTCATCTTTTAACAATGCCAATGCATGTAAAATGGCTTCTGGATTTTTCTGGTAAACCATGGATGAAATATGGATAAACCGGATTTTGTCAGTAGTTTTCTTTTCTACAGGATAAAAAATCCGGGTATCAACCACATTCGGTATTACAAACGTATTACTTATGTTATATTTTTTAACAATGCAGTTCTGCAAGTAAGCCGAAACAAATGTACTTACCATTGCACCGGTAATTATTTTTTTCCAGTAAAGCTGATACACAAAATTATAATCTCTGATGTTTGGTACTGCTTCTTGCAGGTAATTTCCCCAATGCTCAGTAAGCATGTAAGGAATATTATATTTTCTTTTGGCCCACAATGCAGTAAGACCCGCTTTCATGGCTATATGCAGGTGAATGAAACAAGGTTTTCCATTTTCTTTTAAGTATTGCTCAACAGCCTGCCGGTAATACATTTTATAATTAAAAAAAGATAGGGCTCTGTCAATAATTTTAAGATTTGTTTTTTTTGAATTATAGTAGATTATATGTTCCGTCAGGTTGCCGGTTTTATTTTTTTCTGCCTCCATAGTATTTGCCCGAAGGCCCGGGTCTTTCTTTACAAACACAACTTCCACTTCGCAGAATTGCGAAACAGCCTGCGCATGGCGTTGAATAAAATCTCCGGTAAATGCATCCAGGCGGTTTGGATACCAGCTTACAAGCCATAATACTTTCATCTGCTATTCTTATTTAGCCAATACCATTACTGAATAACCTCCCCATTTTTTTACACTCCAGTCTTTATTAACAGCGAAGGAAATATTACGTAATATTTTTTTAACGCTGCGCTTTAGAGAACCTGCAGACTTCACATCAACTACAGGTTTGGTATAAACCCAGTCAATAATCTGATACCCGGTATCCATTAAAAGCCAATCTACCATTTCTTTTGTGTAATAATGTATATGCCCAACCGCCTGGCGTTGCTGTAACAAAACATGCGGTTTCATGATCGTTCTGCACGAAAGATCGAGCGGGATGTGGAAAACAAAATAATTACTTTTTGATCTCAGATTTCTTAAAAATTCGTAGAAATCATCTACATGTTCCACTACATCAATCACCAGCATAAGTTGAGTATGCAGGTTTTCCTTTTGGGTAATATCTCCATTAAAAAAAATAATTCTTTCGGTCGCATTTTTGTCTGCCAGTTCAATTGCTTGTGGAGAAATATCATAGCCTGCCAGACTTTTTATGCTGTTGTCTAATTTTGAAAGTTCAACAAGATTTCCCCCGGCACCACAGCCAACTTCTGTTACTTCGGTTACCGAAATATTATTTTTCTGAAGCAGGTTATAAATAAACAATGCTTTCCATTCCGAATCTTCGATATCCCAGGTGGGGTTGTTTGTAAGATACGCTCCTCCCGTGTACAGATCATTGCTGCTAACTTTCATTTCTTATTTTAAGCGATGTGTAAATTGCATTTCTTATTTGCTTCCAGTCAGATAATCTAAAGATAAAAAAATCTGCAACGGAACATGCATATTCTTTTTTGAAGGCCCTTATGATATATACCTGGTACACAAAATAACCGGCGCTGCTCACCAAAGCTGCCGCCACAATACCGTAGGTCGAAATAAAAATAATATCCCCTGCCAGAATAACAGCAAAGGCATATACCGCCGCCATGATATTAATTTTCAACTGGTTCTTACCCGCAAAATAAGCGGTAAGCGTAAACATACCCGACATGGCGAGAATGCCCGGTATCAACATTAGAAAAGGTTTGTACATACTGGTAAAACTTACACCAAAAACAAATGGGAAAAGCCACCGACCCAATAATGCCAACATAATGCAGATGACAGCATATAATAAAAATATTGATCTGGATAAAAGAGGCAATAATTTATTGACCTCACCATGTTGCCCGCCTGCACTCATTGTGAACACTGCACTTGCCAATATGGTTGGCAGTATAAAAAAGAGGTGTACCAGTTTTGATACCTGTATATAATTACCGAGTTGCATGGCCGTACAATATCTTTCAACAAAAAAATAATCAACACGGTATAACAGAAAAAAAATGACATTACCTGTAAATGCCAATGCACAATACCTGAACAGGAGCCTGAATTCGGCCATTGTTATAAAATGAAACAGCCCTGTTTTGATATATTTTATTTTGGCAGTAACTGCCATAAATATGCCCTGCACAAAAAAAGAACCGAAGTATATATAAAAATAATTTTGGTTGGTTACGGCCGGTATAACAGACCGGCCATTATATGGAATTAAAGCTATCAGGATGATGGTACCTGTTACAATAATAATATTAGGCAACCTGAAATCGCTATGGGCATAAAAAAAACCTGCGCAATAAGTAGTGAGCAGATTGCCGCAAATATATAATACTGCAGACACTATCAGGAAATGTCTGGAAATGCCAGAGTATACATCCTTAAAAAAAAACAAAACCACAAGCCAGGTAACTAACCCAATAAACAATGTCCAAAGTATTGAGAAACTAAAAAGCCGCTCCACAGGTATTTGTGCTTTTGCTGAAAAGTAAATGATGCCCGATTCGATGCTAAGGCTGAAAAGCAACACCACAAATGCATAGATACTGCTGAGGTAATAAACAGACCCGCTCAGCGAAGCTTCAAAATGCCTTGCAATTAATACATTTACAACAAAAGCTGATACATAATACAAGCTTCGCCACAGAAAACTTTGCCACAATGTTTTTACAGCCTGCATAAGTGATTAAATTTTCTCGCCGGTAATATTAAATCCAAATAATTCATCTGTTGTTACCTTCACGCTTTAAAAATTCTTTTATAAAACCAGCTTCGGGTCTCCTCATGATCATGCTCCCACCTGAATAGTGTTGTATACCAATCCTGAATATTAATCATCATGATACGGCTGTTTTCTTTATTTCCTTTAGCACGTTTTATAACAAGAGTAATAGGAAAAATAGTGAGCCGGAATAAATAATATTAAAACCTTAAAGGCAACCCCGATGTTATTTTCCTTATAAATCAGTCGCAAGATACTTTAAAGTATTTCTTCAAAACAAGTGTGGTTATGCTTATTTTGCATTTATAATTTAATTTTATAGCCATGGCTGTTATGCGAAAATTTAATTCAAAGGCTAAAACCGAAATCAACACTGGTTTTGGTACTAATGCATCTGACTATGGAGGCCGTTTTGTAAATAAAACGGGCAAGCCCAATATTGAAATAAGAGGCGTATCTTTTTTAGACAGGATCAGTTGGTATCATACCATGCTGAGTTTACCCGGCTGGAAATTCCTCACAATCATTTTTTCTTTTTACATCATCATCAATTTTATTTTTGCCTGTATTTATATGTTGATTGGAGTAGAAAATCTAATTGGCATTCAGTCCTTGTCTGACCTGGGAAAATTTGGTGCGGCATATTTTTTCAGTGCGCAGACTTTTACTACAGTTGGTTACGGCCATATAAGTCCGGATGGTGTTTTAACAAGTGCAGTTGCCGCAGCCGAGGCATTGGTGGGCCTGCTGAGTTTTGCCATTGCTACCGGTTTATTTTATGGCAGGTTCAGCAAACCAAGGGCCTATCTTATGTTTTCAGAGAATGCAATTATTGCTCCATACAAAGATATTACGGCGTTGATGTTACGGGTAACTCCTTATAAAAATACTACCCTAACGGATGCTGAAGCTAAAGTTACTTTTGGGATGACGATAGAAGAAAATGGAAAAATGGTAAACAAGTTTTATCCGCTTGAACTCGAATTTAAAGTTGCCAATGCATTAACACTTAACTGGACGATTGTACACCCTATAACCGAAGACAGCCCGTTTTATAATTTTTCAGTGGAGGATTATGCCAATGTCAACGGTGAGATCATCGTTTTTATTAAAGCATTCGACGACATGTTCAGCAATACCGTTGTTGATCGCAGCTCTTACACCTTGAAAGAAGTTGTTGTTGGTGCTAAATTTTTGCCCATGTATCACCGCAGTTCTGTAGGCAGTAAAACGATATTAGAGGTAGAAAAACTAAACAGCTATGTAGAAGCAGATGTAAGCTTTGCTTTTGCAGCTAATGCTAAATCTGCTTCTCAGTAAACAAGATCTGACGACCCTGTCTGATCATTTTACTGCGATTGCTGAAAGTTTCTTCTGACCTATATTATTTCAAACTATTGATAATTGCCGCAAAATCAGCAGCAACAAGGCTTGCACCACCCACCAATCCTCCATCCACATCTGGCTGGCCAAAAATATCTTTTGCATTGTTTGCTTTTACACTTCCGCCATATAAAATAGAAATGCTATTAGCTATAGCAGCCCCATATTGTTTCGCCACTACGCTGCGGATATGTGCATGCATTTCCTGCGCCTGTTCGTTACTGGCGGTTTTGCCCGTGCCAATTGCCCAGATGGGTTCGTAGGCAACTACAAAACCGGTTAATTGTTCAGCCGTTAAATGAAAAAGGCTTTCCTTTAATTGCGTTTCAACAAAACTATTTTGAATGTTAGCCTCTCTTATTGCCAAAGCTTCGCCGCAGCAAAAAATGGGCTTCAAACTATTTTCAAGGCATATATCAATTTTTGCGGCCAGCATGGCATGGCTTTCATTAAAATATTCACGGCGCTCACTATGCCCAAGTATTACATAATCCACCGCAATACTTTTCAGCATCTCGGCACTTACTTCACCAGTATAAGCACCGCTTTTTTTATCGTAACAGTTTTGTGCAGCAACAAAAGCATGCTGCTTTCCGGCCAGTTTATTTTTTATGCTGATAAGATATGGAAATGGAACTCCAAAAACAGCTTCCTGGTTTTCCTTCAGTTCATGTGGAATGGCAATCAGTTCATCCATTAAGGTTTCTGCCTGTTGCAGGGTCAAGTTCATTTTCCAGTTTGCAGCTGCTATCTGTTTACGCATAAAAATTAATTTTGTTATTGGTTGTAAATATCCGTCAAATTTTTTTTTTCTCTTTCAGAAATTGAACGTCCTTTTAATTTCTTCCAGTTATCAATATCGGCCAGTGCGTTATCTAATTTATATTTTGTTGTGCCATCTGCTCCCCACGAAAAATCAGGAATGTATGTAGGCGTAAGCCCCGCTGCAAATACATTACAGCATACACCTACAATGCTGCCGGTATTAAATGAAGTATTGATAGCTGCCTTTGAATAATCTCCCATCAACAACCCACCTTTATTCCCCACGCCTATTTGCTTCTGTTCAGCATCCGACCAATACTTAACTTCTCCGGCTGTGTTTTTTAAGTTGCTGTTGCTGGTACCGGCACCCAGGTTACACCATTCGCCTAACACACTATCGCCTAAATAACCATCGTGTGCTTTGTTGCTGTAAGCAAATAAAACCGAATTTTTTATTTCTCCACCAACTGTACAAAACGGACCAATGGTTGTTGCTCCATAAATCCTGGTTCCCATTTTAACTACGGCCCCTTCACAAATGGCTATTGGGCCTCTTAGTAAGCAACCTTCCATAATAATTGCATTTTTGCCTATGTAGATAGGCCCATCGGTGGCATTTAAAATACAGTGTTCAACTTTAGCAGCTTCCTCAATAAAAATATCTTTACTATTAATTGTTTTGTTAGAGTCAGGGATTATCTCTGTATTTCTCCCTTTAGTTATTAATGCAAAATCCTGGCGTAAAGCCCAATCATTGTGTCTGGTAATATCCCAGGGGTACTTAAGTAATTTTAATGTTGGATTTTCTACAATGCAAAATGCTTTCTGGTTGGTAATTTCAAGGGTTTTTTTTATATCCCGAATACAATTTTCATCTGCAATTATGTTTGCCGGTAATTGTAAAGGCTGTTCTTTTTTATCAGGATATTTTTCAGAATACTCTTCGTTACTGTCAAAAACTTCGTGTTTATTGTTATAAAGTATTCTTTCCCTGATGGTTAAAATACCTACACGGATATCTGCGGCATGCCTCGTTTTTGTAAAAGGGAAGAGTTTATTTTTTACCAACCTGTTATCTAAGATAATTTTCATTGTTGCTAAATTACAAAGTCTGAAACTGATAATGAAGAAAGCGAAAGAAACTTTGTTCAGGATTGCAAAGATTTAAATCTAACACAGATTTAAATCCTTTTTTATTTCATCCGTGTAAATCTGTGCAATCCGTGGCTAAAAAACAAAAATCCCCCCGGAGAACCGGAGGGACTTAAAGTATAGCCATGAAAAACAAACTTGAAAATAAAGATAATGATCTCTATTTAAATTATTTATCCTTTTTTGCGTAGCGCTTGTTGAATTTATCAATTCTTCCTGCTGTATCTACCAGTACATTTTTACCGGTATAAAAAGGATGAGAAGTATTTGAAATCTCCAGTTTAATTACCGGATACTCGTTACCATCTTCGTAAGTTACTGTTTCTTTTGATCCAGCGGTTGAACGACTTAAGAACTGGGTACCGTTACTCATGTCTTTAAAAACAACCAACCTGTAATTTCCCGGGTGAATTCCTTGCTTCATATTTTTTAAGTTTAGCGTACGGGTTTTGCCGTACAGTTTTTTAATAAGGGGACAAAACTAAGCTTTTCTGAGTTAAAAACGGTTGAAAAAATGGATAATGTTATAATGGATAATTTATAATGCCTTCTGTTAAGGCCGCTTCCTATATTGAAAACCAGCTTTGATTTTAATAAATTATCCATTATCCACTAACCAATTATCAATTAAAGCTAGCTTTTCATGTTTATATATTGCAGGGCAATTCCCACATTCCAGCTTTTGCTAGCCTGTATAACCTCTTGCAGATCGTCAATTTTTTTACCGGTAACCCGAATAATATCGTCCATAATAGCAACCTGTACCTTCAGGCCGCTGTCTTTTATTATCTTAACGATCTTCTTGGCATCTTCCTGCTTAATGCCGTTTCTTACAGGCACTTCTTTTTTTGTTACTTTTCCGCTCGGATAAGGTTCTTTACTCAGATCGTACACTTCAGCTGCCAGGCCCTGTTTCATGCTACGGCTTATCAGCACATCAATAATTTGTTGAATTTTCATATCGCTGTCGGCTTCCAGGTTTACTTTAAAATCTTTTTTATTAAGATCAATTACCACATGAGAACCCTTAAAATCGAACCGGTTGGTAATTTCTTTACTTACGGTGTTGATAGCATTATCGAGCGTTTGCAGATCAACTTTACTTACAAGATCAAATGAAGGCATGGCAGTTGTTTTCACAAAAATATCAAATAATGTTGAATGTACGAATGGCGAATATCGAACGGGGCCTAATTTGGTCAAACATTCGATATTCGCACATTAGATATTCAATATTCAACATTGTTATTAGTTACCGCTTTTCACCCTATTCTGCTCATCGCTTGCGCCACTATTTCTTTTGCTGCTGCTTGCTTTCAGTTTGCCTTTGTTGAACCGATAGGTAAAGGTTAAACTAACCGCACGGCTGTCGTTCACATTTTTAAAATCAGCATCTACCGTGCCGTACTTGCTGTAACCTTTAAATACACTGCCGGCAAAAATATCTCGTACATTCAACCGGATGCTTCCCTGGTTCTTTAATATCTGCTTGCTTACGCCTGCATTTACCTGTGCCATTGGCTTGATGTAGATCACACCTTCCAATCCCTTTGAACGGTAGAAGCCACTTAATTCTGCAGCCCAACCTTTACCAAATTTAAATTGTTGCTGTACCTGCGCCATAAATGTTGTAATGCCTATGGATATTTGCTCGTTATTAACCAGCCCCTTAAAATGGTTGTTGTACACACTGGCGTAGATATTACCACTCCACCACTTAGTTATTGATTTGTTGGCGGTAACCTCTAAACCAATCTGGTTAGCGCTTGCTATGTTAGCTTTCTTGATATAAGTTTCATTGGTTTGGTCATTTTGTTCCAGCACCTGCTGAATGATGTCATTGGTAGTTGTATAATTTACCGTAGTGGTTAAAAATCCTTTGTAGGTATGGCTCAGCTCAATATTATGAGAGAACTGAGGGCTGATGTTTGGATTACCCTGCTCAAAAGTATACCTGTCCAGGAAGTGAACAAACGGATTCATATCCTCATAATCCGGCCTTTTAATTCTGCGTCCGTAGTTAATGACAAACTGGTTCTTTTCGTTGGCAGTGTATTGCAGGTAAACCGTAGGAAACAACTGGGTGTAAGATCTTTTAAACGTTGTTTCGGTGTACTCAAATTTATCTTGTGCAGCATTAAATGTATAGCCCTTAGAAATGCCATTCGAATTGGTATTTTCAACCCGTAACCCCAACTGTGCAGTCCATTTTTTTCCCAACGGCCTGCTGTAGTTTACATAGGCGGCATTAATATTCTCATCATAAATAAAATGATTGCTACGGGCACTGTCTAAAACTGAGTAGCCGGTTTTCAGGCTGTCGTAACGGGCATTGTTATCATTGGTTACAAAGCTGGTTTTAAAACCTGCTTCAAACTTTGCATCTTTTTTTAAAGGCAATGTATAATCAACCTTACCGCTGTATATTTTTATATTGGTAGGCAATGTTCCTTTTAAAACATCAGGTGCCTGCTTAAGGTTACCCATATTATCGTAGTAAGAACTGGTTAGCGGTTGCACACTGGTTGCTTTATACTGAATAAAATCCAGATCGGCTGAAAGCTCCTGCCCTGCTGTATCCAGCTTGGTTCTAAAATTAAAATTAGAGCTGAAGTTTTTCCACTTTTCCTTGTTTTCGGTACTGGCGGTTGTAATGCCTGTTAAGTTATGATTTGGATCGTAGATATAAGTGCTGGTATTGCTCTCCCATAGGCTTGGATTATAAAAGCCATTTAACACAACTCCAATGGTCGTATTTTTTGATACCGTATAATCTACACCTGCTTTTGCACTATAATTATGATTTTGATTGATCATATCGGTTTGCTGATCAAAAATAGACTTGATGTTTTTAGTATTGGCATCCCGAAAATTTCTGATGATGTACAGTTCCTGGCTGCGATGATTGCGGTTGTAATTTAAGTTACTGAAAAAATTCACTTTTTTATTGCGATAATTGAAACTTAAAGCTTCATTAAAACGAGCATATCTGCCTTGTGTGTAACCGGTTGTTATGTTACCATTATAACCAAACATTTTGTTCTTTTTGGTTTTGATGTTTATAACACCTGCGTTACCTGCTGCATCATATTTTGCAGGAGGATTGGTCATTATTTCAATCTGCTCCAACTGGCTGGCAGTCATATTGCGCAGCATGTTAGCCAGATCAGGACCACTTAAATAACTTGGACGCCCATCAATATAAACAATAACACCTGCCTTTCCCTTCATGCTGATGTTTCCGTCTTTATCAACAGAAATACCTGGCGATTTCTCCAAAACTTCCAAAGCAGTGCTTCCGGTGCTGGTGATGGATGCATCAACATTTACAATTGTTCTGTCAAGCTTTCTTTCAATCAACGGCTTTTTAGCAGTTACCGAAACTTCCTTCAAGGCTTTTTCTTCGGGAATCAATTGCAAAACTCCAACGTTAGCTGAAAGTGCCGTTGAAGAAATGCCAATTGCCTGACTGTAAGATTTTGAATGGCCGATTGAAGTTGCCAGCACCAGGTAATTTCCTTCCTTCACATTTTCGAAAGAAAAATTACCGGAATTGTCTGTTACTGCAACCTTAACCAGGCTACTGTCTTTGGCTTTAAGAAGAGAAACAGAAGCTGCATCAATGATTTTTTGATTGCCTCCGTCTTTAATACTTCCGGAGATTTTTCCGCCGTTGGCGGATTGGGCAAAACTGGACATGCCAATGGCAGTGGCAGCCAGCAGGCTGAATAATTTTTTCATGGCTATACTTTTTGTTTTTAAACCCGAATGGCTATCGGGCGTTTTTTAAAATAATCAGTTATATACTTTGATAACTACTTCACAAAAGTAGGTACTATGCGTTACATAGTACATTGTTTGATACTGAACGGTAAATATCAAGGATATTTGGTTATACCCCCGTATACGTTAAACAAACCCAAAGGTTACAGGCTGAGAAAGAAAAGAAATTATGTTGACTTAAGATTTAAATGCGGATCTTCTTTTTACAATAATAATCAATATAAGCCCAGCCAAAACTAGGCAGGCAGATATTAACTCGGCTTGTGTAGGATGAAAACTAAATATAGAATAGGTATTATTTACCCGGATAAGTTCTACAGTAAACCTTTCTATTCCATTTAAAATGAGATAGATACCAAACATTACACCGGGTGTTGTTACCCGTTTTCTAACCGCCCATAACATCAGGAACAACAGGGTACAAACAATGGTTTCGTAAAAGGGGGTAGGAAAAACCGGTTGTGGCAAAGCACGACAATGCTCTTCATAACAGCCTTTAATTCGCACTCCGTCTTTATTTACATTATTGGGGTATGTGTAAGCAAAAAGCCATGTTGGCAAAAAAGATGGGCCTTTAAACAATTTATGCGGCACTTTTTCAAGGCTTTCGTACCTGCGGTCGGTAACATAAACCAATGAATCCTGGCCCAAACTACTTTTATCAATTACAGCACCATCTAAATAATAGGCCTTGTATTTATTAAGTTGATTCTGGTAATCACCAGCACTGGCTTCTACCACCTTTCCCTCGGCATTAACCACATAAGCGCTGTTGAATACGCCCCAATCGCCATCGCCCGAAACCTGGCACCCAATACGGCCAACAGCATAAGCAAGCAAAAGCGCAAGGCCTGCAGCATCTACTAAATGAATAATCTTTATTCCCTTTTTTGAAGCATACCAACAAATGGCAATAGCTGCCAGAATTAAACCGCCGTAAAAAGTGAGCCCGCTAGCCGAAAATAAACGGGCAATCGGATCTTTAACAAAATCACTCCAGTTTTCCAGGTTGTCAAAAAGCTTGGCGCCAATAATTCCGAATATCAAACCAAGTATAATAATGTCTCCCACCCTGTCATGCGGCCAGATACGTACATTGCGCCTTTCGGGTTCTTTAAGCTTTTGTTTATTCTTATCGTACCATTTAAACCAGGCTAAAAGGCCTCCCAACAATAAACCGCCAATCAAATTCCCTTGCGAAGAAAATATATAATCCTGCGGGTTTACTTCTACGGGCTTACTAATAAAGAGACCGAAAATTTTATAGCCGAAAATAAAGCCAACAATGCCATTGATAAGTATTTCTAAAATGGAGGCAGGTTTTCCAACGATGATCATTTCTTCCCTGGGCGATAAAAGTCCCTGCTTTTCTTTGCGCTGTAATTCTTTACTTAAAACAATGGCAGCCGTTACAAAGCCCATGGCTACCATTAGGCCGAATGTATTTAAGAAGCTTAACCCATGCCACTTTACACCAAACCAGTCTTTAAAAATATAGTATAAGTTGGGATACATCTACTTGTTTGAGGTTTATAAAATTCGGACTGCAATATACTGATTCGCACAATATTAGTGAATTAAAGGTGCTAAGTATAAACAATTGTGATTATAATACAAAGCCTCCCGTTTAAACAGGAGGCTTTTATGGTACTTACTAATTGTGCTATTAATTACAATGCTGTTCAAATGCGCCAATGAGGTTCTCTGCTATCATTTGTGCACTGCGACCTTCAATATTGTGGCGCTCAATAAAATGAACCAGTTTGCCATCTTTAAACAACGCAATGGCTGGTGAAGATGGTGGATAAGGCATTAAATGTTCCCTAATTTTATTTACTGCTTCAATATCGAAACCGGCAAAGCTGGTGGTGATATGGTCGGGCTTTTTTGGCGTGTTATGCACAGCCATCAGCACACCCGGCCTTGCAGTACCAGCGCTGCAACCGCAAACCGAATTGATCATTACCAACGTGGTGCCTTTTTCGGCCAGGGTATTTTCTACAGCTTCGGCAGTTAACAGTTCAGAAAATCCGTTTTCTGTTAACTCTTCTTTCATTGGAATTACTATTTCTTCTGGATACATATCTTACTTGTTTTTTTAGAATGTAAAATTACATACTTCCGGCAAAAAACATTCAACTCCTTCAATGTATTCCCAATATCGAAATTGCTAAAAAAGGGCCATTATGTCACTATGCTATTTCAAAACAAGACACAATGTCTGTAAAATTATACTCATTTTGAAAATTTGTCCGCAAAAACGGGTTGGAATATTATTTGAAGGTAGTGAGTGAGCGTTTAAAAATTTAAAACCTAAAAATAATAAAGCTATGACATTCGTAAAAGTTAACAGCCCGATGAACAAAACCTTTGATGGTTTAATGAATGAATTATTTAACGAATTGCCGGTAAACTTTGGTAAATCAATCAGGGAAGATGTTTTGCATTTTCCGCCTGCCAACATTCTTGAAAAGACAGATCAATACAAAATTGAACTGGCTGCTCCCGGTATGGAAAAAGCAGATTTTAATGTAAAGCTGGATGGAAAAATTTTAACCATCAGTGCCGAAAAGAAAGCAGAAACTACGACGGAAAATGAAAAAATGATCCGTAAGGAGTTCGGTTACAAGTCTTTTAAACGCAGCTTTACGCTGGATGAAAAGATTGATGCAACCAATATTACAGCAAAGTACGAAAACGGAATTTTAACCCTGGAGCTTCCTAAAAAAGAAGAAGTGAAAGGTGGAGCTAAAGAAATTACTATTCAATAAGCATAGTTTTTTTCATAAATACATACAGTTGGTTTGGTTCCCGATTTTATCGGGAGAAAGTTCCTCCTATTCTTAGGAGGGGCTTTTATTTTTTGTCTTCGGCAAAAAGAAGATTGCCACTGGGGCACGGAATCACAGAAACTGGTAAATGTATTTTTCTGTGCTTCAGTGCTTCTGTGGCAATATTAAAATCCACACAGTGGATTTCCTTATTATTCGCAGTTATTTTTTCTACGGGTATCAAGTATGTATTGAATTTTCCATTCATTATTCAAACGTACCAACTGAAACGAGTTTACTCCACAGCTATAAAATTTTCCGTTAAAATATAATTTGAAGGGCGTCCATACAGCGGCCATAGGCCCATCAATTTTAAAATCTTTAAAAACAATCTGTTCGTCGGCAGCACCTGGAGAGATGGTAGCTATAATTTTTGCAAAATCGCCTGGACTATCAGTAGTGATGATAGTTTTACCTTCTTTGTTCTTGCTAAAGGTTTGCATAAAAGCTGTTTCGGTAAAGCATTCTTTTACCATTGTAGTGTCGCTGTTTTTAATACCGGTAAACATTTTTTTGATCACAGTTTTTATTGAGTCTTCGGCATTTTGTGCATATGCTGCACTGCCTTTAATTAAGATTGATAAAAGCAATAATAGAAAGAATTTATTAAGCTTGTTTAGCATGGCAGGCCTTTTAATGAGCAATAAAAATAGGCAACACCAAGTTTGCCTATTATAAAATTACATGAGTGGTCACGCACTATTTATATCCCAAAATTTTAAGCATGCTTTGTGAAGTCTGTTCTTTTGCATAAACCCATTCTATTAATTTGCCGTTTTTATCTCTTTCAATTATTACGTGTTTGGGCGATGGGATAAGGCAATGCTTGATACCACCATAGCCGCTTATTTGATCCTGGTAAGCTCCTGTGTGGAAAAAGCCAACATATAAAGGCTCTTTATTGCTCTCCAGATTTTCTTCGTTGGTTGTTTTTACTTTGGGCAAAAACACTTCGTTAATATGTTCTTCACTATCGTAGTAATCATGTCCATCGCAGGTTATACCACCTAAAACCACACGCTGGTATTCATTTTCCCATTTATTAATCGGCAGCATCAGAAATTTTTCGCCAATGCCCCAGGTATCGGGTAGTGTAGTAATAAAAGAAGAATCAATCATGTACCATGTTTCCCGGTCGTTTTGAATTTTTTCGCCAATAACGCTGTAAATATGTGCCATGCTTTCACCTACCGTAAAACTGCCAAACTCTGTATAAATATTGGGCATTTGCACTTTGGCCTTTTTGCAGGCTGCCTTAATATTTCCGACTATTTCGTTGATCATAAACTGGTAGTCGTAATTAAACCCCAGAGAGTGTTTAATTGGAAAACCACCGCCAATATTTATTGAATCAAGTTCGGGGCAAATCTTTTTTAACTGACAATAGAGTGCTATACTTTTTTGCAGCTCACTCCAATAATAAATATCATCCTTAATGCCTTTGTTTAAAAATATGTGCAGCATTTTCAGTTGAAACTTATCTTCATACCCTTCAATTTCATCTACATAAAATTCCAGTACATCTTTTGCTTTAATGCCCAGCCTGCTTGTATAAAACGGAAAACTTGGCTCTTCTTCGGCAGCTATACGTATGCCCAGTTTAAAAGGCTCACCAGTGCGGATATTCCGCTTGTACATGCTCAGCTCTTCTTTATTATCCAATACCGGAATTACATTTTTAAATCCATCGTTGATGAGTTTTGCAATACGACTGGTATAATTTTTTTGCTTAAACCCGTTGCAGATAATATGGATATCCTTAGTAAGTTTTCTTTTTTTATATAACGAATTGATGATGTCAATATCGTAAGCATAAGATGTTTCCAAATGAATATCATGCTTTAATGTTTCTTCAACAATAAAACTAAAGTGAGAACTTTTTGTGCAGTAGCAGTAATTATATTCTCCTTCGTACTTATGTTTTTTAAAGGCATTGGCAAACAATTTTTTAGCCTTATTTATCTGCATCCCAATTTTGGGCAGGTAGCTAAGTTTTAAGGGCGTACCATGTTTATCAATCAGAGCTTTTATGTCCACGCCATTGTATTGCAAATATTCATCTTTCAGTTTAAAATCTTCCTGCGGAAAATCAAAAGTTTGTTGTACAAGACTATCGTAAGTATTATTCATTAATTGATTTTGCCTCTTTTTATTTAGAGATATTTTCAGCAAAAGTAACAGAATGCTGATATTTACACATAAAAAAACCGGTAGCGATAAAATCACAACCGGTCTTTTATTAATTCATATAGCAGATTACTTTACTGAATCTATTAATTTCTTAAATGTTTCCGGCTCATTCATAGCCAGGTCTGCCAAAACCTTGCGGTTCAGGTCAATTCCTTTAACAGCTAATTTGTTAATGAACTGGCTGTAAGTCATTGTACCTTCTTCCCTTACGGCTGCATTAATACGTGCAATCCATAAAGTACGGTATTCCCTTTTCTTTAATTTACGGCCAACGTAGCTGTACGTTAAACCTTTTTCCATTACGTTTTTGGCAACGGTATATACATTTTTACGCTTACCATAATATCCTTTGGCAGCTTTTAATATTCTTTTGCGGCGGGCCCTGCTGGCTACTGCATTTACTGAACGTGGCATATTCTAATTTTTTTAAAGTTAATTGTTGTGTTTTTTCCGGTGTCGGGCTTATTTCATTCCCAATAAACGTTTTACAAAATGCGTGTTAGCATCACTAACAACACCCATCTTACGCATATTACGTTTGCGTTTGGTAGATTTCTTTGTTAAGATGTGACGTTTGAAAGCTTTTTGGAACATGATTTTACCGGTACCGGTAACTTTAAAGCGCTTCTTGGCGCTGCTGTTGGTTTTAACCTTTGGCATTACATAACTGTTTTTAGTTACTCCCTACTGGCGGTTCCGAAACTACGGGACACTTGTTGAGCCTTGTGGGAAATGTCTGAAAAAGACGTATTTATCTCTTTCGGGCGGCAAAGGTAAGGGAAAATAGGGAGAATTAAATTGATTTGGGGGAGTTTTTTAATCCTACTCATCCATCCCCTCTCCCTCAGCTGTTTTACTCGAATTTTTCAGCATCTGGTTTACGGTATCAATCTCCGCAGGAGTAAAGTAGCGCCATTTACCAGGTGGCAGGTTGGTTAATGTGATGTTCATAATGCGGGTGCGTTTCAGGCTTTCTACATTGTAACCTAATTCCTCACACATGCGACGTATTTGCCGGTTAAGGCCCTGCATTAAAACTATTTTAAAACGGTTTGGTCCTTCCTGCTTTACAAAACACTTTTGTGTTACAGTGCCCAAAATACGAACACCGTTACGCATTTTTTGTATAAAATCAAGTGTTATTGGTTGGTCAACAGTAACAATATATTCTTTTTCGTGTTGGTTACCGGCACGCAGAATTTTGTTTACAATATCGCCATCATTGGTTAAAAAAATAAGCCCTTCACTTCGTTTATCTAACCGGCCAATGGGGAATATCCGTGTTTTATAATTTAGAAAATCAATGATATTCGTTTTGTCTTTTAAATCGGTAGTGCAGGTAACGCCTTTGGGTTTATTTAGCGCCAGGTAAACAGCGGTCTTCTTTTTTTTTCCGATGGGTTCACCATCTACCAGCACAACATCACCATCTCCTACCCGGTTGCCTTTCATCGCCTCTACTCCATTAATAGTAACGCGGAGTTGCTCAATGTATTTATCGGCTTCCCTGCGGCTGCAAAAACCCGTTTCGCTGATGTATTTGTTTAAACTGGTATCCATTATATCGGCTGTTCAATTAATCTTGGCCCTTATTTGCTCAAGCTACGAAGGATAAATAAAAATAAAAAAAGGGAAGCAAGAACTTCCCTTAAATCTTTTATGCTTTTAAAACTATAACCTGTCTGCTTCCTGTTGTTTTCTTTTAGATAGTTTTGCTTTAGGCGCAAACATTACCAGCATTCTTTTTCCTTCCATTTTAGGCAGGCCTTCCAAAGCGCCAACGTCTTTTAAGCGATCTGCAAATTTTAATAATAATAATTCGCCTCTTTCTTTAAACATGATAGCACGGCCTTTAAACTGAACGTGGGCCTTTACTTTATCTCCTTCGCCCAGGAATTTTTCGGCGTGTTTTACTTTAAATTCAAAATCATGATCATCGGTGTTGGGAGTAAAACGAATCTCCTTAACCTCACTGGTCTTCGATTTCGCTTTCATCTCCTTTTTCTTCTTCTTCTCTTCGTAAAGAAATTTATTGTAGTCGATAATTTTACAAACCGGGGGCTTGGCACCGGGAGAAATTTCTACTAAATCAAGTTCCTGCTCTTTTGAAATTTTAATTGCATCAGCAAGTGAATAAACACCGGGTTCTAAATTTTCGCCAACCAAACGCACTTCCAGTGCTCTTATCATGTGGTTGGTGCGGTGTTCCTGTTGTTGTTCTTTTTTAAAGCGGGGGTTAAAAGTACCCCGTGGTCTTGGTGGAAATGCCATTTATTGTTTTTAGTTTATAATGTTGTTTGTGGGCTAAGAGGGCTTAAGTGAAAAGGAGAATCCGATTTACTTTTTGTCAAAGCACTAAGCAATGTATTTATTTTATGTTATAAAGCCAAAAGAAAATAATTTATTACAATACCCTGTATTTTATTTCTACAGCAATTTCCTGCACAAATTCATCAATCAGTTTAACGCCCAAATCGCCTTTACCCTGCCTGCGAATGGCCACTTTTCCTTCATTCATTTCCTTCTCTCCTATAACCAGCATGTAGGGCACTTTTGCCATTTCGGTATCACGTATTTTTCTTCCAATCTTTTCGCTCCTATCATCAATTTCAGCACGAATATCAGCTTTTTTAAGCGTATCCAGAATTGTATTTGCGTATTCCATAAATTTATCGCTGATAGGCAGTATTTTAACTTGTAGCGGTGCAAGCCATGTTGGGAATTTGCCGGCATAATGTTCCAGCAAAAATCCAATTAACCTTTCATGCGTACTCAGCGGTGCTCTATGAATAATCAGCGGCACTTCGGGACTGTTATCTTTATTTGTAAAACTTAATTTAAAACTACGTCCCTGGGCAAAATCTACCTGGTTGGTTGCCAAAGTAAACTCCCTTCCAATTGCACTCCATATCTGCACATCAATTTTTGGGCCGTAAAAAGCACCTTCGCCTTTAACTTCTACATACGGAATATTACTTTCAATCAAAACATTTCTCACCAGTTCCTCTGTTTCTAACCAAAGCTCAGGTTCATTTACGTATTTCTGTCCTAATTTTTCAGGATCGTGCAAACTCAGGCGCATCACGTATTTCTCAATACCAAATATTTTAAAATATTTCTGGTACATATCATTAACCGCTCGGAACTCCTGTGCAAACTGTTCTTTACTGCAATAAATATGAGCATCGTTCATGTGCAGGCAACGCACCCGCATGAGGCCAAATAATTCGCCGCTTTGCTCGAAACGGTAACAGGTTCCATACTCTGCAATCCTGAATGGCAGGTCTTTATAGCTTTTTGGTTCTGCATCAAAAATTTTATGATGATGCGGACAGTTCATTGGTTTTAAATAATATTTTTCTCCGTCCATTTCCATTGGCGGAAACATACTGTCTGCATAATAAGGCAAATGCCCGCTGGTTAAATACATGCTTTCTTTGGCAAGATGCGGCGTAACCACCCTTTTGTAGCCGGCCTCTTTTTCGGTTTGTTTGGCAAGGTTTTCCAACTCTTCAATAATGATAGTGCCATTGGGTAACCATAAAGCCAGGCCAGGCCCAACTTCATCATTAAAAGTAAAAATGCCCAGCTCTTTACCCAGTTTACGGTGGTCTCTTTTTTTGGCTTCTTCCAGCATCAGCACATATTCGTCCAGTTCTTTCTGCTCAGGAAAAGTAACACCATAAATGCGGGTAAGCTGTTTATTTTTTTCATCGCCTTTCCAGTATGCCCCGGCAATGCTGGTTAGTTTGATGGCCTTAATAAAACCAGTATTGGGTATATGTGGCCCACGACATAAGTCTGTAAACCCTCCCTGGGTGTAAAAAGTAATTTCTCCATCTGTTAAGTTACTTAACAGATCAAGTTTGTACTCGTCGCCTTTTTCAGTAAAATATTGAATGGCATCGGCCTTTGGCATTGCCTTACGCAGGTAAGGATTTTTTTGTTTTGCCAATTCGTTCATCTTCTTTTCAAGTGCCTGCAAATCTTCCTCAGTAATTTTTCTATCGCCCAGATCCATATCGTAATAAAATCCTTTTTCTATAGCAGGGCCTACCCAAAATTTTACTCCGGGAAAAGCCGCTTCAACCGCTTCGGCCATTAAATGAGCAGATGAATGCCAGAAAGTTGATTTACCTTCCATATCATCCCAGGTAAGTAATTTAAGAGATGCATCGGTATCTATTGGCCGGTGCAGGTCCCACACTTCACCATTAATGCTTGCCGCCAATACTTTCCTGGCAAGGCCTTCGCTGATAGATTTTGCAACATCAAATGCAGAACTTCCGGGCTCGTATTCTCTTACTGCTCCATCGGGTAATGTTATCTTTATCATATCTTTATTGGCAAACCTTTGCAGTTTGCAAGTTGCAAATTTAACGAAGTATTAGCTATGGAAAAATTAATCTAAAATATCTTTGCAGGGATGAAGAAAATTGTACCACTGATTTTATTTGTTTTTATGTCGGTAATCGTTTCGGCACAGGATTTTACCGGCCAATGGAAAGGAGAATTTATAGACAAGAGTACTTCTTTTACTGGCTGGGGCGGCGATCGATGTGAATATGTGCTGGAACTGGAATGCAGCGGTACCAATATTTCCGGGTATTCTTACACTTATTTCAGCGATGGCGGAAAACGTTACTACACCATTTGCAAATTAAGTGGAACAGTAAACAAAGCCAGCAAATCAGTTGAGGTTAAGGAAATAGAAAGAACCAAAACAAATGTGCCACTAACGATACGCAATTGTTTTCAGATACATCGCTTAACTTATTTTCAAAAAGGCGATGAACAATCGCTGGAAGGCAGTTGGGTTCCGGTACCCAACCAGCAGGGCGATTGCGGATTTGGAACTACTATTTTAGCCCGCAGGATTTTACAAAAGAACCCCGCTTATTTTGCTAATCCGGTCTCCAAATCAAAGCCTGCTGTGAAGCCTAAAACCACACAACCGGCAGCGGCACCTGTGGTAAAAACGGTCCCCAAAAAAGTGGTTCCGCCTGTAGTTGCAAAAAAACAGCCTGCAGCGCCTGTTGTAAAAGCAAAACCTAAATTGCCTACAGCACCGGTTATTAAAAAAGATGGCGGCAACGTAACGCCCCCCCCTGTTGCAAGGATAGAATCCCCAAAAAAAGCAAATACAGAATCACCCGAGGTAATTACTAATAATTTACCTCCTGATGTTCCAATAATAAAGACAGAACCTCAGCAAAATAAGCCTTTAGATGACTCCTATAAAAAGCGTAACAACGAGTTAATAAAAACCATTGAGATTGATAATAACAGCTTTACTGTTGATTTATATGATAGCGGAGTAGTTGATGGAGATAGTGTTTCTTTATTTTTTAATGGAAAACTCCTGTTATCTCACAAGCGTCTGAGCGAAAAGCCAATCAGACTTACATTAGATGTGGATGACAATGAGAAAGTAAATGAGCTTATTATGTATGCCGAAAACCTGGGAACCATCCCGCCAAATACAGCTTTAATGGTTGTAAACGACGGCGATAACCGGTACGAAGTGCGTATTTCATCTGACCTGCAAAAAAGCGGGAGCATTCGGTTTGTACATAAGCTGAAAACAAAGCAATAAAATAACCGGTTGAGCGTTATTCATTCAACCAATATTCTATTTGAGATGAAAACTACTTTTACCTCCATGCTGCTGATAGCAGGTTTATTCTCTCTTTCAACTTTAATGAATTCATGCGCCAAGGCCGATACCAGCTCCAGTTTACCCAAAGAGCAACAGGTGGTGGGTGAATGGGTTATAAATCGTGTTCAGCTTAAGATATTTCAGAATGGTGTATTTGTAAAAGATACCATCATAAAATCAACCCCTAAGCCCAAGAATTTTGTACGGTTTGATGCAAGCGGAGGTTTTGAATACAAACTCAACAGCACTGTTTCTGATATTGGCACTTACGAATTTACCGGATCCGGTATCCTGGTCACAAATTCTGCTCCCAAAAGCTATAACTGGACCATGATAACATTAACAGACGTATTGTTTACTTTGGTTTCCAAAGGATCCGATCCTGCTTTCCCGGGTGCTTATGTGGAACGGTATCAAACTTTCACACGTTAATCTTTTAATTATTTAATACTAAACCCGCACCAGTTTAAAGCTGGTGCTTTTTTTTATTTTATACCGATGTAACATAACAATAGTCTAACCAGTTTTCTATCGGTACAATACCATCTAAGATTTTCTCGTGGTCTGTTTGACTACTTCTTAAATCAAGATGGTATTAGAATTTTACATTCCAGGTTATTGAAGGTATAACCGGAAATAAGGAAACCTGTTTAGCCTGTATTTCCAATGTTCCGTTAAACGGACTTCCGGTTTGATCGAAGTAAACGAAGTATGGATTTTTACGGTTGTATAAATTGTAAACGCTGAACACCCATTCGCTCTTCCACTTGCGTTTCAGGTTTTTCCTGGGGGTCATGATGGCTGCAAAATCGAGCCGGTGGTAAGATGGTAAACGATATTCATTAATACGGCTGTACTGCTGCGTAAGTATTCCTCCTACAATATAAAAGCGTTGGGGCAAAGTAACCGCATTGCCCGTACCAAAAACAAAGGAGGCAGATAATTTCCATTTTTTGTTCAGTTCATAAATTGCTACAATACTCATATCATTCCTGCGGTCGTATTTAGCCGGGTATTTTTTACCATCATTCAATGCCGGGAATTTACGCCAGGTCCAACTTAATGTGTAGCCAGCCCAACCCGTTAAACGCCCCTTTGTTTTATTTACAAAAAACTCGGCTCCATAGCTCCACCCTTTGCCAAAAGCAAAATGATTTTCAGTATCGTCCAGGCTGCTGGGTACATAGCCTTCTTCGTATTCAATCTGGTTTTGCATTTGCTTATAATACAATTCTACAGATGTTTCATACATATTATCCTTAAAATTTTTAAACAATCCTGCTGCGTACAACCAGCTTATCTGTGGTTTAACTTTATAAGTACTGGGCACCCATATATCCGTAGGTAAAGTAGTACCTGCATTACTTACTAGGTGAATGTATTGCAGGTTTCGGGTAACGGATGCTTTTACAGAAGTTTCATCGTTTAGTGCATAGCGCATGGTAAAGCGTGGCTCAAGCCCACCATAAGTTTTTACAGCTTTGCCTTTCCCAAAAACAGTGCTGTCTGTCCGGTTACCGTTGTCATCAGTCAGGTAAATTTTATACGGTCCTATCTGTTGAAACAAACTGTATCTTAAGCCGATATGAACTTTTATTTTTTCATTTATTTCCCAATCATCCTGTACATAAGCAGCCGCTTCATGAGCATATTTTAATTGTGCATTATTAGGATTGAAAACGGTAGTATCCTGCTTTCCGCTTATTACTGAAGGGGTGAATCTATGATAGGTGTATATGCCACCGAACTTTAGTTTATGTCCGGTATACGGATACAGGTCAAAATCCTGTTTCAGGCTCAAATCCCTGATTCCCGATGCCAGTTTTAATTGAAAATCATTTTGCACGGCATTAAAAGAAAAGTTGTAGTCGTTATAGACGGCGGTAGTATTGCCGAACAGTTTATTATTAAACACATGATTCCAGCGCAATGTTCCGGTGCTGTTACCCCACGGAATATTAAATTTTAAACTCTGTTTGCCATTCACATAATCAAACACATCACGCCCAAAGTAGCCACTCAGATAAAGCCTGTCTTTATCAGAAAATATATAGTTCATCTTTGCATTCAGGTCATAAAAATAATAACCGCTTCCTTTAAACTGGCTGCCCGATTTTACAAATGGCTTTGCAATAGCATCAATATAAGTACGGCGGCCTGAGACTATAAAAGAAGATTTATTTTTTTTAATGGGGCCCTGCACTGACAGCCGTGATGCTATTACGCCGATACCTGCATCTACCTGAAATTTTTGATTGTTACCTTCCTTCATGGAAATGTCCAATACGCTTGATAATCTTCCTCCATACTGCGCCGGCATTCCCCCTTTTATAAGCGTTACGTTTTTTATAGCATCCGAATTAAAAATGGAAAAAAACCCAAAGAGATGGCCGGTGTTATAAACAGGTGCATCGTCCAGCAATATTAAATTCTGATCTGGCCCGCCGCCACGCACATAAATACCTGCACTACCCTCTCCTGCATTACGTACACCAGGTAAAAACTGTATGGTTTTGAGCAGATCAACTTCACCTAAAAAAGCAGGGATAGCTTTTATCTGTTCAATGGGCAATGTAAACTTACCCATCTGCGCATTTTTAACATTGGCATCTCTTTTTTTAGAAGATACTACTACTTCCTCGGCTAAATATGCTTTTGGCAAAACATCAAAATTTATTTTTGCATCGGCACGCAGATCAATTGAAACAGCTTTTATGCGAAAGCCAACAAACGTACAGATCAGAATATACTTTCCTTCATCCAAAGTGATGGAATAAAAGCCATACAGGTTACTGCTTATGCCTTTTGTTTGCCCCTGCACCGCAATGGTGGCACCAATCAGGGTTTCTCCATTCAATGAATCCTTGATGTAGCCACTAATAGTATATTTATGTTGTGCAGATCCGGTTAAAGCAGTCAGTACAAACAGAAAAACAAAAAAGAATCTTTTCATAGTGCGTAAACTTAATTCCTGTTAATGCTGGCCGGCTGAACGGTTATTTTGCTTTAATCGTGTCTTTTATACTGCCGCAGTGCAGCATGGTAGCTTTAAATTCAGGGTGATTTTTTCCCAGGTATGGGTTAAAAATTTCTGTGCTTTTACTTACCCAGTTGGCTTCTTTATCATCTCCAAATGCCATCGGGCAATTTTGCCAGTACATGTTATCGCCTTCGTAATTGATTATCTTAAAAAACGGGTACAGGTTTTCCGAAACCATACTGAAATCCTTACGCATCTCCAGCAGGTTTGTCTGTTCCGATATATCTGCAGCATTACTTTTTATGCCGTCAAAAGTGCCCATTGCTACCTCGTAAATATTAGCAGTATCTTTTTTTAATTCTATCATAGGGATGGTATCAAGTAACTGTACAAATTTTTTGGCGGCAACTTTAGCCTTTGCAGTATCCGCATCCACAAAAGCAGCAGACATTTCAAAATAGGCATTCATGGCCGCATTAACCGACAGGTTGAATGTATCTGAATGCTTTTTCAAAGTAAGAGCTTCTTGTTTTGGGCCGCTATTACCACCACCAGCTTTGCTGAACATGTACCAGTAATATCCTGCAATTCCTAGTATCAGAACCAATAAACCAAAAAGTACTTTTTTCATTTTCTTCAATTTTATGCAAAGCTAACTACTCATTAAATATATTAACGCCGTAAAACCAAAAATTTTAGAGATTATAACATGAATTGGGCTTTAAGGTTCGATATTCGTTATTTTTGCCGCTTTATAAACCGCTTCGAATTTTTTTTATGCTTTTAGGATTACAGAATGTAACATTTGAATTTGGCGCCCGTACCATTGTGGAAGATGCTACCTGGCATATACAACCCAATGAACGTATTGGCTTAATTGGCTATAATGGTACCGGAAAATCAACCCTACTTAAAGTATTAACCGGCCAGTACAGCCCTGCAAAAGGCACTGTGGAAAAAGGACGTGAAACTACCATTGGCTTTTTGCACCAGGATCTGCTGGGCTTTGATACCGAAGATTCAATTTTGGAAGTAGCCATGGGTGCTTTTGAAAGAGTGAAACAATTAGAAAAAGAATTGGAATTGTTAGGGCATGAGTTAGAAAGAACCGGCGACGAAAGCCTGGCCAATAAATATGCTGATTTATTGCATGAGATGGAAGTTCTCGATGGCTACAGCATTCATCACCGCACCGAAGAAATTTTACAGGGACTTGGTTTTGCCAATGCCGACCTGGGAAAGCAATACAAAAATTTTAGTGGAGGCTGGCGCATGAGGGTGCTTTTAGCAAAAATGATTTTAATGAATCCTGATGTGCTGCTGATGGATGAGCCTACCAATCACCTGGATTTACCAAGTATTGAATGGCTTGAAAAATATTTGATACACTATCCCGGAGCTGTTGTAATTGTATCGCATGACCGTTTCTTTTTAGACCGGATGGTAAATAAAATTGTTGAACTTTACCAGAGGGAGTTACATTTTTATACCGGTAATTATTCTTATTACGAACAGGAAAAAGCCCTGCGTATTGATATGCAGCAAAAGGCTTACGAAAATCAACAGGATTACATACGGCAGAATGAACGGTTTGTGGAGCGCTTTAAAGCCAAGGCCAGCAAAGCTGCAGCAGCACAAAGTATTGTTAAGCGCCTGGAAAAATTAGATCGTATTGAAAACGTAGAACTGGAGCGCCCCAACATGCGTATCAATTTTGCCATTGATAAAACACCGGGCAAAATTGTTGCTACGCTGAAACATGTAAGCAAGAGTTTTGGTGCTACAAAAATATTGGAAGATACCGGTGCTGAAATTGACCGTGGCGATAAAATTGCATTGATTGGTGCCAATGGTAAAGGAAAATCTACTTTATTAAGAATTATTGCCGGTACCGAACCTTTTACAGGAGACCGTGAATGGGGACATAATGTAGAAGAATCTTTTTATGCCCAGCACCAGTTAGAGGCACTGAACCAGAATAATGATGTGCTGGAAGAATTGAAAGAAGCCCGGAGCGGAAAAAATGACCTGGAATTAAGAAGTTTACTGGGTGCCTTTTTATTTAGTGGCGAAGCCGTTGAAAAGAAAATTAAAGTATTAAGCGGAGGCGAAAAAGCCAGAGTAGCGTTGGCAAAAACAATTGCCAGCAAAGCGAATTTCCTAATGCTGGATGAACCTACCAACCATTTAGACATTCACTCGGTTGATTTATTGGTAGAATCTTTAAACAAGTATGAAGGCACTATCGTACTGGTAAGTCACGACAGGTATTTCATCAGCCGTATTGCCAACAAAATTTGGGATATTGAAGACTATAAGATACGGGAGTTTAAAGGCACTTATGCAGAATATGAAGATTGGAAAGAAAGAAAAGAAAAAGCAGATGCTGCCATATTAAAAGCAGAAGCAGCCAATGCACAGCGTCCTGCGGATAAACAATTGGCATCCGGCAATAAGCAACTGGCAAAGGAAGCTGTTGTCAAAACAGAACAGCCAAAATCTGTTACTCAGCCGGCAGTCAACAATCAAACCAGTAGTATTGATAAAGAACTGAAAAGAGAATTGAACAAACAGAAAAACCTTTTTAAACAAGTTGAAGAGAAGATCGCTGAGCTTACTAAAAAGAAAGCGCAACTGGAACTTGACCTGGCATCGCCTGATGTGTATGGAGATAAAAATAAATTTCTACAAACGGAAGCAGCTTATAATAATGCAGTAAATGAATTGAAAAAGGCAAATACAGAATATGAAATTGTTTTTGAAAAGCTGATGGCACTGGAAGAAAAGATTTGATTGAGAAGTCTTGTTGCCATTTAAAAATTTAATGCACTATAACATATAGAAATCCTCCAGCTACCTGGAGGGTTTTCTATTTGAGGTTTCGTTATTTTTTTCGCTATTTTTTTTCTATCGATTTGTGCATTTTTTCTTTTAAATGTTTGCCATAAAACAAAAATCCCTCCGATCACTCGGAGGGATTTTTTATCGTTTTAAGAAGCTATTAATAGTTGCTCAAAGTCATTTCTACTCTTCTGTTTTCTGCACGTCCTTTAGCAGTATTATTATCAGCAACGGGTTTAGTTTCGCCATATCCCATAGAATTTAAGCGGCTTTCAGCAATTCCTTTGCTAACCAAATATGCTTTTACAGATGCGGCTCTTCTGTTACTAAGATCCAGGTTGTAATCATCTTTACCTTGTGAATCGGTATGACCATCAATCTGTACTTTAAAGCTTGGATTTTCGTTTAAGATAGTAACTACATCATTCAAACGCTTGTTAGACTGAGCTAATAATTTATCGCTTGCTGTTGCAAAGAATACATTCTTAGCAGCTAAGTTTACACGCTTAATGATTTCTTCGCTGATTACAGGACAACCAAAGTTAGAAGCTGGTCCTTTTTCGTTGATACATTTATCTTCTTCATCGTTTACACCATCTCCATCAGTATCAGGAATAGGGCAACCCTGATAACGTGCTAAACCTGGAACATCAGGACACTTATCAATTTCATCATTAATACCATCTTTATCCCTGTCAGGAATAGGACATCCCTGGTAGCGTGCTAAACCTGGCACATCCGGGCATTTGTCTTCTGCATCAGTGATACCATCACCATCTCTATCCGGGCAACCTTGTAATGAAGCAAGACCTGCAACATCAGGACACTTATCATCAATATCCAGAACGCCATCGCCATCTCTGTCTTTTGGAGGCTCAACAACTGGTGGTGGTGGTGGAGGAACAACTTTTGGTTTTTCCTTTCCAATGTTTTGTGCAAAACCTACTGAATAAAACAGGTTGTCGCCTACAGCAGCCTTTTTAGTAGTTATATCCCACCTGTATTGAGCCTGAATAAACATATAAGTAAAGCTATTGAAGTTAACCTGAAGACCAAGACCTGCAGGAACATAAGCACCGAATTTGTCAGTGTAAAGACCAGCACCGATACCGGCAGTTAAGAAAGGGTTAAACAACGCCTTATCAGGAAAAAACCGAAAATTTAAAGTTGGTTCCAGTTCGGTTCCAAATTCGGTATTTTTTGCGTTACCAGTGCGTAGTTGATGATAGTCCCGGAAGCTACCATTCAATTTTACTGCAAGATCTAACCTTGAGGTAAGGCCTTTCCAGTATGACAAAGAAAATCCTTTGGTCATATCTCTAAAAGTACTGTAAACTTTTCCTGTAGATGGATCTTTAATACCCAAAGGAGCATTAAAATCCTGCAGGTTAAAATGTAAGCCGATAAGTGGCCCCTTTTTATCTCCATCTCCCATCTTCTTTTTAGATTTTTGAGAAAAAGCACTTGTGGCTAAAAGAGATAATGCCAGAATTAGTGTTAGTTTTTGTTTCATAAACTTTAATTTTATTAAAATTTTTTTGTCTGAGTTATGTGCAAATATAATGTTAAATTAATGGAAAGGCAAAATTTGCAACTATTTTTATTATTTATGCTAAAATAGTTAAAATCAAACCTTTACCAATTTCCATCTACCCTTCCTGAATATTATAATACTTACGAATGCCAGAGCCGATTCTGCAACTCCGATAGCAATATAAACACCGGTTGGGCCCATCCTTAGAAATTTTGCTAACAACCAGGCTAAAGGAATCTGTAATAGCCAAAAAATAAAAAGATTTATGTAGGTTGGTGTCCTTGTATCCCCTGCTCCATTAAAAGCCTGGCTTATAATCATTCCATAGGCAAAGAAAACGTAGCCGATTGCCAATATGTGCAGGCATTCGGTACCGGCAAGCACGGCTTCTTTATCCTGGGTAAAAAACCGCATCAGGTTGGCTCCAAATACAAAAAATACTACGGCAACAATGGCAAAAAAGCAAAAAGCGATAAATGCTGTTCTCCACACCGATTTTTCGGCCCTGTCGGGCTGATTCGCACCAAGGTTTTGTCCCACCAGTGTTGCAGCAGCATTGGCAAGTCCCCAGGCGGGTAAAATGGTAAAAATGCAAATTCTGATTGCAGTACCATAACCAGAAACCGCAGCAGTACCCGATTCTGCAATGATCCTGGCTAAAAATATCCAGCTACAACTGCCAATAATGAACTGAAACATACCGCCGGCAGAGGTTTTGAGGATACTCCGCATTAGTTTTATCTTCACCACAAATTGATTGGCTGCAAGCTTAATCAATGATTTGCCATTGAATAAATAATAAAACTGAAGCAACACTGCTATGGACCTTCCGGTAGTTGTTGCTACCGCTGCGCCGATAACACCCATTTTTGAAAAAGGTCCAATACCCAATATCAGCAAAGGATCCAGCACAATATTGATAACATTTGCAAGTAGCAGCACACGCATTGCAATAGATGCATTGCCTGCTCCACGAAAAATGGCATTATTTATAAAAAGCAACATGATAACTATATTCCCCGTTAACATAATTTGCGTAAACAGATAATTTTCCTGTGCAACTTTAGCCGATGCGCCCATCATGCTCAGTATCTCCCTGGGGAAAATAAATCCAATTACACTTATAATTAAAGACAAAAATAAACCCAGCAAAATAGCCTGTGCCGCAATATCAGAAGCTTCCTTAAAGTGCTTTTCTCCTACACGACGGGCTACCAATGCTGTGATACCAATGGAAAGCCCCCAGGCAACTGAATATAAAATGGTAAGTGATGCCTCGGTAAGCACCACGGTTGAGGAGGCTTCAACCCCAACCTTATTAACAAAATAAATATCAACAACAGCAAACAACGCTTCCAGCATCATTTCCAGAATCATGGGTATTGCCAATAAAAAAATAGCCCGGTTAATACTACCGGTAGTAAAATCATTAATATCGCCGGTTACGGCCTGTTTAAATAATGTAAAATAAGTGTGAATTTTTTGTATTGAATTTGCCATGGTGGTAAAAAAAATAATGTATAAGAAAATAGTTAAGACGCAACGCAGTATTGCATTACTGACACTTGCAGGCTAAGGAAGCAGAAACTTTCCTTAGATGATAAAATACTTCATAGCAGTAGATTGTAGTGGTAAAAATAGAAAAAAATATTTTTCAAAAAGCAATTCATGTTTTATTTACAGATTTTTTTGTGAAAAGCCTATATTTGCAGCCGATTTTGGCTCGGTAGCTCAGCTGGATAGAGCATCAGCCTTCTAAGCTGAGGGTCATTGGTTCGAATCCAATCCGAGTCACATTTGAAAAGCCTGTTAAACAGGTTTTTTTTATTTTATGCAAGCCTGGATATAAATATTGTATAGTAAGAAACTTATAAATATTATGTTGGTTCTACAACAGAATTAGACAGGCGATTTGCAGAACATAACAGAGGTAAAGAAAAATTTACAAAAACCGGAATTCCATGGTTATTGGTTTATTCAGAGATTTTTGAAGAATTGAAACAGGCAAGGCAAAGAGAGATTTACATTAAGAAAATGAAAAGTAAAATATTTATTGAGAAATTAATACGCTCATCTGGATAGTGCATCCCGATTTGTAATCGGGAGGGTCATTGGTTCGAATCCAATCCGAGTCACAAACAAAAAAAGTCGCTTATTGGCGGCTCTTTTTTATTTTTATAAAAATTTTACCGCATGGAAGTAAGAATGGAAGCTTCATGGAAGGAAGTGCTGAAAAATGAATTCAGCAAACCTTACTTTCAGCAGATCGTTACCTTTTTAAAAACCGAAAAAGCAGCAGGCAAAATTATTTACCCACCAGGCCCATTAATATTTAATGCGTTTAATCAAACACCTTTCACCAAAGTTAAAGTGGTAATTCTGGGCCAGGATCCCTACCATGGCGAGGGCCAGGCACATGGTTTAAGCTTTTCAGTTCAAAACGGTATTAAGCCGCCACCATCGCTGATTAATATTTTTAAAGAAATTCAGCATGATATTGGTGTTGCCATGCCGGTTGCATATGGTAATCTTACACGCTGGGCGGAACAGGGTGTATTGTTGCTGAATGCAGCCTTAACGGTAAGAGCCAATGAACCTTTCAGCCATGCTAAATTTGGCTGGGCCACATTTACTGATGCGGTTATTCAAAAAATATCCGATGAAAAAAAAGGCGTTGTTTTTTTACTTTGGGGTAAGTTTGCGCAGGAAAAACAAATATTAATCGACGAAACCAGGCATTTTGTTTTAAAAGCGGCTCATCCATCTCCACTTTCTGCACATGCAGGATTTTTTGGTTGCAAACATTTTTCAAAAACAAATGAAATTTTAACCAAGCATGGTATAGAACCGATAGACTGGAAATTATTAACCCCATAGAAAAGAAAAACCGTCATGCGAATTGGAAAAAATATCTTTGGCAGAATCTGGGCTTTGTGGGGATTAATTACTTTTTTAATTACGTTCCTAATCATTTTTATTCCTTCCATGCTTTCGCATTTGATGAAAGAACAAAGGGGACAAAAATATTTTATTGCCGTTTCAAAAATCTGGATGAATGTATGGCTGTTTTTAATTGGCTGCCCGGTTAAGGTAACCGGAAAAGAAAATTTTAAACCAGGCGAAGCATATATCGTGGTTTTCAATCACAATGCTTTATTAGATGTGCCTCTATCGGCACCGTTTGTGCCCGGAGCAAATAAAACGATTGCAAAAGCATCCTTTGCAAAAATCCCCGTGTTTGGTTGGTTTTATTCAAGGGGTTCTGTTTTGGTTGACAGAAACAACGACCGCAGCCGCCGTAAGAGTTTCGACGCCATGAAAAGAGTGTTGGCAAAAGGCATGCACATGTGTATTTATCCCGAGGGAACCCGCAACCGCTCAAAAGAACCCATAAAGTCTTTTTACGATGGCGCTTTCAAGCTTGCAATAGCAACTAAAAAAGAAATTATGCCCTGTGTAATTTCCGGTACTAAAAATGCTATGCCCATCAATCTAAAATTTTTCCTGCTTCCGGTAAAATTAAAAATGCAATTTCTTACGCCCGAAACTCCGGCAAATAAAACAGTAACTGAATTAAAGGAAAAAGTGCATAGTGAAATGCTGAAAGTTTATATGCAACCGGGTTAGGGATTGGGAATTAGAAGCAGCTCGCAAATTTAACAGGTAATTACAAATTCCCAATTACTCTAAAAATTACAACCCGTAAAAATACCTGGTGCGGTTTATTTTCAAATCCCGTAGTAAACCCGATTTAGGGCTGATATTGATACTAAACGAGCGGTTAAGTTTAGTGTACTGCATATTTATAGCCATTTGCCAGCAATGCATCTCCCGTGAAAGATACATACTTATCATACCCAGATCTTTCAATGTAATATTGTAAGATCCGTTTAAACCAATCTGCCACCTGGTTGTAAGGTTTAAAGTGCCCGACCAGTTTATATTTTGTGTAAACGTTTTTACATACCCTGTACCAAAACCATTAGCAGCACGCTGGTAGTTTAGTGCATATTGAATACTTATACTCCATGGAATATTGAAATTGGCAAACTCACCGGGATTGTTTCTTATGTAAGCAGCTTCCTGCTGGTATTCATCAAGCGGCATGCCCGAAACAGTATTAGTCAGATTGTTTTGCTGCAGATTAGTAACCGGCAGTCTTTCCTTCTTATCTCCCCCTTTAAAAGTGCCTTGCAGGGCTATATTACCACTTGTAATTTTACCCAGCGCCACTTTTTTAGTCCAAATATATTTGTTTATAAAATCGCCCTTATAATCTGTTAAGTATGGCATCACAACCGCCCCGGCTGATAAGCTGATTTTTTCAAAAAGATTGGTTCTCAGGTCAATCCTGAACGGACTTAATTTAAAGGAATCACCTAAAAAATTATATGACCCGTTAATGCTTAACCCATCTAACAGTGTTATTTTTTTAACCGCATCGGCGGTGGTATCTTTTTTATTGCGCACTTTCATTTGCAGCACATTATCAATACCAAAATTTAAACCCCCAAACCGCCCCTGACCAAAAGCACCGAAAACGCTGCGTTGATAATAAGAATAGGATGATTTGGTACCAAAAGTATCAATTTGAGTTGTGTAATAGCTTTTACTGTTCATATCCGGCGTATATGCAACCGAAATATTTGGCCTTATCTCGTGCCTGATGGCTTGTACCAGGCTTTTCTTTTTAAACGTGTACATACCAAAAATGCGGGTACCAATGTTCAGCCCAAAGTTCATGGCCCTTGCAGTATAAAACCCTTTGCTGATGCTGGTATCCAGTTTCCTTGTATTATTGTTCCACCTAAGTAAAAATTTTTCCTGGTACCATTTTTCCTGATAGCTCACACTGGGTGCAATTTGAAAATTACCTACCGGCGGTAAGGATAATGTGAGTGGCACATTATGCTGGGCACCCCATTGATAATTTTTTGCAAACTCACCAAAGAAGTTGCCCAGCGTATCGTAAAAAGTTGATAAACTCCGCACATTTGTATTCAGTGCAATGCCCAGGTTCTCGTACCATTTGTATGCTCCTATCACTTCCTTACGCCTGAAAGGATATAGCGTGTTTACATTAAACCCAATGTCGGGTAAATTAATATTCCATGCTTTGGTATTGGTATTCTGATTGTGATTGGCGCTTATATTTAAATTAAAAGGCCTGTCTTTCCATACCTTGGAATAGGTAATGGAAGAGTTTAACTGGTTTTGAAAATTGCGTTGCGCATTATTGGGTATGGAGGAAGTGTAGCCACTGCTGCCCACGTTTACATTGGCACTAAAACTTACACCAGGCCTGGCTTTTGTATCTGAGCTATGCGACCAGGTTAGATTGTAATTCCGGGCACCCGATTTATCCAGATCTCTGGTATGAATAACGTTGAATGCCATATTTCCCTGGTAGTGGTAACGCCGGTAATAACGTGGCCTCAAACTGGCCGTCCAGCCACCATACGAATAAATAGTACCTTGGGTTATCAGGTCCCAGCGGTCATTTATTACTTTATAATAACCCAACCCTTCCAATGCAAGGCCCAATTGTTCGTTGGCAGTAAAAGTAGGTGCCAGTATGCCCGAGTGTCTGCCTTTTTGCAAAGGGAAAATACCAAAGGGAAGATAAATTGGTATAGGCACACCCTCAAACTCTGGATGAACAGGCCCGGTGATAGCCATTTTTTTATTAATGAATTTAAATTTTTTACTAACAAAAGCAAAGTGTGGTGTATCTAAGTTGCAGGTGGTAAACTGCCCACGGTAACCATAAAAAATATCCGGACTAACTTTTTTTATTTTTTCGGCATGAAAATAAATTTCGCCCTGCTGGGTGTAGGTGCTTTTGGTGATGCCCTTTAACGTTTTCATGTTAAAGGTAATGGAATCACTTTTTGTTTTAAAGTCGGACTGGTTAAATGTAGGAGACGAAATTACATTTCCATTGCTGTCTCTCACAAGATAAGCACTTACTAAGCTGGTACGTTGGTCAAATTCTATCCGGGGCGCATACAATTCGTTGTCGGTGTATTTTACGTTGGATCCTTTACCATATAAAATTATTTTTTTGGCGGGTATGTCCATCACCATCGAATCATCGGCATGATAAACAACCGGTGCATCCAACGCATCTTTGGACGGTTTAAAAATAAGTGTGTCTATCTTTTGTACAATATTTGTATCGGCAATTTTTTTTGAAGAAGAAAGCGGAGCTGGAGCATTGCTCTTTAATTTCTGCGAATCTTTTTTATTTAACGGAAGGGTATCAACAGTTAAATAACTGTGAAAGTACGTTGTATGAAAACCACTGGCACTGCAATACAGCGTTATAGCAAATAACAGCGGTACCAATACCAAAACCAATATATTTTTTGCCTTACCTTTGTTCAGTCGGTTCATACTTAAGATTGGCAAAAATAGACATAATACCGAACGAATTTGTGAATAATTGATTAATTACTAACCCCGGATAAAACGAGTAGAATATGCCAAGGAACAAAGTGCCCTTTTTATTTCTGTTTGCTGCTTTGCAATTGTTAATAATAAAAGAAATTACTGCACAAACTCCCAAGCAGATAAAAACCATTGTTGTGGATGCAGGACATGGCGGTACCGATAATGGTGCTACCGGCCAATACGAAAACTCACTACGTTCAAAAGAAAAAGATGTAACACTTGCCATTGCTTTAAAACTGGTAGATGAATTAAAAAAGCAATTGCCCAATGTAAAAGTTGTACCAACAAGAACAACGGATATTTATCAAACGCCTACTGAAAAAGCAAGATTGGCCAATGAATTTAAAGGTGATTTGTTTTTATGCATACATGCCGATAGTGGGCCATTAAAAACCGGCAGAAGACAAACCGGTACCCGGATGGTTACCCGTTACAGAATATCTTACATAAAAAAGAAAAAGAAAAAGATTAAAGTAAGTACGCCTTACGAAGTTGAAGAACCGGTGTATGAATATTTTAAAATGCCCCTCACCCGCAGCGGCACCAGTGTGTGGATATTTGCCGCACACAAAACCAGTGATAAATTAAAAGCAATCATGGGTGGTGATGAAAGTTTTGAGATAGAAGCAGGAGCGGCTGATTCTATTGATAACAGTTTTGATTTCAGCAGTCCGCAGGGTAAAATAATTGCAGCCATCTATGCTAAAAGATACCAGGAAAGAAGCGACCGCCTGGCCAGCTTTGTAAATGAAGAAATTGAAAATACCGGCAGGCCGGCTTTGGGTGTAAACCAGCGCCAAAAAGGGATTTGGGTTTTGCAGGCAACCAATATGCCCGCCATATTGGTTGAAACCGGTTTTATAAACACACCTGAAGATGAACAATACATTAATAGCGAAAAGGGCCAGCAAGAACTTGCCGAGGCCATTACAAAAGCGGTAAAAAAATACAAGCAACAGATTGAAAGCCTGAACAACAACACTCCGCCGCCTCCTGCGGTTACATCAAACGATAGAAATTCAACCAATGCAGTTGTAATTGAGGGACGGCCGGTTAAGGATATAAAAACGATCATTGTTAAAAACAAAAAGATAACTGTTGATGTATATGATGATGGAGATATAGATAATGATATTGTTTCGGTTTTTTATAACGGTATTCAGGTAATCATAAAAAAATCGCTAAGCACAAATCCGTTGTCGCTTACGCTTACTGTAGAACCGGGTAAAAGCAATGAATTGGTATTATTTGCCGAAAACCTGGGAAATATTCCCCCCAACACCGCATTGATGATAATTAATGACGGACCTAACAGGCATGAAGTACGTTTATCGGCGGATATGAAAAATAATGCAGAGGTAAAGTTTGAATTGAAGAATTAAACTATTTTTGGGCTTGGCTTAATAATTGCTTCTGGCCATTATAACTAATTATGAAAATTTCAAACGAAACAAAAATAGGTTCCTTAACTGCCATTGCCATCGTTTTACTGGTGCTGGGTTTTAACTTTTTAAAGGGTAAAACATTTTTTGGAAAAAGTCACAACATTTTTGCCAAATATACCAATGTGCAAGGACTTGCACCCAGCAACCCTGTTATGATAAATGGCCTGCAGGTAGGCACAGTTTACAGCATAACCACCGATAAAAATATGAAAGAGATCCTGGTTAATATGAACCTGACCAAGGATGTGAATATTCCCACCAATTCAATCGCAATTATCAGGCCTTCGCTGCTCAGCACCACAAGTATTGAGATTAAATTGGGCGATGCACAAACCTACGTGCTTAAAAACGGCTACATTGCAACCGAAGCAACAGAAGGTATTTTAAATGATGTTTTAAAAAAGGTAGACCCCGTGCTTTATCAGGTAACCAAAGCGGTAACGTCTATTGATTCGGTGTTAATGGCTGTAAACCACATACTGGATCCCACGGCAAAAAATAATATAAGCGCCACGCTTGCCAATTTAAATAAAACCACTGAAAATCTTGTTGGCACTTCTGCTTCGTTACAAACTTTATTAAACACACAAACCGGTGCATTGGCAGGCACGTTGAATAACCTAAATTCTTTTACTGCTAACCTTGATAAAAATAATGGCAAGATAACCAGCACGCTTGATAATCTTGATAAAACTGCTACGAATCTTTCGCAGCTTGATCTGCAGAAAACATTAACATTTCTAAATAGCACCATCGGCGATCTTAAAACTACCATTGGTAAACTTAATACAACATCGGGCACGGCAGGTTTACTGCTTAACGACACTAAATTGTACAACAACCTTACTGCTACAGCCAATAAGCTTAATCTGCTGATTGATGATTTAAAAACCAATCCAAAAAGGTATGTAAACATTTCCATATTTGGTAAAAAAAATACCAGCCCCGGTTTAAGCATGCCATTACCTGATACGGTTAATGCCCCTTATCTTAAACAATAAAATTTTACCAATCCTTTATAAATAAAAAACTGCAATTTACAGCCGAACAAAAAAAGAACCATTGCGATTGAACTTTACCATCAGCAAATTTTTTATTTTCTTTTTAATTGCAGCAGCTTATCAAACTTCTGCACAGCAGCAGATCATTGGTACTCCTTCATCTTCCGATACCATTCGTTCTATAAGAATTGTTCAGGGTAAAAGTTTACGGTTGGTAACTATTGATTCTGTAACTGCTCTGGAAACTATCGCCGGCGATGTAATTATTAAAGAAGGCCTCACCACCTTTTACTGCGATAGTGCAACCATTAACCGGAAAACCAATATAGTAGAGGCTTTTGGCAATATTCACATTAACGACAATGACAGCATACACACTTACTCGCAATACCTGCGCTATGTGGGTGCCGACCGCATTGCCTATTTAAAAAAGAATGTAAAACTTACTGATAAAAAAGGAACATTGTACACCGATGACCTGGAATACAATTTAAGAACCGGCATTGCAACTTATAAAAACGGTGGCAAAATTGTAAATGAAAAAACTGTTTTAACCAGTCGTGATGGTGTGTATTATGCTGATACCAAAGATGTATATTTTAAAAACAATGTACACCTGAAAGACCCTGACCGGGATATTTACACCGACAGTTTACTCTACAATGTAAAAACAAATATTGCCACTTTTATTGCCAAAACACAAATCATTGGTAAAGATGGAAGTGTTATCAACACAAATTCGGGTACCTATAATTTAGCCACAGGTGAGGCACTATTTTCGGGTCGGCCTTCTTTCAGCGACAGCACCCGATCGTTTATTGCTGATAATTTTGCTTACGATAAGAACAGTGATGTTGCACAATTAGAAGGTAACGCCAAATTTGTTGACAGCATCAATAATATTACTATTTTAGGCGGGCAGATATTTGCGGATGGAAAAGTAAAATCATTTTTAGCCACACGCAAACCGGTGATGATTATTTACCGGGATGGTGACAGCACTTACATGGCTGCCGATACACTTTTTTCGGGCTTACGAAAATACGACAGCCTAGAAAGAAGAATGATAACACAGACAGACACCTTAAAAAAGACGATAGTGGTAAATACTAAAACTACTGCTGCTGATACTTCTATCAGGTATTTTATAGGCTTTCACCATGTGCGTATTTTCAATGATTCGCTGCAGGCAGTAAGCGACAGCCTGCATTATACCACTGCTGATTCTACTTTTAAATTATTTGGCGACCCTGTGGTATGGAGCGATAATTCGCAAGTAACAGGAGATACATTGCATGTATATACACAAAACCAAAAACCCAGGCGGTTGTATGTTTTTAACAACAGCCTCATCATCAACAAAACCAAAGAAGGTATGTTTAACCAGATTGGTGGCAGAACGCTGAATGGGTATTTTGTGGATGGCTCTATTGATTACGTGCGGGTGAAAGGGAGCCCTGCTGAAAGTATTTATTATCCGCAGGATGATGACAGTGCCTACGTGGGTATGAACCGCAGCAGCGGTGATGTAATTGATATTTATTTTGTAAAAAAAGAATTGAATAAAGTGAAATTCATACGGGATGTTAACGGCGTACTATATCCAATAAAAGATATTCCTGCTGATAAAAAAGAGTTGAAAGGCTTTAAATGGCTGGATAGCCGCAGGCCAAAACACTGGCTTGAATTGTTTGAGTAAGAACATGCCTTATGGCGTGTTCTGTTTAAGCAATAACACGCCATAAGGCGTGTTCCTACAAAAAAAACACCGGCGTTAAACCGGTGTTTCGTATTTATATCATCTCTTCTTAGCCCTTAGCTTTTAGCTTTTAGCTTTTGCTTTTGCCGTTTTATTTTCTTTGTAACGCATATCTGGCGTACCATCTGCTTTTTTAGGGCCTGTTACAGGCGCAGCTTTTGTAGTTTTATTTTCTTTGTACCGCATATCTGGTGTGCCATCAGCTTTTACCGGTTTGCCAGTTGCAGCAGTAGCAGGTTTAGTAGTTGCTGCTACAGGTTTAGCAGTAGTTGCAGGCTTTGCTTTATCCATTGCAACCACTTTAGCCGGTTTAGTAGCTGATTTTACAGCAACCGGCTTTGTTTCAGTTTTTTTAACTGCTGTTTGGGCAGATGATGCCACTGCAAAACCAAGCACCATAGTGAATGCCAATAATAATTTTTTCATTGTTTTAATTTTAGGTTTTAAAAATTTATTAAATCTATCCAATGAAACAATTACTCTTTGTTACCGGCTGGTTAACAACCCGCAAAACAAGAGTATTAATAATTTATTAACAAACCTGAGGTATGTTGTAGTTAAAGAAAGAGGTAAGATTATGATAATTTCGCAAGCGCTTCTTTAATTTTTGCAAAGCCTTTCTCAATATTTTCCATACTGTTGGCAAAAGAAATACGTATGCAGTTGGGCTCACCAAAGGCGCTGCCTGTAACGGTTGACACATATGCCTTATTGAGCAGGTACATACAGAGGTCATCTGCATTTTTAATTGTTTCTTCACCATCGCTCTTGCCAAAAAAATAATTTACCCGAGGAAAAACATAAAAAGCTCCCTGCGGTTCGCTGCAAACAATACCTGGTATTGCTGCAAGTAATTCCATAACCCGGTGCCTGCGCCAAGTGAATTCTTCCACCATGGCCGTTGTAGATTTCATATCGCTGGTTAATGCAGTAATTGCTGCCCGTTGGGTGATCGCAGTCGCTCCGCTGGTTACTTGCCCTTGTATTTTTTCACAGGCTTTGGCAACAGTTGAATTTGTTGCAATATAACCTAACCGCCAACCCGTCATAGCATAACCCTTACTCAATCCGTTAATAAGAATAACCCGGTCTTTTAAAAAATCAAACTGTGCTATGCTTTCGTGCTCTCCTTCAAAATTGATATACTCATATATCTCATCACTCATGATGAAAACATTGGGATGCTTTTTAAATACTTCTGCCAAAGCAATCAACTCTTCTCTTGAATATACTGCTCCGCTTGGGTTACAGGGTGAGGAGAACATGAACAGTTTTGTCTTATCTGTAATGGCAGCTTCCAGTTCTGCCGCCGTAATTTTATAGCCGTTCTCAAAAGTAGTACGTACAATTTTTACGTCGCCACCAGTCATACGCACAATTTCTGAATAAGTAACCCAGAAGGGTGAAGGAATAATCACTTCATCACCTTTATCAACAATACTCATTACAGTATTATAAATGCTTTGCTTGGCACCCGTGCTTACAATAATCTGGTCGGGTGTATAATCAAGATTATTATCTCTTTTTAATTTGGTACAAATCGCTTCACGCAGGTCCAGATAACCGGCTACTGGCGTGTAATGACTGTAATTATCATCAATCGCCTTTTTTGCTGCTACTTTAATATGATCCGGCGTATCAAAATCAGGTTCACCCAAACTAAGGTCAGTTATATCCAGGCCCTTTGCACGCAACTCACGGCCCAGCTTTGCCATTTTTAAGGTTTCTGGTTCATTAAAGCGTTCAAGAAGGGAAGACAGTTGCATGAATTTGTTTTTAGTTGCAGGCAAAAATAGCTATTTATCGTAGGTAAATAAAACGGATGATAAATCAGGTTTTATTTTATATTTCCGCTTCAGTTCATAATTATAAATAACCCTGCCCAGGTTTTTCATAAACGGAAAACCAACGTTTTCATAATCGTATTTGTCATCGTTTAAAATACCATCGCTGTTGCAGTAAATAATTGCCGAAACAAAAAACTCAATTTTATTTTTATAATCAACAATGTAAGCAGCGTCAATAACATGTCCATAAGCATCTCCAACCTTATTAAAAATGCGGATATTTTCATCAGGTTTCCCTTTTTCGGCTCCATAATATAAAAACTTACAATAGGCAGGCCAGTAAGCAGCAGTGTCGGCCGCATAAGGCGGGTAAACACTTTCAGTCGGGTATTGGCTCATGTATTTTAAAACAAAAAGCCGGTCATCTTCACTGATATTAAAGCGTTCGCTGGCTTTTAGTTTATCCGGAAAAACAATACCGATAACAATCTTATTCAGTTCCTGTAGCCCCAGCCTGTTTTTTTTCGAAAAATCCATGGGCTTATTTACCAGCTTACCACCGGAGTAATAACCATTTCCCAAACTGTCGTTCCGAACAGGATACTTTGCAGTGTTGTTTTGTGCTGGCTGCCCGTACAAAAGTTTACCTGTGCTATCGTAAAATTTTAAAGGATTTGTCTGTCGGTTTTCAGCTTCGGTTAAAAAAATATTAAGCCTGTGTAAGATCTGCACGTTTTTTAAACCCTTTTTCTTCAGCTCGGTATTAATATAATCCTGTCCTAAAAATTCATACAACCGGTTATAAGCATCATTATCACTCACCAGCAATACCCTTTTTATATAGTGAGCAATAGATGGCCTGCCATCAATGGTTGTGGGGTCGTTAAACACGGCAGACTGGCCACTGTAAGCAGTTTCTGTTATCATGGTACTGTTCCGGTCAATACCTTTATCTTTTAATTCATTCAGTTTCTGCAATGCCAGTAAAACAACCGGCAATTTTACCGTTGATGCGGGGTAAAAATATTTATCCCCATTTACATTAAAATAATATGGCGTAAGGTCGGGTTTTCCATCATTACGCCGGTTAACCTGGGTATAAATGATCTGCACATTCTGGTTGTTTCTATTTTTAAGTATCCCATCAAAATATTGCGGGTATAGCTGCAACAAAGCTTCCAGTATATTGGGGGATTTAGCGGTATCAGTCATACTGGTTTCCGGTTTTATTTCTTTTGTCTTATCGGTTTGCTTTACTTGTTTGCTACTGCTGCAGGACACCAAAATGGCCATTCCACATACAAATTTCAATATTCCTTTATTTTTACAAATCATACATCCGGTTTAGCTTGCAAATTGAATAAAATTCTAAAATTATCCACCATAAAAACCGAACAGGTTTTTCCCCTATCTTTGCACACTTCTAAAAATTCAACAAAAGAAGCTACTAAAACGACTATTATTATGAAACTAAAAGGTTTAGTGTGGTTTTTTACAATTGCCCTTACAGTAATATCACTTTGGGAATTATCCTATACATGGGTAGTACGTAATTATGAAAACACCGTTACAGCAAAAGCAACAAAAATTGTAAAGAACGCTTTTCCTGATCTTAAAGGAGATGAAAGAGATGCTGCCATTGATGCACGTAAAAGAAGAATTCTGGACAGTACATCTGAACAAAAGATTTACCCCATTTTTGGAACTACTTATAAGCAATGTAAAGCCAACGAACTTAACCTTGGTCTCGATCTGCAGGGTGGTATCAGCGTAACGATGGATGTTAGCCTTACCGACCTGTTGAAGTCTTTGAGTAATAATCCAAAAAATCCTGCCTTGTTGAATGCCATACAGGCGGCCAACATAAAAAAAGAGAACAGCGATGCAGATTATATTACGCTCTTTACCGAATCCTTTATCAGCCAGAACGGTTCAGGTAAGCTTGCCGGTACTTTTGCAGGTGCAGAAAAAGAAGTAAAAACTACCGACAGCGATAACGAGGTTATCAAAAAACTAAAGACTACTGCTGCCGGGGCTATTAAAGAAACCTATAAGATCCTGGTTCGCCGTATTGATAAATTTGGTGTTGCACAACCTAACATCAATTTTGATGAGAACAAAGGCATTATCAACGTAGAACTTGCCGGTGTTAACGATATTGAAAGGGTACGTAAATTATTACAGGCATCTGCCCATCTTCAGTTCTGGGAAGTATATCGTATTGATGAACTTGCCGAGTCTTTAAAACTGGCCGATCAAAACCTGCAGAATTATTTGAACGGTGTAAAAATTGATAGTTTAGGCAAACCTGCCGATACTTCTAAAGCCAGCGAGAATACTAACCCATTCTTCAAAGTTATTAATCCACAAAATCCACAAACTGACCAGGCAAGTGGCAAGCAATTTTTCCCTGCTGCTATTGGCAGCATTTTATCATCTGATACCGCTGTTTTTTATGAGTACATGAACAATCCGGCGGTAAAAGAAGCTTTACCGGCCGATGCCAAGTTCCTCTTGGGTATTGAAGAAAAAGCTCCAAAAGGAACACAGAAATTTTTTCAGTTGTACGCAGTTAAAACCATGCCGGGTACCGATAAAGCTCCGCTTGAAGGTGAGGGTGTAAAAGAAGCCTACCAGGCATTTGATGAAAAAGGCAAGGCTTCCATTAAAATGGAAATGACCAGCATTGGTGCAAAAACCTGGGCACGTCTTACTGCAAAAAATGTTGGCCGACCTATCGCCATCGCATTAGATGATATTGTTTATTCTGCTCCAAATGTAAACGGCCCTATTGAAGGAGGAAGTTCTGAAATTTCAGGGAACTTTACCGTTCAGGAAGCACAGGATCTTTCCAATATTTTAAAATCTGGTAAGTTGGATGCACCTGCTAAAATTGTTGCGCAACAGGTTGTTGGTCCAACTCTGGGTGCCGAGTCTGTGCGTGGTGGTGCCATGTCGTTTGGCATTGCGTTTTTAATAATCTTTATTTTAATGCTGGTATATTATAATACCGGTGGCTGGGTTGCAAACATAGCTTTGATATTTAACCTGTTGTTTACTATTGGTGTGTTAACCGCTATGGGCTTTACTTTAACAGCAGCCGGTATTGCCGGTTTGGTGTTAACTATTGGTTTAGCGGTGGATACCAACGTAATTATATTTGAGCGTATCAAGGAAGAACTTACAAAGGGTAAATCTTACCCGCTTGCCATTAATGATGGTTATAAACGTTCACTGGCACCGGTAATTGATGCTCACGTAACTTCTTTGCTTACTGCATTTATATTGTTCTATTTTGGTTTAGGCCCGGTACTTGGTTTTGCTACCACGCAAATCATCGGTATCCTGCTTTCGTTGTTCTGCGGTATTTTAGTATCCCGCTTAATAACCGAAATCTTTACCAACAAAAACCGACATTTAAATTATTTCACCACGCTTTCTAAAAAAATATTTAAGCACGCCAGCTATAAATTTATTGAGTACAGGAAGGTTGCTTATGTTATTTCTGCCTTTGTATTACTGGCAGGCATTGGCGCTTTCTTCAATGGTTTCCATTTGGGAGTTGAGTTTAAAGGAGGACGTAGTTACACCGTTCAATTTGACAAAAATGTTAAGAATGACGAAATACGTGATGACCTTAAAAAAGCATTAGACGGCGATAACGTAACTATTAAGACGGTTGGCGATAGCCGTCACCTGAATATTACAACTGCTTATTTAAAAAGCGATGATAAAGCTGATAGTGCTGTAAAGGCGAGATTGATGCAGGGGCTTGCCAAAGTTTTACCAGCAGGACTAAGTCAAACACAGTTTAACAAAAACTACATTCAGGCTTACTCAACTGTACAGCCAAGTATTTCTGATGATTTGAAACGTGGTGCTGTAAAAGCAACCATCTTTGCCATGCTCGCTATCTTCCTGTATATCTTCCTGCGTTTCCGCGACTGGAGATACTCTGCCGGTACCATCGTTACCTTGTTGCATGACGTATTTGTAACCCTGGCCGTGTTCTCGTTCTTTAAAAATATTGTACCGTTCCCGCTTGAGATTGATCAGCACTTTATTGCTGCCATCTTAACCGTTATCGGTTTCAGTATGAACGATACGGTAATTGTATTTGACCGTATTCGTGAATACAGCCGCGATATGAAAGGTGCTACTAAAGCAGCCATCATCAACCGCGCCATCAACGATACGCTTAGCCGTACCATCATGACATCATTAACGGTGTTCTTAACCATCCTGATACTCTTTATCTTTGGTGGAGAAGTAACACGTGGTTTTGCATTTGCTATGCTGATTGGTGTGGTAACAGGTACTTACTCTTCAATTTTTGTGGGTGCTCCTGTTCTGGTTGATTTTGCAAAAGACAAACCATTGGGTGCAGCTGCGGAAGTAGTTGTGGAGAAAAAGAAAGGATAATTTTTATTTAAGTTATAAATTAAGAGCCCCGAAAAACGGGGCTCTTTTATTTTTTGTATATTTTTTATTTGAATCCTCTATACCGCAAAACTCGTCCCGCAGCCACAAGTTTTACTGGCGTTGGGATTATTAAATGTAAACCCACGGCTGTTTAATCCTCCCTGCCAATCAACCTCCATACCCATTAAATAAATACCATGACTTTTTTCCATAATAACCGGTATGCTATCTATCTCAAAACTTTCATCTTTTTCACCCTTGGCATCAAAGCCCAGCACATAAGTCATACCACTGCATCCCCCACCCTTTACACCAATGCGTAAACTTTGTGTTGCATCAAATCCCGTTTCCTGCATCAGGCGTTTTATTTCGTCTTTAGCACTTGCTGTTAAAGTAACCGGTGCTTCAGTAGTTGTTTCCATATTAAAGTCTTTGTACAAAATTAAATAAAATTGGTAAGCTGCTTTTACGAAATAGGCAAAAACCTATAAGGTCTGCCGCAAAGCAAAGCAGCATAGCAGACCTTATAGTATTTTAGTGAGCCCTCGTCATTTCAGATCAAGGCGTTTGGGTGACGTAACCTAAACACACTAAATTTGCCATAAATAAAACAATCTATGGATTTTGCTACTGATACCCTCATTTATATACTGATAGCCATCTTGATCATGACGGTCATTACTGTGGGCTTTTTTATCATGGAATTTAATAAACTAAAGGCCCGGTTTAATGGCGGTGCCCCAAAAAATAACGAACTGGTTAAATTAAAATTACAGGCATTGGAACGTTTCACCTTATATGCCGAACGTTCATCTTTAATAAACCTGGTTTCCCGAACACCGGCCACAGGCCTGCATGTAGTTGATCTGCAACTTATTCTTTTAGAAACATTAAGATCGGAGTACGAATACAATGTTACTCAGCAGATTTATATTGATCCAAAACTATGGCAGGCTATCGGTAATTTAAAAGATCAGAATATTTACATCATAAACCAGATTGCCGGCATGTTACCGCAAGATGCCAATGCTTTTGAGCTCAGCAAACGCATACTTGAATATGTATCAACCACCGATGCTGAATTAAGTGGCATTGTTTTAAATGCATTGCAGTACGAAGCAAAGATCCTTCTATAATTATGGCAACAGATAAAAAGATATTTACCGATTCGGGCATTGAAGTAAAGACCTTGTACACAGAAAAGGATTTGCGTTCCATTTCCCCTTCAGAGAGCCAGGGAGCTTTGCCTGGCGAATTTCCCTTTACCCGTGGTGTGCAACCCGATATGTACCGCGGCAAACTATGGACCATGCGGCAATATGCCGGTTTCTCCACTGCTGAGGAAAGCAATAAACGTTATCATTATTTATTAAGCCAGGGTGTCAACGGGCTTAGTGTCGCATTTGATTTGCCTACACAAATCGGGTACGACAGCGATCATCCATTAGCCGATGGCGAAGTTGGCAAAGTAGGTGTTGCCATTAACAGCCTGGAGGATATGGAGATACTTTTTAAAGGCATTAAGCTTGATGAGATAACCAGTTCCATGACCATAAATGCCAGCGGATTTATTTTACTGGCTTTTTACATTGCCCTGGCAAAAAAACAGGGGGCCGATCTTAAAAAAATTTCCGGCACCATACAAAACGATATTTTAAAAGAATATGCAGCCCGTGGCACTTATATCTATCCGCCCAAAGCATCCATGCGTATCATCACGGATATCTTTGAATGGTGTGCCGCAGAAGTTCCCAAGTGGAATACTATTTCCATCTCCGGTTATCATATACGTGAAGCAGGTAGCACAGCCGTACAGGAAATTGCCTTCACCCTCAGCAATGGCAAAGCTTATGTGCAGGCAGCTTTGCAAAAAGGCATGGATATAAATGTTTTTGGCAAGCGCCTCTCCTTCTTTTTTAATGCTCACAATAATTTGTTTGAAGAGATAGCCAAATTCCGTGCAGCCAGGCGTATGTGGGCCAACATCATGAAAGAACTTGGAGCAACCGACCCCAAAGCCATGATGCTGCGCTTTCATACACAAACCGGTGGCAGCACATTAACAGCACAGCAACCTTACAATAATATAAGCCGCGTTACTGTACAAACCCTTGCTGCAGTTTTAGGTGGCACACAATCGCTGCATACCAATGGTTACGATGAAGCCCTTAGCCTGCCTACCGAAGCAGCCGCAGCCATTGCATTACGCACCCAACAGATTGTTGCTTTTGAAAGTGGCGCACCCGACACGGTTGACCCACTTGCAGGAAGTTATTTTGTAGAATCACTTACCAGCGAAGTGGAATCTGCCGCCTGGAAATTGATTGAAAAGATAGACGCCATGGGGGGCAGTGTTGCCGCCATTGAGCAGGGTTTTATACAGGATGAAATTGCAAAAAGCGCTTATGAATATCAACGCCAGATTGAAAGCGGAGAAAAGATAATTGTGGGCGTAAACAAATTTCAGACAACCGAAAAAAATACCATCCCAGGTTTTAAAATAGATGAGCAGGTACAACAGATGCAGATCGATAAATTAAAAGCACTGAAATTGAAAAGAGATAACAATAAGGTTATTGCTTCTTTAAAAAGCCTGAATGAAAAAGCCATTAGTGGTGACAACCTCATGCCTGTTGTGCTGGAAGCCGTTGAAAATTATTGTACCCTTGGTGAGATTGCCGATGAATTGAGGAAGATCTTTGGGGAGTATAAATAGCACGGATTATTTTAGAGCTGACAGCTTTAAAAAAAGTATCGCCTCTTGCAGCCATTATTTGGAAGTAATGTGAACCCGGCGGGAAAGAAATATCTTAAACATACTACCTTTAAAAAGAATAAGTACTCCATGAAAGTGCAAAACTATTTAAAGAAAATTACCTCCCTGCATAAAATAATTGTTTTGGCGGCTTTTCAGTTTGTAGTGTCTTATAGCTATGCTCAGTATTACGAAGAGAAACCTGAAAAGGAATTCGGCCTTGGCTTAAAGGTTTTAAAAGCTAAAATTTTATATGGCCCAAAGTCTTTTTATACAACAGATCCAAAATCGGTACCCTTGCAGGTATTTTGCAGATATGACGCTCCAATAAAAATATCAAGTCTCAGTCCATATCAGCATCGCTATATTAATTTTGTGCTTGAGGGAGGTTTTCTGTTTTGTAAAGCACTAACATTTGATTCAGCCATAACAGACCCGAATACACATACGATAACTCATGAGCACTCAAAGAACGCAACCTATTTGCCGGTATATATGGGGCTTTATAACAGGTCTGCATTTTCAATTGGAGCCGAAATTTTTTATTGGAAAGGTCTGGGAGTAACAGATATATGGGGGGCAAAATTTCTTTCACTTGGTTACAATGCCCAAAAATTCAGAATAACTGCTTCTGGTGAGTGGTATGCACAAACCAAAAACATCAAAAGAAGCGGTATCTTTTTTTCAATCGACTTTTTATGGAAACTCGTAATTGATGATTAGTGGCATTTAGTTACAGCGCTTTTTAGGGTGCAGGCTCTTTTATGCGCCGGGGTCTCATGCCGACGCATATGGCCTGGGCTATGACGACTCTTAGCGGGATTATTACTCCGAAAGTTGTGCGACTTCTATAAAAATATTGTCGAAGTGGAAATAAAAGTCAAAACTATCCCGAATTTTTCTCGGGCCGCTTTCAATAGCAATATTTCCGTCTTTCAATCTTTTATAAGTTTCTTCCACTTGCGCTTTTGTGTCCAGCATAAAGCCAATGTGAAAGTCTTTTGGATAACCGGAATTCCCGTCTTTGTCTGTCATTACAACAAGTATAAAGTTGTCAGAACCTTTTAAAACTGCAATTATATTGTTGCCTTTTACAAGCGTACATCTGAAGTTAAAATAGGCTGGAAAAATGTGATTACGTTTGAAACATTTGTAACTATTAAGTTAATGTGATTAAGTTTCATCTTTTATTGTAAGTCTTTTTCCATAAATCAATCATCTATAATTTTACTCACTCTGTCAGTATTTGAAGAAGTATATGCTTACTGTCTTATGCCCAACCATTTTCATTTTTTGGTGAGGATTAAGGAGGCAAACACTTCGGAAATCTTACAACAAAGAGGCTCAAAAAACTTACCACTTTAGAGTAAGCATTCAAAGGATTTTTCATTTCCTATGCCAAAAGCATTAACAAAGAATATGGGCGCAAAAGCAGTTTATTTCAGGCAAAATTTAAAAAGAAAAAATCAACCGAAGGCTATTTTACAGCTGTTATTTTGTAAATACATGCCAATCCGGTTAGCGCAAAATTATGCAGTACGTATCACGAGTATAAATACAGTTCTTATAATACCATCATTGGCAATGCAAAAACAAAAAAGATGAGGTATTGGAATGGTTTGGAGGCCGTGATTTATTTATTAAAATATATGATGAAAGAAGGTTTGATATAGAGGAAATTGAAAAATATATTTCTTAAAAGACTTCGGAAGTCTATTCCAATCACTTTTTATTCATTTCACCCAACCTTGGCCGCAGCCTTTTCTTACTCTTATTAAAAACCATCATGCCTTTATCAATGCCTTTACGCAATTCAATTTGTGCTTCAAGAGGCAGGTTATAAATCGTCTGGCATTCAACCGTGCAGCAGCCATCATATTGTTTGGCGCAATCATCGCACTGTATAAATAATAAATGGCAACCATCGTTTTTGCAGTTGGTATGCGTATCGGCAGGTTTACCGCATTGATGGCATTTGGCTATCACATCTTCTGTAATCCGCTCTCCCAGCCTGTCGTCAAACACAAAATTTTTACCAATGAATTTTGTTTCAAGCCCGACGGCTTTTGCTTCTCTTGCATAATTTATAATGCCACCTTCCAGGTGATACACATGGTTAAACCCATGATGCAACATATAGGCACTTGCTTTTTCGCAGCGTATGCCGCCCGTGCAATACATGATGATGTTCTTATCCTTTTTATCCTGCATCATATCTACCGCCATCGGCAATTGCTCCCTGAAGGTGTCGCTGGGTATTTCAATGGCTTTTTCAAAATGGCCCACTTCATATTCGTAGTGGTTTCGCATGTCAATCACTATGGTATCATCATTTTGCAGCAAAGTATTCATCTGCGCCGCATTAACATAACTGCCTTTATTTTGCATGCTAAAGCCGGGGTCGGTAATACCATCGGCCACAATTTTTTCACGCACTTTTATTTTTAGCACCCAGAAAGATTTTCCATCATCATCGACCGCAATATTTAACCGGATGTCTTTTAATGAAGCAATGGTATTAAGATAAGCTCTGAATACTTTCACATTACTCTCAGGCACACTTATCTGCGCATTGATACCTTCAGTAGCAATATAGATACGACCAAATACTTTTATTGCATCCAATGCCTTGTACATTTCATCCCTGAACAGTTTGGGATCATCAATCTGAAAATACTGGTAAAAAGAAATAGTGGTACGATGCTCTGCTTCAGCGTACAATAACTTTTTTAATTCCGCCTGGGAAATACGATTGTGTAATACTGCCATAAGTTTTTAATTTGTCATTTTACATGGCCAGACGAGGGCGTCAGACCATGTGAAAGAAATCCGCATTTCGACGGATTGGATGCTTGCAGGCAAACCAAATTGAGCAGCAAAGATATTGATTAATTACAGACTTATTGAGCTACGGCCACTGCGTGAGCCGCCGGCACGTAAACTACCGCCCAGTATTCCACCTGTTCCTATCCTGATGCCCGTTGTTGTTGATTTTCCGTTACTGTAAGCAGCCACAAAATCAACCCGGAAAATTTTCAACACATTTTCCAACCCTGCAAACAGCTCTACATAATTGTTTTTACCATTTACATAAAAGGCATTGCCGCCGCCAACCAGGTTCCAGTTAAGGCGCTTGAACAAGGGGATTTTATTAGTAAGCAACCCATTGAAATGATGCTCCAGGTGGCCATAGGTATAAAATGAACTGATCGTACTGTTGTTGTAATATCTTGCCAATTGAAAACTGTTAACATACTCGCTGGCTCTTAAGGTGCGGTTACCATTAAAATGCTGATAATCCTGGATGAAGACTTTACGGCTATTTAAAAACCCGCCAATACCTACCTTATATTTTAATAAACCAGCCAGTTTAAAATTCTTATCATCGCTGATACTGAAACGCCATTTATCAAAATTTACATCGCTGCCAAAAATATTTTGTATGCCTTTTGTATAATTTAAACTGAATGTTGGATAGTTTGAACCCAGCGACATTTTGCGGTTTGGATACTGAATATATTTTTGTCCCGGCTTAATGCTAATATCAAAACTAACGATAAAAGCCTGGTGTGCAACCGATGGATACGGTATGCTGTCTTTATAGGCATAATTAGGCGTAATATTTTTTACGCTGTTTTTAAAAATAACAAAATCGGTCGTGTTGTCAAGCGGAATCCTGTCTTCGTACAATGCATTTACATTAAACCTAACACCGTTTTCGTATCGTTTGCTAAAGTTGATGGATGCAAAATAATTTTCGTAAATCTTCATGTAGTTGTCGCCATAAAGCAATGTGCTGATGCCGTTGGAAAGTGTAGTTATGGGGTTGGCCTTATTAAACTGGCTCACTCTTTTACCGCCGGAGATTGTCCAGGTTTGCCGCTTTAATTTCTTATCGGTTTCCCAGTCCCGTGTTCTAAAATATAGATCGGCCCATGTATTCAGGTGTGTATTGCTTAATCCGTAACGCAGGTTTGGTTCAAAAGTAAAATTGGTCTTTAGTTTTTTCAGATAGCGGTTATAATATGGATAAACATTAATCACGAGACCTTCTACTGTGTTATATTCCAGGCCCTTCAGCAAAGGTTCTACTCCCCAACTATGATTACCATCTATTGTATATTTTGTGCGGTTAAGCCCCTTCCAGAAAATATCGTACAGCTTAAGCTTGCCTTGCTTTTTATTCATCGAATCAACCGATGCCTGGCTTTGTATGGAATCTTTATTAACCAGGAAAATACTGTCCTTAACTTTATAATCCATTTTTTCTTCGGCTTCCAGCGGCATAGGCCTGATGGTATCCCAATAAGTTACCGGCCTTTTATTAGAGGCTGTATCGTAATTAACAATCACATTGTTAAAACGGTTTTTTGCAAATACAGGGTTAATTTTATAATCAGAATAAACTGAAACAAAATTTCCGATAGCATCAATACCAAACTGCTTAAACGAAAAATTGATGTGCTGGTTTTTTACCCGCCATACATCATTACCAACCGGCACATGAAACTGGGTTATGTGCAGGGTATCAACAATTTCTAATTGAGATGTTTTGGTAAGCAATAGATCAAGACTGTGAATGCGCCAGTCTCCATCGGTGATATTGATAGTACCCGAAAATACAGGCTCGTAAGTACGGCGCGGAATTACCTGTATGCTGTTGATCTCTTTTCCATCTTCATAAAAACTACCCAGGTATTTAAATTTGTACATGCTGATGGCAGCATCTGCAATGGGCGATACAAAGCCACGTGGATTTAATCGGTCTAAAAAAACAGAAATATTATTTTGATAAAAACTGATGAAGGTGGGAAAGGTAAAACCAAACCCGTCGCTGCCACTCACCCTGCTGCTGATTACTTCCATTTTAAATTTATCTGGTTGCTGCACATAAACTTTGGCAACCGATTCGGCCAGGTAAATAATTCCTTTCCGGCTGCTATCGAGGCCCATGTCTTTTACATCTTCATCCGGTATTTTACGGCCCAGAATTTTTTTGGGCAGTTTACGCAGTTTCATCAGGTCCTTAGTGTATAATCCACATTCAAAACCCTGCACCTGTTGGTTATAAAAAGGGCGTTTTTTTATGGCCTGTCTGATGATCTCGTAAGCAGGGTCTTCGCCATTCGTTACCACCACTTCGGCCATTTCCAGTTGCTGTGCAGCAATAATAAAAATGAGTTCTGCATCGTCATTTTTAACTGTAATATTTTTTTCCTGTGTTTTATAGCCTATATGCTGGCAAACAACGGTATAAGTTCCCGGTAAAACGGTAAAAGAAAATTTTGCTTTATCATTGGCACTGGTGCCAATGGATGTGCCTTTAATGGTTACAGAAGCATAGGGCAACAAATCGCCTTTATCAGAAAATACAGTGCCGTAAATTTTTTGTGCTGAGGAAGTGTTGGAAAAAAATATAAAGAGGAAGAATAAAGTTCTGGGCATAGTTTGTTTTGAGTATAACAAAATTAGTACCGATTTTGTTATATAAACTCTAAAATTAAATAACGTAAAATTTCTATGCCTTGATTTTACGCATATAACTGCCCGCCAAAGCAGCAAAACCCGCCACCAATGCACCAATTAAAGCGGTAGCCAGAATCAGGGCAACCGGGCTATCCATTTTTAAAATAACCTGCGATACTTTATGCGCCAGCATATTTTCATTGTTATTGCTCATCCAAAAGCTTAAACCACCCCATAATAGAAACAGGGCTGCAAAACCTGTAATAAATGATTTAAGTGGCTTTTGGGGTATCAGGGCAGCCACAACAAATGCCGCAATGGCAATACTCCACCAGGGTAAAAATAAACACACGGCAAAGCTCAGTAAAATGGTAAGTATAAGAGAGATGAAAAATTTCATTAGTAAAGGTTTAGAAAGTTTAGTGGTTCAGGAGTTTAGTTTTTGCTTATTGCCTACTGCCTATTGAAACTTATTTTTGCCAATACCCGCTTGTCCCCCACTTCTTCCTTAGTCATCATCCACAGCGAATAATATTTTCCTGCTGCCCATTGGTCAATAAAATTATCATAGTATTTACTGCCGGGGTTTCCGCTTTGTCCGCCAGGATATACACCGTATGCTTCTGTTTTAGCGGTAAGGCTTATTACCATACGCCAGCTTGGGCCATGTGTTTCCTTGGTGGCATTTATATTATGTGTACTGCCACCTACAGGCAAATTCAACCTGCTAAAGGGTGCCAGTTTTGCCAGGTGATCAACATGCGTTCCTTTATATTTTTCCCAATCCAGTTTGCCTTCGGCTTCGGCTTTTTTTAATGCAATGGCCGCTTTTTTAAATGCTGCCATTATATCATCGGCCAGTGTTTCTATTTGTGGAGTATTGATATTATCTAAAAATTTATAAGCCGAATCTTTTAGTAACCCTTCAAGTAAAGATGATTCGAAAGGCCGCATGACGACTTTTGGCGCCTTGCTGAATTCATCATTAAAAATGGTGTCCTGTAAGTTGATCCACAGCAATTCAAAAACCGTAGCACCTTTTGAGCCCACATCATTTCGTAAATCCCAACCTTTTAAATAATTCAGGTATTTTTTTTCATCCGCACTCAGCCCATCTTCCTTCATGTTTTTTAAAAGCAACGGCATTAACATAGCAGCAGGTGCGTTATAATTGTCGGTTTGCAGCGTCATCATATCCTGCGGCGTAATACCCGTCATAGCATTCAGTCTGCGGTTAATTTCAAAGCCTCTGTACATTGGGTAATCTCTTCCCAGGTAATAGGGATAGGTATTATCATCAACCGGTTTTTGGTTGGCACTGCTTACAAAACCCCTTTCAGGATTATACTGATGCGGCACTTCATCCTGTGGTATCATACCCTGCCACAAATAACTACTGTCAGTTCCCGGCATTACAAAATCGCCCTGGCCCTTCCATTTGGCAGGCCACTCGCCTTGTGTGCGTAAGGCAATATCCCCGTTCTTACAGGCAAACACACAGTTTTGGCCGGGTGTATGCAGGTTGGTTACGGCAGCAGAATAATCAGCATAATTTTTTGCACGGTTCAGCATGTTAAATATCTTCAGTTCATTGCTTGCATCATGTGCTTTCCATCTTACAGCATAATATTTATTGTTTGTGTTTCTGCCGCCCGAAAAAGATTTATCGTACATCACCGGGCACCAGTCATTTCCCAGTTGCACATAAGCAACTGAATCAATAAAATCAGGTTTATTTTTTATTTTGATTGTATCAATCCTGAACCGTGTTGTGTGATAATCGCCATTAAACAAATATTCCTTCCGGCTATCGTCCTTAAATTTTATTTCGTAGTAATCCCTTACATCACGGCCGCCATTGGTAAAGCCAAAAGCACAACTATCGTTATAACCAATAATTACACCCGGCGCTCCCGGAAAGCTTACTCCGTAAGCATTAAAGGTTGGCGTAGATATCTGCACTTCGTACCAAAGCGAAGGTAGATTTAAACCCAGGTGCGGATCGTTACATAAAATAGGTGCACCGCTTTTTGTTTTACTACCACTTACTGCCCAGTTATTACTTCCGTTATCCCTGTCGGGTTTCACAGTTTCTGAAACGGCCAGGTCACGGTTATTAAAATAAACAGAATCTGCACTGGCAGGCGCAACCGGAAATACGGTTTGCTTGTCGAACATTGTTCCTTTGGGGATGATGGGATCTAATGAATCCTGGGTTGATGGAAACAATTTTGCAAAATCATCGGCACTAAAATAACTTTTAGCATTCGTCATTTCAAAATCATCGTCATGCGCAGCCAGATCGTAACTCATGTATTTTAAGAACAGCGAAGTTTTAAGATTGGTCCATTTTTCAGGTTTGTAACCAATCAGTTTATATTCCAAGGGCAGTGTACTTTCGGTCAATGTTTCAATGTATGCATTCACACCGGCAGTGTAAGAATCGCATTCAGCCTTTATAACAGGGTCTTTATTTACTTCCTGTAAAGCAATTTCTGCTGCATATACCATACCCAGCCTTCTGAATTCACGGTCATGTTCTAAACCCTTTTCTCCAAGTATTTCACTTGCCCTGCCGCCTGCGGCAAATGTTTGTAACTCCATTTGCCACAACCTGAATTTTGCATGCAGAAAACCCTGTACAAAGTAGGCATCGTTTTCCTGCTCTGCAAAAATATGTGGCACCAGGCGGTCATCCAGATAAACATCTACCTTACCATTCAGTTGGGGAAATGAAAGACTGGCGTTGAAATTCTCTGATGCCGGTTCTGCATTTTGCCATACACCATGCTGCGGACTTAATAATGCACCCAAGGGAGCAGGCAAAACAAGCTTACTGTTTAATACAACTACCAGGCCTGAAGTAATTAATGCAGATGCAACAAAAGGAAGAATTCTCATATAAGCATTGTTATTTTCTGTAAAATACTAAAATCTGTCTTAATACCATGCTTTATAAGAAAAATAAGGAGGCTGCTATCTACCTTTTAACGATACAGAACTTACAAAATAATCACATTTAAGGCCTGTGGTATGGTGTTTGTTTAGGGGTTGATGAGATTTACACTTAATAACCATTTAAAACGAAAACTATGAAAAGGAATTTATTTTTATTGATACCTGCATTTGCGATGATATTTTTTATATCGTCATGCAGTAAGAGTGATAGCACTGGCAATACATCCAATGCAACACCAGCCGGAACCTGGACGGGCACAGGTCAATATGGAACTACTGCAGGAAACCCTACTTATGCTTTTACCCTGAATTTTAAAGCAAACGGAACGGTTGATATTACTGGTAACAACACCACAGCTATCGATGTTGCAACAGGTACCTGGCAAATTGTGCAGGATAGTGTAAGGGCTTATTACAGGTATGCCGCTTCAAGTGCTGATTATACATTATCAGGTAAATTTACTGCAGGATCAAGTGTAATGGCTGGTACAATCGGGTTAGGAACCTCAACTACCGGTGTTGGTTTGTTTTCAGTAACAAGACAATAAATAAATAAATACATTATAAAACAGTTTGGCATTTACAGCCAGGCTGTTTTATTTTTGCAGGTATGGAAAATTTATCTGCCGACATCAAAAATATTCTGGGCCTGAAACTACCCTCTGACCCCCGTTGGGTTAATTTAGCAGAACTGCAACTGGATGAAATTTTAACGGACCATGCCTACTGCGAACAGAAAGCTGCAACAACCTGTATCTCGTTAATTACAAAAAACCCCGAGAAAGAATTACTGGTAGAAGAACTGGCTCCCATTGTTACCGAAGAATGGGGGCACTTTAGAATGGTGATTGCAGAGTTGAAAAAGCGCAACCTTAAACTTGGAAGACAACGTAAGGATGTTTATGTAAATTCTCTTTTACAGTTTCAGAAAAAAGATGGAAGCCCGCAGGAACGATTTTTAGACCAGATGCTGATTATGGCTTTAATAGAGGCACGTAGCTGCGAACGTTTTAAAAGATTGAGTGAAGGGCTGGATGATGAGTACATGCGCAATTTTTACAGAAAGTTTATGGAGAGCGAAGCAGGACATTATACATTATTCATTACACTTGCCGAGCATTACTTAGATAAAAAAATTGTTAGAAACCGCTGGGCGGAATGGCTTAAGTATGAAAATGAATTGATGAAGGAGATGGAAGTGAGAGGTGACAGGATACATTAACCCCCTCCGCCCCCTGAAGGGAGAACTTAGATATCACGATTTGAAAAAATCTTCTTCTTCGTTAAGATGCAAATAAGAAAATTGTTCTTGCAATTTCCTTACCTTCTCTAAATTGGTATGCAGAAATTTCTTGTGCTGCATTGATGTTGGGTTGAAAGGCTTATGATTTTTTGCCGCAACGATAACCGCAATTTCCTTCATTAATTGTTGAGAAGATTCATCAATACAGGTTGCAATAAATTTCTCCCACACATAGTTGGTGGCTGCATAATTGGGGTGTACCATATCTTCTGCAAAAAAGCGGTAATCACGCAGGTCGTCAATTATCAGTTCGTAAGCCGGAAAATAAAAACAATCCGTATTTTTTTCTGTAAGCTGCTGTACAGCCTGTATCAGTGTAGCTTTGCCGCGGTTGTTTTCAACAAAGCCATCACGTAAATGCCGCACGGGGCTAATGGTTAAGATGATTTTAAGTTGAGGGTTAAATGCAACTGCTTTCGCTAACATTTCATCTAAACTATTAAAAACTTCAGCAGCAGATAATAGACGTTTATTAAATTTATCAGTAGGTACTTTGTGGCAGTTTGCTACTACTTCTTTGTTTTCCAACTCATACACAAAAGCAGAGCCCAGTGTTATCAATAGCCAATCAGTATTTTTTAAAAATGCATTTGCTTTGGATTGAGATTCATTTATTCCGGTCAGGCATTTTTGTAAATCCGGATTTGAAAAACGGCTATGATGTTCCCAACTGTTCCAGCTTTCATTTTGATAAAATAAGTCTGCCTCTGTGTATTGTTTGTTATCTATGTAAGATGAAATGGATTTAGTAATGCTTACCGGGTTAAATAAAATACCATTAGGATTATCCAGCACCGAAAATTTATAGTTGGTAAGTTTTGAGCCTATCTGTTCGGTAAAGCAGGAGCCTATGAGCAATAAATTTTGCTGATGGTTGATCTTTATATCAAACGGTTTGGGAGTAAATTCTAAATGGAAGTTCATAATGCTGCACTAAATAAGTGAAGATTTTTTGCCACGAATACTTCAACAAGTTCAGTACACGAATTTACACGAATGTTCTATATAAGGGTCTATTCGTGAAATTCGTGGCTAAATAAATATTTCAGCAGCCATTTTACTGCAATGAGCTAAAGCATCTTTATTTAAATTACCCAACAGATTTTGTTCTTCAAAATAAGGAATCATTAATTCCGTATCCATATTGCCAACCAGTTCATCATCGGCCATTGGACAGCCTCCAATGCCTTTTAAAGCGCCATCAAAACGTTTGCAGCCAGCCTGCAAAGCGGCATCCACTTTTTCTTTCCAGTTTACCGGGGTTGAGTGCAGGTGAACGCCAATTTCTGTTTCTGGTAAAGAATCAACCAGATATTTAGTTACCTGGTAAATCTGTTCTTTTGTTGCCATGCCAACTGTATCGGCCAGCGAAATTACTTTAATGTCCATATCTACCAGTTTATTCACCCACTCAAAGACAATTTCTTCATTATACACATCTCCATACGGGTTACCAAAACCCATGGAAATATAAACCACCAGTTCCTTTTTATTTTTTATGCAAAGATTTTGAATCTCCTCTACCCTGCCCAGCGATTGGCCAATGGTTGAGTTGGTATTGCGTTTTTGAAACGTTTCAGAAACAGAAAAAGGAAAACCCAGGTAAGTAATTTCATCAAATACAACAGCATCCTGCGCCCCTCTTTCATTGGCAATGATGGCAAGAAGTTTAGTTTTTGAATTTTGTTTTTTTATTTTTTTAATTACTTCTCCGGTATCCGCCATCTGCGGTATTGCCTTTGGCGAAACAAAACTGCCAAAATCAATTGTATCATACCCAACTTTCAGTAAAGCATTGATGTATTCAATTTTTTTTTCTGTGGGTATAAAATATAGCCACCCCTGCATCGCATCACGGGGGCATTCAATTAATTTTAAAGGTTTACTCATCGCTTCTCAATTATGATACAAAGTTAACGTTCAATAATGACTAATAGTTTTCCTTTGTGCGATGATCTTTTTATGCAGGCGATCAAAAAAATTGGCCCGGGCTTTTTCGCCTACAAGGCTTATCTGTGTTGATTTTTGAATGGCATTTTGAAATGTATCCCTCGTATGATTAGCAAAATTTTCATCCCTGGTAAACATAAAGTTGATGAGATTATGGTTGATATAAGCGAGTTTATTATTGCCCATTTCTGCCAGCGCACTGTTGTCGCCGCTTATCAGGTCATTGTGAAACATGCGGAAGGAAGCTGATTTTTTATCCGGTAATTCATCGTAATTGAATTTCAACCCAAGTTCAGCCTGTTTTTCTATATGATTGATGAATGACTCCAGATTTTCATACAGGCAATTCATATCTTCTTTTGATTTAAATCCATTAGTATCTCTGTAAAAAGCAATATGCCTGAGAATGCTGTTGATTGTATCGACACTCCATATTTCAGTAGTAGGAATCCTGTTAAAACAGGCTTGTAC
>JBBQLS010000002.1:0-64956 GCA_038328115.1 Chitinophagales bacterium
AACAGACCGGGCCCCAATCCAAACACCCTCTTCAATATTGATCCCGTTGATAATAAGATCGAAACCGGGTTTACTGTAATCGTGGTTGCCGGTTAACAGGTAAGCACCCTGTGATATACATACATGAGCGCCCACCGTAACTTTTGTCAGGTTATCTATCCAGACATTTTCCCCGATCCAGCTATAATCTCCTATTTCGAGGAACCAGGGGTATTTAATATTCACGCCTGGTTTTATCAGAACAGCCTTCCCGATCTTTGCGCCGAACAGGCGGAGCAAAAATGTTTTAAACCGGTAGCAGGGAAATAAGCCGGATCTGAAAAAGCATACATTAAGAATATGCCAGATCAAGCGCTTTGGCCAGGGGCCCGGTTTATACCAACTATTATCAAAGCTGTTAAGTGCAACAGGCATAAAGTATTTATTTGTGCGTAGCCCTTTCAGCTGCTTTTGAAGATCTGTCGTAAAAATAAATCAACACAAACATCGCACCGTAAGCAAGTATGTTAAAGAAGGTGTGATTATCCAGTCCAAAAGGCATTTTCTGATTTTTATTAATGGTCACCAGCAACAAACCGATCCGGGTAATGTTGATCAGCCACATGCATATCATCCCGCCGATGATCCATGCTGTTTTTCTTAACCAGCCCCCCCTGTTGGCCATTACAAATGCCAGCCAGAAACTCATTACACCCACACCGAGGCAGCTATATACCAGTTGCACAGACTTTCCATTTACTATTTCAATATGGTAAGCATCCGTGATAACCGTCTTAAAACCGGCCAGTGATGCAAAAACCTTTGTTCCATATAACAGAGATGCCCTTAACCACGACGGGTAATCCATATAGTGATCTACAAACGGAGAATAATAACCAGCCGGCGTAGCAAGGCCCTCTATTGCTATCGTTCCAAAATAAGCGATGCAAAAAACTCCAAGAAATTTTACTAAATAAATAATAACCTGTTTTGTAATCATCGTTCTAAATTTATAGAAAAAAGTTTATTATAATTGTTTAAATCAGCAGCAGCTGCGTAATATCCTTTTGCCAATTCCCAGGCGCCCCTGCAATATTCATCAAATGAACCGGCCGGTATGCTGCAAATATACTTAAGTGCATCCATGCAGGTTCCGTTATTGGTAATATCAAGGTTCCATCCCGCTTTTTTTTTCTCCAGATTATTCCATGGAGTAAAATAACTGGTAATGACCGGCCTTCCTGAACTTAAACTTTCATATAAAGCATGGCTGAAATTCTCTCCTTTTGACAGGAGTATGGAAGCGTCGTATTCGCAAAATTTTTGTTGTACCATGGAAGGTAACAGCTCCCCCCGGTATTTTATTTTTCCCGGAGTTTTTTCCATCAACTGCCGGCATTTTTTCCAATAAGCAGGGTCACTTACGGGCCCATAAATATCCAGTGTGATACCATTACCTGATTTGGCTACCATCCCGATCACCTGGAGTAAATTCTTTATTTCATGAATAAGGGACAGGTGTACAAGCCGTAATTCTCCTGCAACCTTTGCAGTGCGGGGAATTTCAGCAAGCGGTTTTCTTGGAATATTCCTTGCAATAATTACTGTTGAACTTTCCCCGAATATTTTTTTTATATCCCGCTCTTCTTCTTCATTGGTAGCATGCCAACCTGCATTTTTTACAAGCCCCGACATTTTTAATACTGACAGGTAAAATTTCTTTTTTAATGATTTACCGGCGAGAGCACCGGTTTGCAACATGCCCCTGGGACATACCACCAGCTTTATTTTTTTTCTTTTCAGGCAAAACAAAGGGATCATTACATACCGGAATGAGAACATGCCATTCAAATAAACTACAGTGGGCTCAACTTCCTGCAGGCACCTGTTAAATGCACGTTTGCCAGAATTATTAATACCTGCATACCACACTTTTACAACTGTGTCGCATCCCGGAAGATAAATTTGCGACCAGATATCCCTTTTAATTTCATCCACTGGTTGGGAAGTGATTAAATCGTATCCACTTGTAAAAACAGCTATATCCATTTTTTTTTGCATCGAAATGACCAGGTTGGTCAATGACTGAATTGGCCCGCCTGCTTTATAAGCCGGGAAGAAATTATCATAAACAACCAGCAGTTTAGCGGTGGAATTCATTATATCTTTCTATTAATTGGTGGATCCTGTCTGCATAGGTAAAATTTCCATTAGTAATTTTTTTATGGCCGCTGGCCCTTATTTGATTGGCCGTATTTTGATTGGCTAACAGATAGCCGATTTTTTCCTTCAGCTCATCAACATTATCAGCATCAAAAAAAACGGCTTCCTTATCCTCATTAAATAAATGCTGGTGAAAACCTGATCGTTCGGCAAGGAGCAACCCGCCACATGCCGGTATTTCAAGGGACCTTTGTGTATATTCGTCCCTGTTTTCCTTTCGTAAAAAACCTACTGTTATTTTGGCCGCTGCAATGGCTTTCGCCATTTCATGCATCCAGATACCCGAATGACTTTTTACATATTTGCGGATTATGGAGCTTGTTGCCAGCCTGTGCCAGCCTATACCATATATGGCCAGGTTGAACCGGCACGAGGCCATTAATTTCTCCAGCATCTTTGCCCGGTGTTTTTCATAAGTACCAATAAACAGCACATCAGTGCTGTATTTTGTCTTTTCCCCTTCCGTCATCAATGGTACGGTATGAATACCGGGATAGTAAGCAAACATGAAAAACTCAACATGGCTGTTATATGGCTTTATTTCTCCCACATTGACCTGTCTTGTTGTAAAAATATGATCATAGTAGGGTAACGCTGCAAACTGCCTCCTGCTTATAATATTTTTATTATGGCTGAAAAAATCATCATGGTTGATATTGACGACAAACCGGGCAAAGTTCTTTAATGTCCGTATATCCTCTTTGCCTATATGAATTCCTTTTAGAATGATAATCATGTCAGGGAGTGTTGTTTCAGCCATCGTCAGCAACCCTGTAAAATGCTCTTGCCTGTGAATTTTTAAAACAGACCTGTGGTTCAATTTTCTGAGGATCTTCCAGAATAATGACCTTGAATACATTTCCAGGAAACAGTCATTTTTATAAACAAACAGTTCATGTCCCTGGCTTTTAATGGCTTCAGCATAGCACCAGGCACCAGTACCTTCGATATCCGTATCGCCGTAAAGAATAATTTTCACCCGTAGAACTTTTTTTGTTTTTCACTTTTACGGCAATAACCAATGAAAGGAAACTCTGCTATAAACCGAAGGATTTACTATTTACTGATTAATACCGATATGACTTTGTAATCAGTCCAATGCCGAAAAAAAGCGGCACAGGTCGGTATTTACCAAAAGCCAGCCGCACATGAGCCTGGCTTGAATTTCAGCCTGGCTACATTGCCCGCCCGGATGACCCGGTCGGACGGGGCCTAAAATGAAATTCAGTTTGGTATAACTTATAAATTTTTATAAATGGGCTCAAAATAAATACCATGATCCACGGCAGTATAAAATATAATTGTTTCTTAGCTAATAATTTACCAGCTTCAAAATAAGCCATAAAATTTTGATTCTTACAAAATATAAGCAGGAAATAAGTTAATGAAACCAACGAAATAAATCTAAACCTGATTAACTCGAAGATTAAAGCAGTTGACTTTTTATATTCAATCTTTATATGGCACAAATGCATTTCATACATATAAATAAACGTCATTATCACAGTGTTTTTAAATAATCTCGGCTGAATAGATTTTAATGGCCCGGTTATAAGTGTTTCTTCATAATAAAATACATGGTAACGATGCAATACACTCATCCACATGTCAACATCTGCATAAAAGCCATATTTTAATTTAAAATACCCGTTCTCTTCAACTATCTTTTTTTTTATCATAACCTCCCCATAAACAGGAGATCCCAATAACCATCTTCTAAAAAATACCTGTCGTAATAAATGCTTTCTTTCTAAAATACCTGTATTAAACTCCCTGGAATAATTAATAACAGTATCATTTTCATCAGTTACGCCAATTGAATTAAACACCAATCCGATAGATTCATCCTGACTTATAGCATCATACCATTTTTGAAGTAAGGTGGGTTTAAATCTGTCTCCGTCATGAAGTATGGCTATGTAACCGTAAGCCGCCTGTTGAATACCAAAATTCAAATTAGCAGGCATCCCTTTATTATTATTATGCCTTATGTACTTTATTCTGCGATCAGTACCCTGAAAATGCTCACATACTTCTTTTGTATGATCGCCTGAGTAATCATCGCAGATCAACAGCTCAAATTGCCTGAATGACTGATCCAATATATCCTGTATTGACAATTTTAATCTTTCAGCCCTATTGTATGTAACCAGTACAACACTTACCATAAAAAGAGTTATAATTCGTTCCTCACCGATCTTGCAATACGCCTGATTTTTTTAATAAAAGAATTTCCAAAACCGCGGATATTGGTCTTATTTACTGTAAGAAGATATACTGCTCCTGCATCAAAATACTGGTATTCCAGGTATCCAAGTTTATTAAAATCATTTTTAGTCCAGTGTGATACATGTTTTTCAAAATCTGATTCATATAAATCCTGCTGAAAAAAGTCCTTAGGAGTTGCTATAATTATTTTACAGTTATTTTTTAAAAAATAGTTTAATACAGCCAAAGCATCATTTTTGTATACATGCTCAATGACATCAATCATCAGGATCAAATCGTAATTGGGAAGAGCAGGATATATTTTAGTAACATCTCCAAAATATATATTGTTATAAATATCTTTTAAATATGGAAGCATCAGGCTTTCATCTGCCTCAACAGCATCAATATTTATGGAGCTTAATTCCTTTAATGTAAATGAATGATCAATTTTTTTTTTGTTGTCAATCCCTGCATACTCATGAATTAAAAATCCATATTTACCAAAACCTTTGCCAATATCCAATACCGAAGCAGGCTTTAATTTTTTTATTAAATGAATGATCCCTGGAATTTGTGCAGCAAAGCTCGATGCCATGTTATATATTTTTTTCTAACTAACTTTTCTATAATTTAAAAAAGGGTAATAGGGATGAGTTTTCATTGTTGTCCCCATCCCGTGTATTTAAAAAAAGCGTTGTACCAGTTCCTCTCATAGCTTTAACCTGGCAATTTCCATTTCGAAAAAAGCTGACTGACCGATAACGAGAATTTTAATCTTGTATCAAGAGCCGTTATCTTAATATATAATAACCAGCTGAGGGCTGCACATACCGATGTAATGAGCGCTACATAGAAGAATTGAAATAAAGTTACTTTTACTGAGATTCTGGAGAAGAGGAGGATGACCGGCGCCACATAACCTATGGCGATAAGCAAAAGGACATCTTTCCGTAATATTTTTATTTTCAACAGTAAAAAAATACAGCCGGCTACCTGTATCAGCGAACCTGCAATGGAAGCAATAAACAGGCCCTTTAATCCCATGCTGCCTGCCAGGATGATGGCAAGGGTTACTTTAACTGTCGCCTGTACCCATGAAAGCGTAGTTGAATATTTAACCCGGCCGATAGTTATAGTAAACATTCCAAAACAGTTACCGATGACCCTGCTGTACACCAGCAGGCCAATGAGGAAACTGACCCATTGCAGATCATCAATAAAAAAACCGGGGCCTACCCATAAATAAATAAAAGATGTTAAACAACAGGCAATACCGATAAAAGCAATAAACGCAATGCCACCAACAAATAATAAAAGCCGGTTAAAGAGTATTTCGGCGTCTGCTTCTGACCTGCTGTATAATGCGTTTAAACTTGGTATTGCACTGGTAGTAAGCCTTCCTGCCAGATCAAAGAACATTTGCGGAAACCTCCACCAAAGTACATAAAAACCAACCAAGGTCAGCAGGCCTGATCCATTTAAAATAAATACATCCGAGGTGGCTTCAATGGTCCAGGCAAGCCCACCAATTGTGGTAATGACAGAGAATTGCAGGATACGTTTATTATACCCTTGGGGGATCACTATGGATTTATCATTGACAAGCCATGCTTTGCAGTATTTAAAGGCCTTGCTTTTCAGCAGAAAAAAGTTAACTACACTAAAGGCGATTAACGACAATGGCATGGAATATATTCCCAGTGAACTAGTCTTGAGCAAAACCAAGGCCGTTAAGGTAGTGCAAATGGTGGTGAGCACATAATTAACATTAACAACGGCCTGCCTGTTATTCCCGATTAATGCAACGATATTTGGGTTGGCCAAAAATTTAATGATTAACCAGATTCCAAACAACGTAACCAATTTTGCAGCCATCAGGGGATTGAAGCCCGGGCCAAGACCGATCCCGTTATAGAAAAGCAGGGCACCAATAACAACAATAACAAATCCTCCCAGGCATATTTTATTGTTGAAACGCCGGATAAATAAATAAGACTGCATGGCGCCGGCATGATCAGCTTTCGCCAGTTTTAATGCGATCTCCCTGGAGGTTGCAAAGTCGAGCCCTAATTGAAGAATATTAAGGTAAATGGAGACCTGATAGCAGAATGCATACAATGCGAATTCATTGGCAGGAACCATATGAACCAGTTCCCTGATAAAAATCAATTGGGTGAGTAAGCCGGACAGCACACCCAACAAACTGGTATAATACGCTTTAAAGATCGATTTGAACATTACCCGTAAACTTTTTAACCATTATTGGTTTTTGATGAGGCATAAAATCTTTTAATGATCTCCATCACTTTTAACGCTTCCGGTGCATGATAAAAAAGTATCGCAAAACCATTGTTGGCTCACACCTGTAAAATAAAAACGTGAACCAACTTTCAATATTCAACTTTCAGCCTTTCAAAAACCTTCCTGAATTTCTCCTTATACGCAGTGTAGCCAAAATACCTCATCAACTTATCATGGTCTGGCAGGTATGCTTCTCTGTTATTAAGTACCTTAATGACCGCTGCAATTATTTCCGCGATATTATCCGGGTTTACCAGCATGCCCAACTCACCATGGCACAAAGCATCCACTGAGCCATCTTTATTACCGGCTATTACCGGCACACCGTAAAACATGGCTTCTGTAAATACCATACCAAATCCTTCCTTTTTACCGGGCATTACAAAAACTGTTGCTAATTTATAATGCGCCGGAAGTTCCTCATCCACGATAAAGCCGGTAAATATCACAGTGTCCTTCAGGCCCAGCTGACCGATCAGTTCATCCAGCCGTTGCTTTTCTGCAGGGTCGTATGCACCTGCCAGCAGGTAACGCATACCGGGATAGACTTTGATAAGTTCCGGCAATGCCCGGATAACCGTATCATATCCCTTGCATCGTTCGGTACCAGATATCCTGGATACTGTAAGCAAAACGGGTTGCCCTTTTTGCAATCCATAGCGCTCCTGTAAAATACCGGTGTTCTCTTTTTGCTGCCGTTGTTCCAAAAAAGGGTCCAGGCAATTATTAATCACCACAAACCTTTCTTCGGGTAAGCCATACAGTGATTTCATTTTCTCTTTGGTAAAATGGCTTACCGGTAAGATAATGTCGGGTGCATGCAGCATCCTCTTTTTCCAAAATGGAAGGGGTTGCCATACTTCAATTCCATGTGCCAGTAAAACCACTTTGGTGGAGGGGCTTATTTTTTTGATCAGGTAACCTACGAGCAGCAAATTAATATGGCTGAGGATTACTATACGGTTTTTGCGCCCCTGTTGCAGGCTTTTTAATACAAAGTGTGCTTTATGTTTCCCAAAACCGGTGAAAAGAGGTTGCGGAAAATATTTATTTACACCGGCATAACCGGGGTGGTCGTACATAGAAAATATTTTAACCTGGCCACCCGATTGAAGTCCCAGTTCATATATAGCTTTAGCTGCAACCTGGCATACTTTTTCTATTCCCCCTCCACTGGCAGAAAATACTTTTAAAGTCAGAAACAATATGCTGTTAGCCATTCTTTCTCTAATATGCATCCGTTAATACCGATTGGATTTTGTAGTTAGTTCAACCGGTATTTACCAAAAACCAACGCCACAAAGGCCTGGGTTGAATTTCAGCTTAGCTGCCTTGGCCTAAAATGAAATTCAGTTTGGTATAAATAATCGTTCCATGATCGCTTTTTCCTGTCGCTCCACTGCCAGGTTAGCTTTGTAAAATGGCAAAAATGTTCAATCTAAAAGGCGTGCCAATATGTTGAATTAGTATCAATAAAAAAACAATCTTCTGCATTCATGAGCCTTTCAAACTTCCCGTTTTAGGGGATAAAAAACGCTGGTTTTATAATGATTTCAGTCAGCGGGTTTGCAAAGCTTCGCTGTCCCTCAGTCACAGGCGATTTGTAACCGAAGCATGTTTCGTAAGCAATCTTACGTTCAGCGGATTTCTATAAATAATTGCATAAGAAAAAGGAAACAAAAATAATTCACTAATTAAAATGCAAAACCTCTGAATTATCAGGGATTTCATGGATGAATTTGTTGGGTTACCAGTTTTCGAGCCTGGACAAACAAAGTTGAAATCTGTTGTGCTGCTTTTATACCATAACCCAGTTAAAATCCGCTGCAAAATAAGGGTTATGCCCTTACTTCCCAAATGCCTTTTAGTTGATGCCGGCTTCCCTAAATCATCGGCTTACCCGTATTTATTTTTTTATATTCGTAAAATCACTTGTAAATTATACATGATGGTGTTGGGCCAAAAATTCTGTAAATATTTAATGAAATATTACGTAATTTTACTTAAAATATAAAAGATACTATTTGCTGATTTAGACTTGGCATACGGATTGTGTATAGGAAGAATAGTTATAATTATTGTTAAATTGTATTATTTTACGTTTCGTTGTATATTAAAACCAAACTAGCAAGTATATGTCTCACCCTGTACTAAAAAAACTGGCTCCCCGATGGATCATTTTTTTGTGTGATGTTGTTTTAATATCAGTTTCGTTTTTTGTTGCTTTTTTACTGATTAACCGTCTTTCAATAAGCGCTGCTGGTCTTTTTGCCTTAGTACCTGCTTTTGCAGTCAATCTTATTATCGGGTTAGTTTGTATCCAGATATTTGCTATTTACAAAGGGATCATTCGTTTTTCTGAGATCTCTGATATTGCACGGGTTGTAAAATTTGCCCTGCTCCAATTTGCTATCTGGACCATTATATATTTTATAGACAGCAAAAATCTGATATCAAACCAGGTTTCGCCCCAATTATTCCTGATTAATTTTTTTGCAGTAGTATTTATCCTGTCGGCATTCAGACTCTTAATAAAAGAGGTTTACGAAATAGCACAGTTAAGGCCCCGCCCCAAGTATAAAGCCATTATTTTTGGAGCCGGGCAAATGGGGCAGATTACCAGAAAAGTACTGGAGCAGGATTTAAATGCTGATGCCAGCCTGATGGGATTTATAGATGACAGTTATGACAAAATTGGAAAAAAACTGGGCGGACTACCTATTTACAATGCTTCGGGTGAGGAACTTTCCAGAACATTAAAAGCAAAGGAAATAACTCATTTATATATTGCCATCAATGATTTGCCGGTAGAAAGAAAGATTGCTATCACTGATATTTGCGGCCCATTAAAAATAAAAGTAAGTGTTGTGCCTCCTGCCAGTCAAATGGCGGATGGTTCATTTGAGAAAAAACAGATCAGGGAGATAAATATTGAAGAACTTTTGGAAAGAGATGAGATCTTTTTACCCCAATCTTTATTGCGGGATACGTACAGAGATGCTGTGGTACTGGTAACAGGTGCAGCCGGCTCAATAGGCAGTGAAATTTGCCGCCAGCTTTGTATCAACAACGTAGGCAAATTGATTCTTTTAGATCAGTCAGAAACCGGTTTATTTGACCTGGAAAATGAACTGCTGCAAAAAGTTAACGGCGATATCGTTATACAGGTAGAAATTACCTCCGTGAGAGACGAAGCAGGCATGAAAAAAGTATTTTCTGTTAACCGGCCCGATTATGTATTTCACGCAGCTGCCTATAAACATGTTCCCTTAATGGAAATATTTCCATGTGAAGCGATTATGACGAATATTGTTGGCACAAAAAACGTTGCAGACCTTTCGTTATCTTACCAGGTTAAAAAATTCGTTCTTATTTCTTCAGATAAAGCCGTAAACCCAACCAATATCATGGGTGCTACCAAGCGGGTGTCGGAATTATATATCCAGTATCTGAGTGATCATGAAAGTAATAAAACCCAATTTATAATTACCCGGTTTGGAAATGTATTGGGTTCTGCAGGCTCTGTGGTTCCAACCTTTAAAAAGCAGATAGAGCAGGGTGGGCCAGTTTGCATAACCCATCCGGAGATTACCAGGTATTTTATGACCATCCCTGAAGCTTCTAAACTTGTTTTGGAGGCCGGAGAGATAGGAAAAACCGGTGATATTTTACTTTTTGATATGGGGAAGCCTGTTAAGATAGTTGACCTTGCCAAGCGAATGATTCATTTAAAAGGTTTAGAACCTTTTATAGACATAGATATCATTTTTACTGAATTAAGGCCCGGAGAAAAAATGTATGAAGAATTATTTACGGACACGGAAGAATTTATTAAAACAGACCATCCGAGAATTTTAAAAGGAGTAAAAAGCAAACCCTGCCATCCGGATCTTATCCCTATGCTGCAGGATCTGAAAATAAATGCTGCATTACATAAAAATGAGATTGTTTCCTCCATATTAAATAATATGCTTTCAGAATTTAACCCTTATCGTTATTTAGAAAATAAAGCCGGAGAGCCTCCTGTTGTTAATGGTAACAACAATACATTCAGAAGAACAGTACCTTTACGTTTAGTAAGAAGATAATTACCTCCAAGACAGCCCGAAAATAGCTAAGACATTTTTCCGATCAAAAAAATTAACCTTTCGAATCCTATTCAGTGCTATAAACATAAAAATTTTCATTGCTGAAAGGCGTCTATGTTTTGCTGCTTATGGTTGTTTTCTTACTGAACACGGCAATAAGCAGCAAGGACAATAATGTTGCCCTGATAAAGATCATATAGACAGCACTAATATCACTATATTCCAAATTGATCAGCAGTAAACAGCTTATTAACACCGCAACCAGCATAAAAATTATCCAGAACCATACGATACTGTATTTTCTGCTTTTATACTCCTTCGGAAATAAATAAATGGCAATTATCAGCACAAGAATTCCAACGAGAGAACTTACATTCCATAACAGCACATAAAGCGGAATGGGTGTACCCACTATATGTACCATTTCCTGCAGAACGGGAAATTTTTCCACGAAGTAACCGGAAGCATTTGTAAAGCTATCCCAGAATAAATGCGTAACAGCGCCCAATATAATTGAGGAAATAACAATGCCTTTATTTTTTTTGAAGTACCCGTTCCAGTTGAACCCCTCAAAGCGGGTAAACCGACGATACATAAAAGTGGGAAGCCGTGCTATTAATTTGTCTCTTAAAATAGTATGAAAGAGAAATGCAACAATCAATGCAATAGGCAGGTGAAACCAAAGAATTGCCGGGTAAGTATGACTGAAAGTTCTGGTGCCATTCATAATATATTCCAGGTCGGGAACGATGCTTCCTAGAATTAACCCGGTATAAGAAAACCAGGAACGGGGCAAATATCTGAGCGGGACGACAAGGGCAGGGTGGGCGAAGGTAAAAGGCATATTGATTAAGACAACTGTAGTTTATTAAAACTGTATTGGCGTTAAGTTAAGCTTATTATAGGAAAGTTACATGATATTGACCTTCAGGGCGTGTATGTAAAATTGTTTTTTTTTGTTTAATGGCTGTTTTTAAACCTTAACCTAAATTCTAAACCTTAATACTTAATAAAATAATAAACGGGTTTGCGAATGCATCTGGCAAAAATGTGTTTTATGGGCATGCTGTTATTTATTTTGAGGTTGCAGCAAGTTTTATAATGTTACATTGGTTAAGTTTTGCAGGGCGTGTGCACAATGAAAATTCTGAGGTACGAAAAAAAATACTAACTTTCTTGTTTAATGATTGCTGAAGAAACGATACGCCACTTACTTGAAGAAATTGCTTTAAACGATTGTGAGAAAGCATACAAGACGCTGTTCATGGAAATGCATGAGAGCCTGCATGATTTTGCCTACGGCATCACCAGAAGCCAGGAAGATGCAGAAGAGGTTGTTTCAGATTTCTTTATAGCCCTTTGGCAGCGGCGCCAGGCCCTGCAGACCATTGAAAGCCCCCGGTTATATTTTTTTGCAGGGGTTAAAAATACCGCCCTTAATAAATTAGCGAAGCAACGTAAACAGCACATGCCTGCGGCTGATACCTGGCATACCCGGCTTACCAGTGTTTTCTTTAACCCCGAGGAACTGCTGCTTTCGGCCGAAGTGGTAAAGGGCATTATGCAGGCCGTAAATGAACTGCCTCCAAAATGTAAAGTTATCTTCAAATTAATTAAAGAAGACGGCCTTAAATACGCCGAAGTAGCAGGTTTGCTGGATATATCAGTAAAGACTGTAGAAGCCCAGATGGCCATTGCCCTGCGCCGAATTAAAACCCACAGCGAATTCAAGCACCAGTTTCCCGAACTGCACCTGTTGCTTACCCAAAAAAAATAATTTTTCTTTTAGGGGTATTGCACCGCTTTTATTGTCTTGTATAAAACGGTTGTCATTTTTTGCTCATGAATGAAGAAAAATACTGGATCTTACTGTCTAAAAAATTAACAGGCGAAGCTACTGCTGCCGAGCTTGATTTATTAGACCAGTTGATGAACAGTAATGCGGAATGGAGGAGTAATATGGAGAACCTGCTGGAGCTCTGGCATTCCAAACCGGTAGCAGTTAAGCCGGATCATGATCAAAAAGGGGAAGATGCCTACCTGGTGCATATAAACCGCCTGAAAGAAAAAGCCTCTGATTTTAAAACCTACTCCCCGTTGTTCGGAATTGATATTGACGGCCGACCGGTAGCCCGCAAAAGACCTTTTTACAAACATTGGATCACCTATGCCTGTGCAACGGTTGTGGTAGTAATGGTGTCCTTATATCCGGTACTTAACGGTAAAGAAAGCCATAAGGAAACAGCAACAGCTAAAGTCCCGGCCAACGAAATAAGCATTAACCCAGGTTCACGTAGTAAAATAGTATTACCAGACGGGTCGCAGGTTTGGATAAATTCGGGCAGTAAACTAACCTATGCCAATTCGTTTAAAGGCAGCACAAGGGAGGTACAATTAAACGGGGAAGCCTATTTTGATGTAGTGAAAGATGCAGCCCATCCCTTTATCGTGCATACCTCGGGTATTGATATAAAAGTGCTGGGTACTGCTTTTAATGTAAAAGCTTTTAAAGCGGAGCCGGTTGTGGAGGCCACGCTGATACATGGTTCTATTGAAGTGATAAACCAGAACCGTCCCGGTGCACCGGGCGTAATGCTGAAACCGCATGAAAAACTGATCTACAAGAAATACCCCGTTGCCGATGGCCACGATCAGCGTGCTGATGTGACCATACCCACCGAGGCAGACAGCTACTCGATAACGATAAAACCCCTAAACAAAAATATAGCTGATACCGATATACCGGAAACAGCCTGGGTTTATAATAAACTGAGTTTTGAAGAGGAGCGTTTTGAAGACCTGGCCCTGAAAATGGAAAGATGGTACGACCTGAAGTTTGAATTTGAAAATGAAAAACTGAAGGAATACCGGGTAAGTGGTTCTTTTGTAAATGAAACGGCAGCAGAGGCGCTTAATGAACTGAAGTTTCTGCTGCCTTTTAAATATACCATTAAAAATAAAGAAGTAAAAATTATGAAGAAATAAAAACGGGAAATGTTTGCAGCATTTCCCGGAAAAAATAGTAACAGACGAGCTTTGCTTTGCGGCAGATCGCTTGTATTTTTTAACACAAAACCAAAAATATGCAAAAAAGTGTACTTCAGGGCCAAAAAAAGAGGCCAGGGACGCTTCTAAAAACACTGCTTGTTATGAAGCTTGCCATTATTATTTTAATCGCTACCAGTTTGCAGGTAAAAGCTGACCCCGCGATGGGGCAGCGGGTTAATCTCAACCTGAAGCAGACAGAGATCAGGAAGGTTTTGAAGACGATAGAAGGCGATGGTTATTATCGTTTTCTGTATAATTCAAAACTACTGGCATTGAAAAACAAAACAGATTTTTCGGCACAAAACCTGTCTGTTTCCGAATCGCTCGACAAATTGTTCAACGGCAGCAATCTTACCTACAAACTGCTGGAGAATAATGTAGTGGTTGTTTTTTCGACCAACGAAGAGGAGAACGACAAAATTAAAGTTACGGGAAGGATCACCGGGGAAAATGGCATGCCCATTGCCGGTGCTTCGGTTGTACAAAAAGGAAGCAGTACAGGCACCTCTACCGACAATAATGGTAGCTATACCTTAACCGTTGACAATGATGCCACCCTGCTGATAACCAGTATTGGTTTTGAAGCACAGGAGGTAAAAGTGAACGGCCGTTCGGTGATAGATATCAGGCTAATGCCTGCTACCAAACAGTTTGAGGAAGTGGTGGTTGTGGGTTATGGCAGCCAAAGAAAAGTTGATATAACCGGATCTGTTGCCCAGATCAAGGGCGAAGAAATTGCAAAACAACCCGGTGTAAACCCATTGAGTTCGCTACAGGGCAAGGTTGCCGGCGTACAAATTACCAATTCAGGTGCTCCGGGATCGGGTCCGCAAATCCGTATCAGGGGTACCGGCACTGTTTATGGCAATGCTAATCCTTTATATGTAGTGGATGGAATCTGGTACGATGATATCAGTTTTTTAAACAGTAATGATATTGAAAACACCAGTGTGTTGAAAGATGCCAGTTCTGAATCCATTTATGGTATCCGGGGAGCCAATGGCGTTATTCTGATTACTACTAAAAAAGGGAAAAGAACGGACGGCAGACCAACGATCAGCTTTAACGGTTTTGCAGGTAACCAGGTTGTAACCAATCAGATTAAAATGGCAACCGGTCCCGAATATCAAACCATGGTCAATGAACTGAATGTTATTAATGGTAAACCGGCACAATATAGTAACCCTGGTGATGTGGGAAATACGGATTGGTATCACCAGATTTTAAGAAACGCATTTGTTACCAATCAGCAGATATCTGTTTTGGGAGGAGGTGAACGGTCTTCATACAATCTTTCTTTAGGGTATTTTAAACAGGACGGCATTGTTAAATCAAATACGTATGACCGTTTTAATCTTCATCTTGGAAATGAATATCAACTGGCAAAATTTTTAAAAGCCGGTGTTACCATGAATGGGAGTTTAAGCAACTCAAGTGATATAGACGGGGGCATTTTTCATCAGTTATATGCTGCTGCACCCAATGTGCCCGTATATTATGCTGATGGAACTTATGGGGATCCAAATGATTTTCATGTGGGTAGTTCAAATCAATTTAATCCGCAGGTAACTGTTGATTTTTACAATCAACATACAAGAACCTATAAATTAAATGGTAATGCCTTTATTGACCTGAAACTGGCTAAATATTTCACTTTCCATTCAAGTTTAGGAGGAAATTTTGAGCAGGCTGAAGCAAATAGTTATAATCCCGTTTACACTGCCACCATTGCCCAAAGAAATGGTTTAAGCAATTTAACTGTATCAAGAAATGAGAACAGGAACTGGATTCTTGAAAATACATTAACCTTTGACCGGAAATTTGGCGACCACTCGCTGAAACTTTTGGCAGGCCAGGGCGCACAGGAATATAAATATTATGGAATAACGGCTTTCGTTCAAAATGTACCTCCAGGAAGCGGAAATCAATACCTGACTCTAGGTAATGCAAGTAATCCGGTTGTTTCCGACAGGGGGGACCTATCCAGGGTAAATTCATATTTTGGCAGGCTGAATTACGGTTTTAGAGACAAATATTTATTAACGGCCAGCATGCGGGCAGATGGTACATCTAAATTCAGCAACTGGGGTTATTTTCCTTCTGTTGGTGTGGGTTGGGTAGTTACCAAAGAAAAATTTATGCAGAACCAGAAACTGTTTGATAATTTGAAATTGAGAGGAAGCTGGGGTAAAATAGGAAATATGTCTGTTCCTTCTAATCTTTCAATTTTAACGGTAACTCAAAATCCAGGATTTATTTATGTAGGAGGTAACGGAACTACCTCAACGGGTGCCAGCATCAATACGGTTGTTCCTCCGTCTACCGACTGGGAAAGAAGTGCGGGTACCGATGTAGGTTTAGAAGCATCGCTGCTGAAAAACAGGTTATATGCCGAAATTGACTGGTACAATAAGAAAACAGAGAAATCCATATTTGATATCCCTATCTTAGGTTCAATTGGTACGAGCGGTGGCACCATTATTGGTAACCAGGCTACTTTTCAAAACCAGGGATTTGAATTTTTGCTAACCTGGAAAGACAGCTTTAAGAAAAACTGGAAGTATTCAATAAGCGCCAATGCAGGCATAAATAAAAATAAGGTATTGGCCGTATCAACTGGTGCCAACCCTATTTATCAGCAGGTTGGCCCTACAGGGTCTAATAATTTTAATACCCGTACTATTGTTGGCCAGCCAATCGGGCAATTTTTTGGTTACCAGGTTCTGGGAATATTTCAGTCTGCTGCTGATATAGCCGGTTACAAATCAGGAACCGGCGTGGTTATTCAACCGAATGCACAGGCAGGAGATTTTAAATACCAGGATGTGAACGGTGATGGGCTTATAGATGCTAAAGATAAAGTAGTGCTGGGAAATCCGAATCCCAAACTGGTGTACGGTATCAATACCAGTGTTGCTTATAAGCAGTTTGATCTGGCTGTTGATTTACAGGGCATTGCCGGCGTTGAAATTTATAATGCCAACCTTGGGTTAAGATACGGAACGGAAAACTACACGGAAGATTTTTATAAAAACCGCTGGCATGGAGAAGGTACCAGTACCCTGTACCCTTCTGCCAATATAGGTGGCAGCACCAATTATCTTTCCAATTCATTTTTTGTAGAAAATGGAAGTTATTTCAGAATAAGAAATATTCAATTGGGATATACCCTGGCTTCAAAATATTTCGGGCATTCAGGTATTTCAAGATTAAGGATATATGGTAATGCTCAAAATCCTTTCAATTTTTTCCATTATCGCGGGTTCAGTCCCGAAGTTGGAGGTACTCCAACCAAAGCAGGGGTAGATGTTAACGTATATCCTTTGTACGCTACTTACAATGTTGGAGTAAACCTTACTTTTTAATTCTTTGAAAAAAAATTATTATGAAAAAATTATTTATAAAATCAGATTTAAAAAAGGCCTTCATCCTACTGTTAATACCGGTATTATCTGTTGTAACAGGATGTAAGAAAAGCTTTTTAGATGTGCCGCCACAGGCAAAAACGCCTGGTCAGCAATTCTGGCAATCGCAGGATGATGCTACCAAAGCTGTAAATGCCATGTATGCCAACCTGCGTAGCTGGCCGCAGGTAGCTTTTGCCCCCATTGCTACGGAAAGTATGGGGTCGGACGATGCAGAAAAGGGGAGTACCCCGGGCGATGCTTCGTTTATGACCAATTTTGATAACTTTACTGCTACATCTACCGAAGGGCAGTTGAGTGATTTTTGGAATGGACAATACCAGGAAATAAATCTTTGTAACCAGGTGCTGGATAATATTCCCGGCATAAGCATGGATGCCGCTTTAAAAAGCAGGTATTTGCTGGAGGCTAAATTTTTGCGTGCCTATTGTTTTTTCAGATTAGTCCGGGCATTTGGCGATGTTCCGTTAAGGTTACATGTACCGGCAGATGCCACCGAATACAATATTCCAAGAACGCCCAAAGCCCAGGTATGGGCCGCTATTGAGCAGGACCTGACTGATGCAGCAGTACTGCCCGCAAGTTATGCCGGTGCCGATGTTGGCCGTGCTACAAAAGGAGCAGCTTTGGCTTTGCATGCCAAGGTTGCCATGTACCAGGCTAAATGGGCAGATGTAAAGACTTACACTGATCTGGTAATCAGTTCCGGTACTTATTCCCTGTTCCCGAATTTTGAGAAATTGTTCAGAACAGAAAATGAAAACTGTTCAGAATCTGTTTTTGAAATACAATGTGCTTTAATTCCAGGTAATGCTGATGCATCTACCTCGCAATACTCCCAGGTACAGGGTGTGAAGGATATCCCCGCCGGAGGCTGGGGCTTCAATGTTCCTACAACAAGCCTGGTAAGCGAATTTGAAGCAGGTGACCCAAGGTTAAACGGTACTATCATTTTCAGGGGAACTACCACTGTAGAAGGAGATGTTATTCCTTCAACAGTAACTAACCCCATGTACAATTATAAATCCTATGTTCCATTCTCCATGTATGTAAGTGGTTTTAATCAGGGTTGTCAGCAAAATATAAGGGTTATCCGTTACGCTGATGTATTGTTGATGAATGCTGAAGCAAATAATGAACTGGGAAATACCGCTCCTGCATTAACTTCTCTGAATGCTGTGAGAGCAAGAGCAAGAGCAGGAAACGCAGGAATTTTGCCTATTGTTACGTTAACCGATAAAGCAGCTTTAAGACTTGCTATCTGGCACGAACGCAGGGTAGAAATGGCTATGGAGTTTGACAGGTATTTCGATGTCATTCGTCAGGGCAGGGCATTGGCTGTTTTTGGACCTATGGGATGGAAAGCGAATAAAAATGAAGTATGGCCTGTTCCTCAAAGTGAAATTGATCTGGGTGTAGGTATCGTAACGCAAAACCCGGGGTATTGATTTTTTTTAAAAATTTAAATTACAATTATGAAAAAATATTCAGTTAAAAAAGCGTTACCATTACTTATAATTGCCGGTACACTTTTTACATCCTGCTATAAAAAATTTGACGCAGCTTCTTACCAGCCTCCGTTTACTATAAATGGTTATACTTCGGTTGCGGAAATAGCACCAGGTAGCCTGGTGGGCTATTGGTCATTTGATGGTAATTACGTAGACAGTGTTTCAAATACCGCAGCAACCGGTGTGGGTACCGGTTTTACAGCAGGCTTTAAGGGAAAAGCGTTACAGGGAGCAAATAATGGTTATGTAATATCTGCATTGCCAGCCGCCATAAAAAATGTAAGCAGTTTTACCATTGATTACTGGATCAATTCACCTCAAAATACAACTGGTATTCTTACCCCGGTTTGCATCACCCGCCCCGACCAGTTCTGGAGTGCATTTGATATGTTTATTGAAAATGGAAGCACTGCCACCAGTGGAAACCTGAAAGTTCATTTTAACGGGCAAAGTGAAGTTTGGTTTACAAGCGGAATTGTTACTAACCCATGGAACTCCTGGCAAAATATAGCGTTAACCTATAATGCTGCAACTTCTACATTCACTTTATTACAAGGCGGAACTGTAGTGGCTACTCAAACAGCAGCCGGTCTGGGTAACCTGATGTTTCCGGCTAACGCAACACAAATAGTTTTTGGAACAGAACAATTTCAATGCTCGCCAAGTATTGGCACCGCAGGGGGGCCGCAGGGTTGGGCAAGTTATCTTACCGGACAAATGGATGAAGTTAGAGTGTACAATAAAGCTTTGAGTGCTTTAGAAATACAATCAATAATTGTGCTGCAGGGAAAAGGAAAATAAAATTTATTTTAAAAATTTATTAATAATTAATTATGAAAAATAACATCTTTATTCTGGCGATTGCTTTACTGGTTTTCGCTGTATTGAGTTGCAAAAAAACCGGTGTCAACAGTGGTATAAACGTTACCCCTGCTTCTGCAACAGTTACTACTGCAGATGCTACCAATATAACCGCTACAGGTGCAACCATTGGGGGTAATATTACCGGTGATGGTGGTTCAATAGTAATGGAGTCAGGTGTTTGTTACAGTACTGCACCAGGGGCGGATACTTCAAAAAATAAAACAACGAAGTACACCATATCGGGAAATTTTTCTGTTACATTAACCGGTTTGTCTTTGCTCACCACCTATTATTACCGTGCCTATGCCATCAATGAAAAAGGGTTGGTTTACGGGGCCGAAAAATCTTTTTTCGTTCCGGTAAATGGCTATAGCTCCTCCTCGCAGGTTGCTGCTGCAAACCTGGCAGCATATTGGGCCTTCAATGGTGGCTATGTTGATAGTGTTTCCCATGTGGCAGGTACAGCTAATCATGCGGCTTCTATAAGTTTTGTAACCGGAAAGATTGGCCAGGCCGTGCAGGTTGCCAGCCCCGGCTATATCAATTCAAACATCACCAGTACGGTTGCTGGTCTGGGAAGTTTTACCATCGTTTGCTGGATGCAACAACCAGCGAGTTTGAGCGGAGGGCCTACTACTTTCATGCCCTTTTCACTGAATAAAGCAGGATACTCCTGGGAGCAAACAAAATTATTTATGTTATTTAACAATCCTGACAATGCCTCTAATTCTTACGGCAAAGTTTGTTTGATGGACCAGTGGTTTGATGCAGGCCAGGTATGGCCCAGGATGTTGGATGGAAACTGGCACCAGATGGTGAATACCTATGATGCGGTTAGCGGGGCTTTAAGAGTATATACAGATGGTACGCTGATATCGCAAAGCAGTACTACTGCGTTTGCGCCGCAAACAAACTTTGGCGCTGCCGATAGCTTTACTTTAGGCGGGCCAGATGATAATACACATACGGCAAATGGCTGGATGAATTCATTGAGCGGGAATCTGGATGAGTTCAGGATATTTAACAAAGTACTGACTACGAATGAAATTCAATCTTTATACGCGTTACAAAGCCACGGGCTTTAAAGGAGCTTAAATAAAAATATTGATAAAGTACGTGTAAGGGGTGTAAAATATTATTCTTAAATTAATAATAATTTTTACACCCTTTTTTTTATCTGAACTGTAAAATATTTTTTAACCACAATACATAAACATACATTAATGTGAAAAAAAATAAACAGGTACTTAGCAAAATTCCGACGCTTTTATTGTTGATTGCAATTGCATTTACAGGATGTAAAAAAAGCGCTACTACTGCTACGCCACCACCGCCACCACCTCAAACCATTTTTCAAACAACAGGCAACACGGTTAACTCCATAGTTTTTAATTCCAGCGTAGCATTACGCGGCATCAATATCAGCCCCCTTATAAAAATATCTTTTTCGGATAAGGTGGATAGAAGTACAATATCACCAGCCGTATCGTACAATAATAAAACCCTGGGTTCAACGGTGGTGCCTTATATTGTTTCCTATCAAAACGGCGACAGTTCAATTATTATCTCCCCTTCAGCCGCTATAAATTATTTAAATGAATTTATTTTTTCAGTCAGCACGCTGCTAAAATCTGTTTCGGGCAATAGCTTAACAAACAGGATAGACCTTGACTTTTTTACACAGATTGATTCCAGCAATAAATTCCCAACGATCAGTGACAATGCCTTACTGGATTTGGTACAGCAACAAACCTTTAAATACTTTTGGGATTTTGGTCACCCGGTCAGCGGTTTGGCAAGAGAAAGAAATACATCCGGTGAAACGGTAACTTCCGGCGGGTCTGGTTTTGGTATTATGGCAATACCGGTTGGAATAAACCGGAATTTTATTACCCGTGCGCAAGGCCTGGCACGCATGCAGACGATTGTTGGATTTTTAAAAAACACAGCGGTAAAAGTTAAAGGGGCTTTCCCGCATTGGCTTAATGGAACTACGGGAGCCATTATCCCTTTCACCGCAAATGATAATGGAGCAGATTTGGTGGAAACATCTTACCTGATGATGGGATTGCTGACTGCACGCCAATATTTTAATGGGGCAGATGTGGCAGAGACAAATCTGCGGAGCGATATAAACACGCTATACAATAATGTGGAATGGGATTGGTTTCGCCAGGGCGGACAAAATGTTTTGTACTGGCACTACAGTCCGGATAAAGCATGGATAATGAACGTGCCCGCAAGAGGTTGGAACGAAGCATTGATTACCTATATTATGGCGGCATCATCAACAACGCATGGCATACCGGCAACGGTTTATACCAACGGCTGGAAAGGTGGCAGCGGATTTACAAATGGTAATACATACTACGGCTATCAACTTCCGTTAGGCCCGGCACAGGGAGGCCCGCTGTTTTTTGAGCACTACACATTTATGGGTGTAAATCCAACGGGGCTTAACGAAGGTTCTATAAACTATGCTACACAAACCAAAAATCATACACTTATCAATTACAATTATTGCAAAGCAAACCCCAATAACTTTTTTGGTTACAGCAACCTGGTTTGGGGCTTAACTGCAAGCGACATAGCCGGAGGTTACACCGCAAGTTCGCCAACAAATGATGTTTCGGTAATTGCACCTACTGCGGCCATTTCGTCTTTTCCTTACACGCCAACAGAATCATTGGCGGCATTAAAATTTGATTATTATGTATTGGGCGATAAAATCTGGAAGCAATATGGTTTTGTAGATGCTTTTTCGCTGCACAATATCTGGTTTGCAGATTCATTTTTAGCCATTGACCAGGGACCGGAAATTGTAATGATTGAAAATTACAGAACAGGATTATTATGGAATTTATTTACAAGTTGCCCCGAGGTAAAGGCAGGAATGCTAAGTCTCGGATTTACTGCACCATACCTGTAACTCTAAAAATAGCCCCTTGCAGAGACATAGAAAAATCAGGTTTATTTGAAATGAAAATAAAAATGTTTTTACGATATTTATCATAACCTGAAAGATGGTAGCTTTATTTATCATTACTGTGCATGAAATATGCAGTTATACCTGATAATATAGATCGTTAACAAAATAGCATGAATAAAATAACTTTAGTTTTTGGTTTTATTGTTTTGGCTTCCTTCTCAAACAGCGAAGGAAATAAAAGTGTATCGAATGCCCTGTCATTTTTAACAGACGAAAAAAAAGTAACCGTATACACTACAGCTGATAGCAGCAACCTGAAGCTCACGCTGACCGACCGCCTGAGTTTTACCGACAAAGGGCAACCTGTTGAAAGCGAGATTACGGTATTTGTTGACCCATCTAAAACCTTTCAAACATTTATTGGTATTGGAGCCGCTTTAACCGATGCCGCTGCCGAAACTTATTATAAGTTGCCGAAAGATAAACAGCAGGAAGTTATCAATGCATATTTTAATAAGCAAACCGGCATTGGTTATACCCTGGGCCGCACCAACATCAACAGTTGTGATTTTAGCAGCGATATGTACACGTATATTAAGGAAGGCGATAAAGAATTAAAAACCTTCAATATTGAACATGACAGAAAATATAAAATTCCTTTTATTAAAGAAGCGATGGCTGCAGCGGGAGGCAAATTGAATTTATTTGCCAGCCCATGGAGTCCGCCGGCATTTATGAAAGACAACAACGATGTGCTGCATGGCGGTAAATTGAAACCGGAGTTTTATGATAGCTGGGCTATGTACTACACCAGGTTTATTAAGGCGTACGAAAAAGAAGGCATACCAATTTGGGCAATAACCGTACAGAACGAACCCATGGCAACACAACGTTGGGAAAGTTGCCTGTACACAGGGCAGGAAGAAACTGATTTTGTAAAGAATCATCTTGGGCCAACTCTGCAGAAAGCAGGGTTGCAGGATAAAAAAATAATTGCCTGGGATCATAACAGAGATCTTATTTACCAGCGTGCACAAACCTATTTCAACGATCCGGAAGCCTCAAAATATATCTGGGGTATTGGTTTTCATTGGTACGAAGCCTGGAGCGGAGGAACGCCCATGTACGATAACCTGAAATTGGTGCATGAAGCTTTTCCCGATAAGCATTTATTATTTACCGAGGGTTGTGCAGAAAGCTTTGATGCAACGCGGTACAATGCATGGTCGTTGGGAGAAAAATATGCCAAAAGCATGATCACCGATTTCAATAACGGTATGGAAGGTTTTACAGACTGGAATATTTTACTGGATGAAACCGGCGGGCCAAATCATGTTGGTAATTTTTGTTTTGCACCGGTACATGGCAATACAAAAACTGGACAGCTTATTTATACCAATGCCTATTATTATATCGGCCATTTTTCAAAATTTATTAAGCCGGGTGCAAAAAGAATTGTAAGCAGCAGCAGCCGCAGCCAGTTGCTTACCACCGCATTTAAGAACGAAGATGGTACTGTTGCTGTTGTTGTAATGAATCAAAGCAGTATAAAGACACCGTACAATTTATGGATAAATGGAAAAGCTGTACAAGCAACGGCACTACCACATTCAATTGCCACTTTAATATTTTAATAAGAAGCACATGAACGAAAGTCGTAATTTTTTATTGCTGATTTAATCACCGTTGCTATTGATGTAATATTGGGGTGAAGAAAGGAATGTCAGGCGAGGGATTTGCGGCCCGTTACTTATAAACCAAACTTGTTATAAACTAAAAGCCGGCATGAAAAAAAATATGCTTTTCTTTTTTGCTTTTGCAGTGCTGCTAAATGGAAGTGCATGCAAATCGGGCAAAAAAATTTCTACCATAAAGGTAGAAGTTAATGTAGAGCATGTAGAACTGGCAGCGTCGGATACAGCACTTTTCAGAGCAGTACAACAACAAACCTTTCAATATTTTTGGGATGGTGCCGAACCAATCAGCGGCATGGGCAGAGAACGAATTAATGTTGATAATATTTATCCTGATAATGATAAGCAGGTAGTAACTACCGGCGGTTCAGGTTTTGGCGTGTTGGCTATACTGGTTGGTATTGAAAGAGGTTTTGTAAGCAAAGAAGCCGGTAGACAACATCTGGAGAAGATCGTTCACTTTTTGGAAACGTCCGATCGCTTTCATGGTGCCTGGCCACATTGGTTTAATGGCGAAACTGGTAAAGTGGTTCCATTTGGGAAAAAAGACAATGGCGGCGACCTGGTTGAAACATCTTTTATGGTGCAGGCGCTGCTTTGTGTAAGGCAGTATTATCAAAATGGAAATTCGGAAGAAAAAGCACTGGCAGCAAGAGCAGATAAATTATGGAAAGAAGTTGATTTTGATTGGTTCCGCAATGGAAAAAATGTTTTGTATTGGCACTGGAGCCCGACGTATGCATGGCAGATGAATTTTCCGGTGCAGGGATATAATGAATGCCTCATCATGTATGTGCTGGCTGCATCTTCACCAACACATGGCGTGCCTGCCATTGTATATAACGAAGGCTGGGCAGAGAACGGAAAAATAAATGATGTAAATAAACCGGATGGCATTGCTGCAGACTATCGGTACAAATTACAAATGAAACACCAGGGCGATGCCTGGAATGGCGGCCCGTTGTTTTGGGCGCATTACAGTTACCTTGGGTTAGACCCACATGGCCTGAAAGATAAATACGCAGACTACTGGAAAGAAAATACTACCCAGGCTCTCATCAATTACCAATGGTGTGTTGATAATCCGAATAAATTCAAAGGATATGGTGCTGATAGCTGGGGGCTTACATCCAGTTATTCTGTAAAAGGTTATGCCGGTCATGCCCCAACAACAGAGAGAGACCTTGGCGTTATTTCGCCAACCGCAGCGTTATCATCATTTCCATATACGCCGCAGCAATCAATTACTGCCATGAAACATTGGTACAATGCCATGAAAAATAAGATATGGGGCCCGTATGGTTTTTATGATGCCTTCAGTGAAACAGATAACTGGTATCCAACAAAATACCTGGCTATAGACCAGGGACCAATTGTGGTGATGATGGAAAATTATAGAACTGGTTTACTTTGGAAATTATTTATGAGTTGCCCGGAAATAAAAGAAGGATTAAAGAAATTAAATTTTGAAAGTCCGTGGTTGAAAGACTAGCTTGGGCGTATGGAATGGTTATTCAATTTTACTGTCAGTCTGAGGCACTCAAAACAATATTTTGAGCTCTTCCCGAAAAGTGGGGAGAAGCTGTAAATGGCGAGAGATTTTTTCTCAGCTTCGCTGGGAAAAGGTTTTGCCAGCAAGGTACAAAGGCACGAAGTAGAAAAATGCTATGCATTTTCCTTTATGTCTTCGGGTATTTGTGGTTGAATTCAATTTTGTAAAAAATTGGTTCTTTAAAACACTTGTCATGAGTAGCATTTCGCAGAATGGTTAATTAAAAAAAGTTTCCGAGGATGAAAAAAATAAAAATATTGTTTGTGCTTGGCTTATTTCTCTCTTTGAAAATATCAGCACAAAACAAAACCTACTGCAATCCTGTAAATGTAGATTACGGTTACACTCCTCACGAAAGTTTTACAGCATGGGGCAAACACCGTGCTACAGCCGATCCGGTGATCGTAAATTATAAAGGAGACTTTTACATGTTTACTACCAACCAGGGAGGGTATTGGTACAGCAACGATATGAGCACCTGGACATTTAATACCCATAATTTTTTACGCCCCTGGAACAATACCAAAGATGATCTTTGTGCGCCAGCTGTTGGTATCATCGGCGATACCATGATTGTTTTTGGTTCTACCTATACCAAAAATTTTACACTATGGGGTAGTACCAATCCCAAAGACAATGAGTGGTTTCCTATTGTTGATTCTTTGGAGATCGGTGGTTGGGATCCTGCATTTTTTACCGATGATGACAGCAGGTTGTATATGTACAATGGCAGCAGTAATGTGTATCCAACTTATGGTGTAGAGCTTAACCGAAAAACATTCAAACCAATAGGCACACGCATGCCCATGTATATGTTGCAGGACTGGCGTTATGGCTGGCAGCGCTTTGGTGAAAATATGGACAATACTTTTCTGGATCCTTTTATTGAAGGAGCCTGGATGACAAAACATAATGGGAAATATTATTTTCAGTACGGCGCACCCGGAACAGAAATGAGTGGTTATGCAGATGGTGTTGTGATGAGTGATGCGCCTTTGTTTGACGGGCATCAAACCTTTCCGCAAAGCGATCCTTTTAGTTTTAAACCCGGCGGGTTTTCAAGAGGCGCCGGGCATGGTGCAACATTCCAGGATAATCAAAAAAATTACTGGCATATATCAACCAGTATTATCTGCGTAAAAAATACCTGGGAAAGAAGAATGGGCATCTGGCCAGCAGGTTTTGATAAGGATGATGTAATGTGGTGCAATACTTCGTTTGGAGATTATCCGCATAATCTTCCGGCCTCCCCAAACCCCTCCCAAAGAGGGGCTTTGAAAGACCCCCCTGAAAAAAAAGAATTTTCATATTTAGCACTCTCCCAAATCCCCCCTTTTTGGGGGGGTGGGGCCGGAGCTTTCACAGGTTGGATGTTGCTGAATTATAAAAAGCCTGTTACGGTTTCATCAACATTGGCTACTCACAGTGCAAACAATGCTGTGGATGAAAATATAAAGAATTACTGGAGTGCAGTTTCGGCAGATAAGGGAGAATGGATACAGAGTGACCTGGGGAATGTTTCAACGGTAAATGCTGTGCAGATAAATTACGCCGACCAGGATGCGGAGTTTATTGGAAGGCAGACAAACATTTATCACCAATATAAATTGTATTATTCTTTAGATGGAAAAAAGTGGACAATTTTGGTTGATAAAAGCAATAACAAGAAAGATGTACCGCATGATTATGTTGAACTGTCAACCCCTGTGCAGGCAAGGTTTATAAGGCTTGAAAATATACACATGCCCACCGGAAAATTTGCCATCAGTGGCCTGCGGGTTTTTGGTAATGGCGGCGGTGCAAAACCAACTGCCGTAAAAGACATGTATGTTTTAAGAACAGAAAAAGATAAAAGAAGTGCTTACATAAAATGGAACCCGGTTGACAACGCCTTTGCTTACAATATATATTATGGCACAGCGCCTGATAAAATGTACAGTTGCATTATGGTTCATGATTTTAACGAGTACTGGTTTAAAGCCATGGACAGTAAAAAAACGTATTACTTTACCATTGAGGCTATTAATGAGAATGGGGTTAGTGAGAAAGTGAAAACGATTACTGTAGAATAATGGTTGTATAAGCTTAAAAAGCTGTCAGGTTGAGCTTGTCGAAACCGGCACTTTATAGTTTAACCCGTCTTCGACAAGCTCAGACTGACAGTAAAAAGTATTAATGATATTTTGATTTTAAAATATGAAAAAATTATTTTTAAAAATTAGCCTGCTGATTGCCATCACCTGTTTTGCAATTGTTGCAAATGCTCAACCTTTTGCAGATGAAATAGCAAGCTTTAAAAAGAAAGATGCGGCTTCATTCCCGCCAGCCAATGCTATTTTGTTTGTGGGCAGTTCTTCTTTCAGAAAGTGGGAAGCTGTTGCAAACTACTTTCCAAACTATACAATTATTAACAGGGGATTTGGTGGTTCAACATTACCAGATATGATCCGTTACGAGAAAGATATCATCTTTCCGTATCACCCAAAGCAAATTGTTATTTACTGCGGCGAAAATGATGTGGCATCATCAGACACCGTTTCTTCACAAATTGTATTTGACCGGTTTAAAAAATTGTACACAGATATCAGGGTTGTGATGCCGGAGGTGCCTGTTTTATTTGTATCGCTCAAGCCAAGTCCGTCCCGCTGGCAAATGCGCTACAGGATGATGGGTGCCAACAAACTCATAAAAAAATACCTGAAGCAAAAAAACAACGCAGCTTTTGTAAGTGTGTGGAATGATATGCTTGGCGCAGATGGTAAACCGATAACAGATATTTTTGTGAGCGATAACCTGCACATGAATGCAAAGGGGTATGCCATCTGGCAAAAATTAATAGAACCATATTTAATGAAATAATAAAAACTACAGCACATGAAATTGTTACAAAGACTGATTATTGTTTTGCTGGTTGCGGGCTCGCACCAGGCAACGGCGCAGGATTCAAAAATGAAACCGTTTATTGATGCATTGATGAAGAAAATGACACTGGAAGAAAAACTGGGGCAAATGAATTTGCCCGGCGCCGGTGACATAACTACCGGTCAGGCCGGCAATTCTGATATTGCCAAAAAGATAAAAGAAGGAAAAGTTGGAGGACTCTTCAACATAAAATCTGTTGCAAAGATCCGTGATGTACAAAAAGTGGCGATGGAGCAAAGCCGTTTAAAAATTCCATTGCTCTTTGGCATGGATGTGATACATGGGTACGAGACGGTGTTTCCTATTCCGCTTGGCCTGAGTTGCAGTTGGGATATGGACCTGGTAAAACGCAGTGCACAAATTGCAGCCAGCGAAGCCAGTGCAGATGGAATTAACTGGACCTTTTCGCCCATGGTAGATATTGCCCGTGATCCACGCTGGGGACGTATTGCAGAGGGTAGCGGCGAAGACCCGTATCTGGGTTCGCAAATTGCAAAAGCGATGGTTACGGGTTACCAGGGAACCGATTATACAAAGAATACCAGCATCATGGCCTGCGTAAAACATTATGCATTGTATGGCGCTGCCGAAGCCGGTCGTGATTATAACACTACCGACATGAGCCATCAACGTATGTATAACGATTATTTTCCACCATACAAAGCCGCAGTTGATGCAGGTGTTGCTTCGGTGATGGCTTCTTTTAATGAAGTGGATGGTGTGCCGGCTACAGCCAATAAATGGTTAATGACAGATGTACTTCGCAAGCAATGGGGCTTTAAAGGTTTTGTAGTTACCGATTATACCGGCATCACCGAAATGGTGGCGCATGGAATAGGAGATACCCAAACAGTTGCTGCAAGAGCATTGATGGCAGGTATTGATATGGACATGGTGAGCGAAAGTATTTTAAACAATTCTCCGCAATCAATGAAAGAAGGAAAAGTAACCTTAGCCCAGATTGACGCAGCCTGCAGAAGAATACTGGAAGCAAAATATCAACTGGGATTGTTTGATAATCCCTATAAATACTGCGATGAGAACCGTGCTAAAACGGAGATATTCACGAGTGCGAACCGTGCGCAGGCAAGGGCTACCGCGGCGCAAAGTTTTGTGTTGCTGAAAAATAAAAACAATGTGTTACCATTAAAGAAAAGCGGAACTATTGCAGTGATTGGTCCATTGGCAGATAACAAAGAAAATATGCCCGGCACCTGGAGTGTGGCAGCCAATTTTTCAAAAGCAACATCGCTTGTAACAGGGTTAAAAGAAGTGGTTGGCAGCCAGGTTAAAATTTTGCAGGCACGTGGTGCTAATCTTGATGAAGACAGTTTGTTTGAAGACAGGGCTGGCATGTTTGGTAAATCTTTGCACAGAGATAGCCGTTCTGCCGAAGTCATCTTACAGGAAGCGTTGAACATCGCTAAAGAATCTGATGTAATCATTGCTGCATTGGGTGAGTCTGCCGAGATGAGTGGAGAATCTTCCAGCCGCAGTAATATTTCAATACCCAAATCGCAGCAGGATTTGCTGAAAGCTTTATTACAAACAGGCAAGCCTGTTGTGTTGGTTTTATTTACCGGAAGGCCGCTTGCATTGAAATGGGAAAATGATAATGTGCCAGCTATATTGAATGTATGGTTTGGTGGCAGCGAAGCCGGTTATGCAATAGCCGATGTATTGTTTGGTGATGTAAATCCTTCAGGAAAACTGTCAACCACTTTTCCGCAGAACGTAGGCCAGGTGCCTATTTACTATGCCCACAAAAATACCGGCCGCCCATTAGGTGAAGGCAAATGGTTTGAGAAATTCCATTCTGATTATTTAGATGTATCCAACGATCCTGTGTATCCGTTTGGATATGGATTGAGTTACACAACATTCAGTTATAGTGATATTAAACTCAGTAGTACTTCTTTAAAAGGCAACCAAATATTAACGGCAAGCGTAAATGTCAGCAACACCGGTAATTATACCGGAAAGGAAGTAGTGCAGTTGTACATTCACGATGTAGTAGGTTCTGTAACCAGGCCTGTGAAAGAATTAAAAGGTTTTCGGAAGGTTGAATTAAAGGCAGGAGAAACAAAGACTGTAACTTTCAGCATCACACCCAACGATCTTAAATTTTATAATTACGATCTGAAGTATGATTGGGAGGCCGGTGATTTTGAGATCATGATCGGAACCAATTCAGGTGATGTAAAAAATTCGAAAATAACCTGGAACAAATAAAATTGATTATTTGCAAAAAAGAGAGCCACCATAATTTTTGTTCAATCATTGTCAGCAAAATTAAGATTGCTTATAAGTAATAGTTTACCTGAATCCTGATTGATAATATTTTACAAAAACCGGACTTCGAAAGAATACGCAAAGGCCGGAATGTTTCTTTTGATACTCCTAAAGGAAAGGAATCTGAAGAAGTAAAGCTTTCATTGGAAGATCTGCGAAACTATGCAGCAGAAAACGTAGAACCTGCTGTAATAAGTGGCAGACAGGAAAGCCCGGAAAATATTATCAGCCGGTTCATTTAATATTCCAGACAAAGCAGCATAAGTTTGCTTTATTACATTTGTAACTTCTTACAAAAATAAAATCATACAGATATGTTGATGGAGCAAACCATGAGGTGGTACGGGCCAAATGATATTGTTAGTTTGCAGGACATACTACAGGCAGGTTGCACCGGCATTGTAACAGCCCTGCATCAGGTTCCTGTTGGCGAAATCTGGACAACAGTTGAAATAAACGCCCGGAAAAAACTGATTGAAGATGCAGGCCTCATCTGGGCAGTGATTGAAAGCCTGCCTGTACATGAGGATATAAAAAAACATACAGGAAATTTTCAGTTGTACATTGAAAATTATAAAACCAGTTTGCAAAATGTAGCCTCCTGTGGTTTAAAAGTAGTTACTTACAATTTTATGCCTATACTGGATTGGTTGAGAACTGATGTTAGTTATACTTTGCCTGATGGCAGTAAGGCATTATACTTTGAAAGAGCAGCCTTTATTGCTTTTGATTTGTTTTTACTTAAAAGGCCGGGCGCTGAAAAGGATTATACCGACGAAGAAATTAAAAAAGCAACCGCCAGGTTTGAAACCATGAGTGAAGGGGAAAAAGTAAAACTGTTCAATAATACTATGTTGGGTTTGCCGGGTAGTGATGATTCATTTACTGCTGAACAGATTCTTACAGCATTAAAAGCTTATGAAAGCATAAATGCAAAACAATTGCAACAGCATCTTTTTTATTTTCTAAAACAGGTAGTGCCGGTTGCAGAAGCCTGTGGCCTCAAGATGGCCATTCATCCAGACGACCCTCCATATCCTGTTCTTGGTTTGCCACGTGTAGTAAGTACCGAACGGGATGTATTGGATATCATCAACTCAATACCTTCCAATGCAAATGGTTTGTGTTTTTGCACCGGTTCTTTTGGTGCAAGGGCTGATAATCATTTAGTAAGTATGATACAACATTTTTCGGATAATATTCATTTTCTGCATTTGCGAAATACTAAAAGAGACCGTGCGGGTAATTTTTATGAAGCAGACCATTTGGACGGAGATACCGACATGTATGCTATAGTAAAAGAAGTTGTATTGATGATGAAACGTAGAAATGTATCAATACCGATGCGGCCAGATCATGGTCACCAGATGCTGGATGATCTGCATAAAAAAACATATCCGGGATATAGTGCAATCGGCAGGTTACGTGGTTTGGCTGAGCTCCGGGGTTTGGAACTGGGAATATCCCGGTCAATATAGATTTAAGTCTGCCGCTAATGAATCTGTAAACTGAATTGAGTAAACCTGATTCAGAAGATTTTTTTAACAAGCAATATTCTACTTTACTTCAAATATTTAATAAAGCATTCTTTATCGAATTGTATTATTAGTATTGCTAACAAATTTGTTACCGGCAATAATTCCGGATTTAACAAAACTGTTATTTCTTAAAAGATGAACTGATCTTACAAGGTCCTCATACTGTATTAATGTTTTGCCTGTGTTGCAGTTGGTAAAATTATTCTTTTCAATTAAAGAACGCTGTGTGCCAAAAAGGTGAATCAGACTACCTGCACCTGAATAATTTTCAACCGTGTTTTTCGAAAAGATGAGATATGGCCCCATCGTGCTCTCATCGTTGCCGCCCCGCAGCATATCCAGTATCTGGCCTGCTCCATTTAAAAATCTATTGTTGCTGATCCTGAAAATTTCAACATTGTATAAACCTTTCTTATCGGTTTCATTTGTGAAGTTGAAAAGTTTTCCGCCACAGTTACTAAACACGTTGTTATAAATGATGATACTGTCTGCCACACTGTATTTGGCGGCAGTTAAAAGGCTGCCGGTAAGGTTTAAAAAACGGGTATTACTGATTACAAAATTACTGTGGTTGCTGCTACCAGTAGTATCGGTAGTTATAAAATTGTTTACAGCAGAAAGATCGAGACTTACCTTATCTAAAATAAATGTGTTGCCGGCTTTTACCTGAACCAGGTAAGATGGATAGGCATACATAAATTTAATAGGCGTTTTTTGTTTGGCAGTAAAAGTTACATCCTGTGTTATAAAAATAGCTTCTTTAAAATCATACATTATTCCGGTTAAATTGATAGTGAGTTTTGAGGCGTCGTTCTTTTTTAATTGCTCAATAACTGATTCAGCAGTTTCACAATTTATTGTTTTTAAAGTTTGGGGTTGCTTTGGATTTGTAAACCATTTGGCACCACAATCTTTTTTTGCATTGGATTCTATCGACGTGAAAAGTTTGCCATCAGCAAAGCCTGCTGAAGAGGAAAGAGGTTGTAATAGTCTTGTTTTACTTTCTTTATAAATAGAATCGAAGGCATTATTTTTCGGCATGCTTAATACTGCTGGTATGCTGATATTTGAAATGTTTGTTGCAGACAGATTTGACTTGTTAAATCCATTTGCTGTATTTTGTTTTACTGCACTGCTGACTAAGTTGCCTGCGAAGCTTATACCACTTATATCATCATAAGCTGTATAAATCAAGCTATCGCTATGGTTATAAAATATGTTATTCAAAAACTGTACATCTTTTGGTGGTACCGATCTTTCGGTATCACTGCCAATACCAATACCAATGGAAGAACATTCATAAAAACTGTTGTTTGCAATTACTGCTTCGGTTACTGCTACGTATCTAAAGGCGGGAGAATTGGGCACGCCATTCATAATTGATAGTGGAGACCTGAACCACTCGCCCCGGCATTTATAAAACAAATTATTTACCACCCACTGCCCTTTATTGATTACTCGTACGCCGCCGGTTCCTTCTTTATCATTACCCAGAAAAACATTGTTTTCAACGGTATTGTAATTTCCGTGGCGCAGCACAATACTTCCCTGGCATTCTTTAAACAAATTATTGCGAACATAGTTGCGGCACGATTTAATGGAAATGATTTCGGTCTCACCATCGCAATGTTCAAAAAAATTATCTGTAATCTGTGTGTTGGAATTGTATTGGCTGTGTTCCGAAACACCCACACGAATAATCTCCCCTGAATTTGATGCCAATGGTAACCTGAAACCAAAATAATTATGATCAATGGAATGAAAATTCTCACGGCTTCTGTCATCATCCAATATAATGGCGATCATCACCCCCATGTTTTTTTTATTCTGAAAACTGCAATGATCAACACGGTTATTTTTACCGTAAAATGAAATCCAATAGTTTTCATCCATTCTTTTTGGGTTATTAAAATCGTTTATCACGGTATTGGTAACCCTGCAGTTATTGCCAAGCTGATTTTTATTGATCCTGAAGTTAATAATGGCATCACTGCCTGCATAGCCTCTGGTAAAATAAAATCCATCCACCACAATGAAACTGCCACCCAGCTGCAGTTTTGAGTTGCCGGTTATTATTACTTTACCGGCGGTTTCGGCTTTAAATGTTATTAATTTTTCTGCAGTGCCATTACAATTCAGGGCCATGGTAACATTATTCCATTCGCCATTCTGCAGTACAATAATATCTCCGGGCAAAGCTGCTGCGTTTGCTTTTTTAAGCTCGTCTATATTTTTTACCGGTACGGTAACGGCATTTGCAAACAGTGTAACAGCCAGCAGGCAGGTTAATAAAATTGTCTTTTGCATATTTAATTATTTTGAGCGGTTTTTACCAGTTAATATTCTTTGTGATGATTCTCTTATGAATAATGTTGTTTTTAATATTCTTTCTACAGGGATGGCTTCCTCTGTATTGTTGTGCATGGTTTCAATAAAAAGTTTGGCAGTCATTTTTCCCAGTTCAAAAGAAGGCTGTTCTACGCTGGATATGGATGGAGAAACAAGACTTAATATCGGCTCGTCGTTAAACCCAACCAGTCCGATGTCGTGTGGCATTTCCAACCCTTTCTTTTTTATGGCCAGCATGGCACCGATGGCCATTCTATCACTGATGGTAAAAATGGCATCGGGTCTTTTTTTCATAGCCAGTAATTCTTCTGTTGCAAAAAAAGCATAGTCCTGGTTAAAGTCGCAATGTATAATAAGGTCGTTATCTATCTTAATTTTGTGCTTTTTTAATGCGTTCAGGTAGCCTTCCAAACGCCGGTTACTTATATCGAGATTTTTGGGTCCGGCTAAAAGAGCAATACGTTTGTATCCCTGTTCTATTAAATGTTCTGTAGCCTGAAAGCCACCACCCTCATTGTCTATACGGACACTGGGCGCTTTTAGTTCGGGCGTTACCCTGTCGAAAACAACCATGGGGATATTCTTTTCCTGTATTTTTTTAAAATGCTCAAAGGTTTTTGTTTCGCTTGATACAGAAATAATAAAGCCATCAACCAAACTTTCAAGCAACCGCCTGGTGTTTAAAATTTCTCTGCCAAATGATTCATTACTCTGACAGATCATTACGGTGTAACCTGCTTCCAGTGCTACTTCATCAATACCTCTTACCATCATGGATAATACATAATCAAGATTGGGAACAATAACACCGATCGTATGTGTTTGCTTGTTTCTTAAACTTAAAGCCAGCTGGTTGGGTTGGTAGTTTAATTCTTCTACCAAAGCCAATACGGCCTTCTTAGTTTCAGGATTAATATCGGATGCATTGCGTATGGCTCTTGATACGGTGGATACTGAAATATTCAGTTGCCGGGCGATATCTTTTATTGTTGGGGGTTTAATCATCTAGCTAAAGTTGTTACTGTAAAGCTAATCCTTTAATAAATTCGGGAAAACCGGTACCGTTACCGGTACCGTTACCGGTACTAAAAATTTATTAAAATGTTTGCAAATGATATAAATGGCTGAATATTATTAACCATTTTGAACTAATAATTAGAAAATTTAAAACGACACAAAAGAATCAATGCCGGTTTTTAAGCCTTAGTATTGTTGATGCAGTTAACGGTTTGCTTGAAAAACTACTGCTGTTTTTCAAAATATTCCTGCTCCCTTACCATAAAGGGATATTAAATGAGATAGATAATTAGATAATCAAAAAATAAAGACAAATATGAAAGGAAAAGTTGCAATAGTTACAGGAGGTGCCAGAGATATCGGCCGCCAGGCATCGTTAAAACTTGCGGCCGCAGGAGCCAAGGTTTGTGTTAATTATTTTGGAAACAAAGACCAGGCAAATGAAACCATTAAAATGATAAAAGATGCAGGTGGCGAAGCAATTGCTGTTCATGGTGATATGACGAAAGCTGCAGACGTAAAAGGGGTGGTTGATGCATGTACAGCTGCATACGGAAATGTGATTAACATTTTAGTGAATGTTGCAGGTGGTTTAATGGGCAGAAAATCATTAGCTGATCTGGACGAAGAATTTTGGGATGCTATAATGAACGTAAATCTTAAATCAGTTTACCTGGTAACACGTGCGGTAGCTCCTTATATGACTGAAGGTGGAGCGATTGTAAACTTCTCTTCTCAGGCTGCACGAGATGGCGGAGGCGGAGGGGCATCTGCTTATGCTGCGGCAAAAGGTGCGGTACTTACTTTTACAAGAGGTATGGCAAAAGAACTTGGACCAAAAGGTATACGTGTTAACTGCATTTCTCCGGGCATGATCAGTACTACTTTTCACGATACGTTTACAAAGCCTGAAATAAGAACAAATGTGGCTGCGGGCACACCATTAAGAAGAGAGGGCAAAGCAGAAGAAGTTGGGGATTTGGTTTTATTTCTAGCGAGTGATTCGTCTTCTTTTATTAATGGCGAAAGTGTGGAGATTAACGGGGGAACTTATTTTATTTAGATTTTTTTTGAAAAAGCTTATGTGTTAACGGCACATGAATTATATATAACGATTGCAAAAGATGATTAGAATTTTAAAATTGCTATGCTTGTTTTTTATTCCTGTGTTTTTGCAAGCACAGCATCCCTGCACTTTTTTTACAAAGAACGAAGCTGCGGAGGTTAAAAAAAATCTTACTAAATATCCGCTGCTCAACCAATCTTACCTTGATATTAAAAACGATGTTGACCAATGGGTTGGTAAAGATATAGATGTGCCTCTTCCAAAAGACCCTGCAGGCGGTTACACCCACGATAAACATAAGGCTAATTACACACTGATGTTTAAAAGTGGTATTTTATATAACCTTACCAGCGATGCAAAATATGCAAAGCTTGTAAGGGATATGATGCTTAAATACGCCGCTTTAAATCCAACATTAAAAAATCATCCTGAAGCTACCAGTAGTTCGCCTGGCCGTATTTTCTGGCAGGCTTTAAACGATGCCAACTGGATGGTATATGCAGGCATGGCTTATGATTTAGTTTATAATTCATTAACTCCTGCAGAAAGAAAAACTATTGAGCAGGGTGCATTTAAACCAGAAGTTGATTTCTTTACCCACGACCTGAAAGATTGGTTCAACCTGATTCACAATCATGCAGTATGGGCAACCGCAGGTGTTGGTATTATCGGCATCGCCACCAATAATCAGGATTATATTGATATGGCATTGAAAGGCACAGCTAAAGATGGTAAGCGTGGTTTCCTGGCGCTGATGGACAATCTTTTTTCGCCCGATGGATATTACACCGAAGGCCCTTACTACACCCGTTATGCAATTTTGCCTTATGCACTTTTTGCAAATGCGCTGAATAACAGTAACCCATCTTTAAAAATATTTGAACACCGCGATCGTATTCTTCAAAAGGCCTTGCTTACCTGTTTACAACAAACAAATACTGACGGTTCTTTTTTACCATTTAATGATGCAATTAAAGATAAGGACTACACATCGAATGAACTGGTATCTGCCATTGATATATTCTGGAATGTTTATGGGCCTGATAAAAATGAATTATTTGTAGCAAAAAAACAAAACCGGGTGATGCTGAATAATGGCGGTACCGCTATTGCGGCTGCCCTTGCATCTGGTAAAACGGTTCCGGCTTATTTTGATTATAAATCTTTTGAGAGTACAGATGGTGTGCATGGAGACGAAGGTGGCATTTCTGTTTTTAGAAATGGGAAAGGTGCGGATTTGACAAGTATGCTTTTTAAATACACGTCTCATGGCCTTTCGCACGGGCATTTTGATAAGCTTGGTATAATGTTGTACGATAAAGGAAATGAAATTATAACCAATTATGGATCTGTTCGTTTTATTGGTATTGAACAGAAATGGGGGGGGCGTTACCTGCCGGAAAATAAGGCCTATGCGGCACAAACCATTGCCCATAATACTATTGTGATGGATGAGACAAGTCATTTCGCAGGTAAGGAAGACATTGCACAGAACTTTCATTCGGATAAACTATTCAGCAATTATACAAACCCTGCAGTGCAGGTGGTAGCTGCAAAAGAAGATAATGCTTATAAAAATACCCACATGCAGCGCACATTGTATATGCTGCAGTTACCCGATGGAAAAAAAATGATTGCTGATATTTTTAATGTTCAATCAGATGCGGAACATCAGTATGATTTACCGTTTCAATATAGCGGTAGTTTAATCAATACATCTGTAAAATATAAATCAAATTCTAAAAAACTGGAACCTTTGGGTAAGAAAAACGGATACCAGTTTTTGTGGAATGAAGCCGAGGCAACTGCCACAGATACAACCGTGCAATTAACTTTTTTAAACAAAGGCACTTATTATAGTATTTCAACGCTGGTGCAGGATACGGCTAAAATATTTTATACCAGAACAGGTGCCAACGATCCCGATTTTAATCTGCGGCACGAGCCTGCATTTATTATCAGAAAGAATGGAAAGGATCAATCTTTTGTAAGTGTGATTGAAATACACGGAAATTATGATCCGGTGTATGAATTTTCAACCGATGCCTATCCATCTGTTAAGCAGATAAAACTTTTACAGAATGATGCCGGTTTTTCTGTGGCAGAAATTATAGTTGGAAATAAAAAATTGCAGATAGCACAATGCAATAATGACTTTGATAAAAGTAAAGTGCATAGTGCGCAGGGAATAAGCTGGACGGGACCTTTCACTGTTTTATTCGACGGAAAAAAATTATAATAAACCAAACAAATCTTAATTAAAAAAATTTAAGAAAATGGGAACAGCAGAAACAACAAAGGTATTTATTGAAAACAAAGAGATACCATGGGAACAAATGGACAAAGGCGTTAAGCGGAAAATTATGGCTTACGATGATAGCCTTATGGTTGTAAAAGTTGAGTTTGAAAAAGGAGGAGTGGGAACATTACACCAGCATTACCATTCTCAAATAACCCATATAGAAAGCGGAAGCTTTGAAGTGGAAATTGAAGGCGTTAAAAAAGTGCTGAATGCCGGTGATGGTTTTTACATTCCGTCAAATGCCGTGCATGGTGCCGTTTGTTTAGAAGCAGGCGTGCTGATTGATGTTTTCAGTCCTATGCGTGAAGATTTTATTAATAATAAATAATACTAATTGATTTTCGAAAATAGTCAGAACCAAACGACTTAAAAGCTGCAATATGAAAAAAATACTATTTACAATTTCGCTGATGATTTCTGCGGGAATGATGTACGGCCAAACTACTTATTACTGGGTTGGAGGTGCGTCATCAAGCTATACAGCCAACAGTAACTGGAATACTGCCTTAAACGGAACGGGTACCTCACGGGGTGCTGCCGCTGCTGACGATATATTAATCTTTGATGGTAGCAATATTGGCGGTACAATACCAACAACCGGCCTGGTTTTAGCAACGGCAAGTTCTACAAATTCTGGCAGGCTTATTCTTCAGAATGGTGCGTTAGTAAATATTGGTCGTGCGTCTGTAGGTAGTGCTGCCATTACCATAAATGGCGACGGAACTGCTACAGATGATTTAGTTGTTGGTGCCGGCTGTACACTTACACTTGGCCAGGCCATTTATAACTACGATGTATCAATCGTTGTATCTGCATCCGCTACGGCTTTAATCAGCGGTACTGTTTATTTAAGCCCACTTTCCACTAGTGTGCATACACGAAGTTATTTTACCGCTGCAGTGGCAAACAATGTCGTCTTTGCAAGCGGTTCAGTTTGCCATATCACAGATTCATCGGCCACGTCTGGTTTTAATGGTTCGGTGCAGGATGGCGTAAGGTTTAAATCCGGGTCTTCCTGTTATTACTATACTGGTAGAAGCCCTATCGGTAGCAGTTCAACTGTTCAGTTCACTAATTTTGACGAAGGAAGTAATTTGTATTTCATGCTTTCAAATACCATTTATGGTGGAGCAGGAGCCTATGCCAGTTCTTCATGGACTAACCGCAAAGGCTTAGGAAATGTATTTATTAAGAACAACGCTACAATTACAGCCGATGGTCCTTCAGACCGCATTGGCGACCTTACTATAGATGCAGGTTGTACTTTTATAACCCATACAAGTGGGGTTACTCCGGTAATTGGAAATTTAACAGTTAACGGTACTTTAAACGGTCCGGGTGGTAGTACAAACACAGTTGTTTTGGGTGGCAATACTCCACAAACGATTTCCGGTACGGGTACTATCGATCTGCCTAATTTTACAGTAGCAAACTTCAGTAATGTAACGTTAGCAAGAACATTAAATGTTTTAGGCGGATCTGATATTTACGGAAAAACAGATTTTGGAACCACCAACACCTTGACCGGCCCTGGCGTTTTTACGGCAAGGGTTAATACCGTGCTGACTACACCAACCGTTGCAGGCGATGTAACCGCGGGCTCCTACCGTATTTCAAATGTGGTAGGTTTGTTAAGCGGAAATACCGGGGTAAAAGTTACCGGAAACGGTTTGGCGCCCAATACTAATGTAATTGGTTTTTCATCATCAAATGCAGTAGTGCTTTTATCTAAGCCTGCTTTATCAACTGTAACCGGTGCCACATTTACTTTTTCGAGCGATACGGCAACCATGGTTACGGCAAATACAAATGGTATGGATAGCCTTACCGGAAGTGTTGTGGTAGTTGGTAATAAAAGCTATCAATCCGGAACCAATTATATAATTAACGGTGCTACCGCAAAACCTTTTGGTATTACTTCTGGTTCATCAGCAACTACTATTGATGCCGGTTATGTTGAGGTTAATGCCAACATTACAGTTAATGTGTCTGTTAATATTTATAATCATTTACTGGTAAATGGTAAACTTACTTTACGCCCTGCTGATTTAGTACACTTGTTTTCCGGAGCCGCAATTACAGGAACTTTTGGCACTACAAAATATATCGCGGCCGATTATACTGCCGCAGGCGTTCAAAGTTTAATTCAGGTAGATGGCGTTACTGCTGGCACAACAATACCTGTTGGAACAACAGTTCATTATTTACCGGTAACTATAACGACAGTAACCTCGTCAAATTTTACCATTGCAACATTTACAGGTATAACAGCTAATGGTTTAATAACAGGTACGCCATTGCCTGCATATATGAAACAAAGAATGGTTGATGCAGTATGGAACATAAACAGGATTGCCGGTACCGGCAATGCAACCGTACAAATAAACTGGCCCACGGCCTTAGAAGGCTCAACTTACACAACGCTTACCAATGCCGAAATTGGTTTAATTAAAAACAATGGTACATCCTGGGATTTACCAATTGGTACAGCCAACAACGCAACTAATATTGCCACAGCAACTATTAGCAGCTTTACGCCTATTGGTTCTGGTGCAATTGCACAGTTAAACCCATTCGTATTTAATGCTATTGCAGCAAAAACTTATGGCAATGCTGATTTTAACGGCGGTGCTACCAGTTTAAATACAACGCAACTTATTGTGTACACCAGTAGTAATCCGCTGGTTGCAACAATTGTTGGCGGGCTTATACATATTACTGGTGCCGGAACAACAATAATTACTGCTTCACAGGCAACGGATGGTAACTATCCTGCAGCAAGTGCAAACCAAACGCTTTTGGTTAATAAAGCAAATCTTACTGTTAAGGCCGATGATAAATCAAAATTTGAACAGGTTGCAAATCCTCCTTTAACTATCACCTACACCGGTTTTGTTTTGGGTGAAACATCGGCGGTTTTATTAACACAACCAACGATTTCTACAACTGCAGTTTTAGCATCGCCTCCCGGAACTTATCCAATTACTGTAAGCGGTGCAACAGCAGCAAATTATAATGTTACGCATGTAAACGGAACACTAACAGTAGTTCCTAAAACAAATCAGACTATAACATTTAATCAGCCTGCTACCAAAACTTATGGCAATGCTGATTTTTTAGCAGGTGCAACAAGTACCAATAATACAATACCTATTACCTATACCAGCAGTAACCCTTTGGTAGCAACAATCATTGGTAATAATATTCATATTACGGGTGCAGGTACTTCTGTTATTACAGCTTCGCAGGCTGGTAACGATGGTTTTTTCCCGGCAACACCGGTAACCAGAACACTTACGGTAAACAAAGCAAATCTTACCATTAAAGTTTTAGATACGGTTAGAATAACAGGCCAGCCAAATCCTGTATTTACAATTACCTATACCGGTTTTGTGCTGGGCGAAACATCGGCTGTTTTACTTACACCTGTTGCAGCTTCTACCATTGCAGATCTGGGTTCTGCCCCCGGTTATTATGCAATAACATTATCGGGAGCAACATCTAACAACTACAATATTATTTATACTAACGGAAGGCTTACTGTATTGCCTTTAACAGGTACCGGTGAAAAATATATGAATGCATATAGAAATTCAGCCGGTAATCTTACAGTGAGGGTTTACTCAAATGAACCCGTGCTCGGCGATATTGTTGTGTTTGATATGTCTGGACGGCCAATCGCCAAAAAGAACCTGTTTATGCCGGTAGGCTTTATTTCTACCGATCTGCCTGCTCAATTTTTTCCTTCCGGTATTTATATCGTAACAATTAAAGGATATAATGTTAATTTATTTAAAAAGATAGCATTTATTAAATGATAAATAATATAATGAAACAAAACCTTTTCATATTAATCGTTTTTGTGTTTGCCAGTTGTGCAGCAGCAAAAGCTCCGGCGACGCTACCTGCGAATACAGAAGTGTATGTTTTGAATTTAGCTGCGCTTGAAAAAAATAAAGCTGCAATTAAAAAAAGCGATCCTGTGCTTACGGAAACCTACAAGCTGTTAATAAAGGATGCAGACAAGGCGATGAAATTTGGCACCGTGAGTGTAATGGAAAAAACAAACATACCACCCAGTGGCGATAAACACGATTACATGAGCCTGGCTCCGTATTTCTGGCCCGACCCTGCAAAAGCAAACGGACTTCCTTACATACGCAAAGACGGCCAAACCAACCCCGAGGTTAAAGATTATAAGGACAAGGATTATATGCCTAAACTATGTGAACAGGTAAGTACACTTGCTATGGCTTATTATTTTTCGGACGATAATGTTTATGCAGCGCATGCTGCAAAATTAATGGAGGTGTGGTTTTTGGATCCGGCAACAAAAATGAATCCCAACCTGAATTATGCACAGGCTATAAAAGGTGTAAACGATGGCAGGGGAGCAGGTATAATTGACGCACGCCATTTTGTAAAACTGATTGATGCTATTGGTTTAATCCAAACATCAAAGTTCTGGACAGCACAAGATCAGAACGGCATGCAAAAATGGTTTGCTGATTTTTTAAACTGGATGCAGACAAGTAAGATTGGCTTGGACGAATTGAATGCAAAAAATAATCATGGTGCCTGGTATGATGCGGACAGGTTAGCGATGTCATTGTTTACCGGTGATAAAGAACTGGCTAAAAAAATAATCAGCAATGCTGCCGGCAGGCTTGATTACCAGATTGATGAAGATGGTTTTCTTCCAAAGGAAATGGAAAGAACCATTTCGTTGCATTACTCTGCATTTGCGCTGGAAGCATTTTTCAATATTGCCAACATGGCCGATAAAGTGGGTGTAGATTTCTGGAGCCTCACAACACCATCAGGAAAATCTTTAAAAAAACCTTTTGAAGCTTTAAAGCCTTATTTAACCAGCACAAAAAAATGGGAAGGCCAGCAAATAAAGCCTTACGATTTTGAAGATGGATACATGTTACTGATGGAAGCTGCCAAACATTTTAATTGCAGTGATTGTCCGCAATCGCTGAAGCAATTAGCCGGAGAAAAAGCAAGCCGTTTAAGAATTAATCTATTGTACTAAAAATAAAATTTTCGTAAAAAATAAAACTGCTATTATGAAAAAAATTCAATGCCTGTTATTACTGATGCTCTTTGCAGGCGGTGCTGTTATTGCACAAAAGAAAACAATTACCGGTAAAGTAATAAGCAAAACGGGTAACGAGCCGCTGTTAGGTGTAAACGTTTTAGCCGATAAACAAAAAGGCGGAACGGCAACCGGGGCAGATGGTACATACGCTATAAGCGTTAATAAAGATGTGAGTGTGTTAATCTTTTCTTATGTTGGGTTTGAACCTCAAACGGTTACAATCGGCGACAGAACAAACATAGATATCACATTAGTGCCTGTTAACACTGCTGCTGAAGAAGTAGTTGTGATTGGATATGGTACGCAGAAGAAATCAAGCGTAACCGGTGCCGTATCAAAGTATAAAAATGAAAAGCTGGACGAGTCGCCCGTTTCCCGGTTAGACCAGGCACTGCAGGGAAAAATTGCAGGGGTGCAGGTACAGAATACTTCGTCTGAGGCTGGTAGCGACCCTAAAGTACAGGTTCGTGGAATCAGTTCTGTTAGCGCAGGTCAGACGCCGCTGGTAGTAGTGGATGGCCATCCTGTACCGGATGGTTTGGCATTTGTAAATATGTCGGATGTAGAATCAGTGGAGGTTTTAAAGGATGCTGCATCTGCGGCAATCTACGGTTCAAGAGGAGCCAGTGGCGTAATACTAATTACAACAAAAACCGGAAAATCTGAAAAAACTAAATATAGCCTGAAAATGTCGTGGGGTACAAAAAGCCCCTATAAAGTATATGATATTATGACTACAAGTGAGTACACAAACCAGCTATACTATGAAGCTGCACTTCGTTTTGCAGATACCGGCTGGAGAAATTATGCCACTACTGCCCAAATAACTGCAAAAGGAAATTTTGCAAGTACTGCAGAAAAAGCTGCTTACCTGCTGGAGAATGGCTTAAATGGTGGTTATGCAACCGATTGGCAAGATGCAGCTTTAAGATCGGCACAGCTTAAAAATGTGGAATTAAGTGTTTCAGGAGGTACTGCTGCTACTAAATATTATATATCCGGTTCTTATCAAAATGACCAGGGGATGATTAAACACAGCGAGTATGAAAGATTTAATATGCGGAGCAAAGTAAACATTGCGTTGAGTAAAAAAATGAAACTCAACATAAATATCAATCCCTCGTATTTTACCAGGGAGCGGCCTTCAACAAGTTTTACCGACTTTACCAGGATAGCTTCTTACCTTCCTTTGACTTTGAATGATGCGCAAATAGCTTTTGTTAAGCAAAACGCTGCCAATGCAGGGCTGATGGTTGGCGACTATGCACAGCCCCGTGTATTTAATAATTTGCCTTACAGTGGTATCATGCCCGATGGAAGTACATTCACAAATCCTGCTACTACTGCTATTTCTCTAAGCACCAGTGCAAACAACTCACCGTACGCCATTTTACAAACAGAAAAAATAACCACCAAAGATTACCGGATTTTATCCTCTGTTGATCTTACCTATACCATTATTCCTGGTTTAAATTTTAAAACTTTAGTGAGTGCTTATCTGGACTATACCAAGGGGCTTGATTTTTCTAAAAGTAATTCAAGTGCGATTGGGGCACCAAGTAAAGGCATTTATACCGATCGTACCTATTTTGACCTGTTGAATGAAAATACGTTTACTTATAATAAGAGATTTAAAGAACACTCACTGGATGTATTAGCCGGTTTTACTGCACAAAAAACAAGTATAGAAAACCAGCAGGTAACAGCTACTAATTTTTTGAGTGATAACGTAACTTCTTTAAGTTCTGCCGGTAGTGTATCGCAGGACCCGACGCTTACTTTTAACTCTGTTACAAGAATTGGTTTGTTGTCCTACATTGGCCGTATCAACTATAGTTTTAAAGATAAATATTTATTATCCGCAAGTTTTAGGGCTGATGGTAGTTCTAAATTTGCACCCGGACATAAATGGGGTTCCTTCCCGTCTGTATCTGTAGGTTGGATAGCCAGTAAGGAAAAGTTTTTGCAAAATGTAAAATGGATTGATAATCTGAAATTAAGAGGAAGTTACGGCGTAGTAGGTAACAATAATATTCCTGATTATTTATGGCTTGATCAATTGTATCTGGCTAATTATCCTACCGGTAGCGGCAACGGAACTTCTACCATTGGCGTTGCTCCGTCGTCTATTATTCTCTCTAATCCAGATATTACCTGGGAGCGAACATTTTCTTATAACGGTGGCTTCGATCTTACCATTTTTAAAAATGCAGTTACCATTGGCCTGGATGTTTATCGTTCTAAAACAGATCATTTATTATTAAAGCAGGCGGCCATGGGAATAACCGGTGTACCACTGGTAATTAATAATATTGGCAAGTTGCAAAACGATGGTATTGAACTGGAACTTACTACCAACAATTACAGAAGAAAAAATTTCAAATGGACAACATCCGCCAACATTTCGCATGTAAAAAATAAATTATTGCAATTGGGCGACGAAACACAATTGCTGAGTACAGGTGAAAGGCTTGATGGCTATTTAAGCCAGATTGGGGGCCCGCTGATACAATACTATGGTTTAAAAACAGATGGCATCTGGCAATCTCAGGCAGAAGTTAATGCAGCCATTGCCAGCGGACAAACCAGTACCCTTTCAGGCTACTTTACACCAGGTGCCTTAAAGTTTAAGGATATAAATGGTGATGGTGTTATAGATCTTAATGACAGAACGGTTCTTGGAAATCCATATCCTGACTTTAACTGGGGCATTACCAATAATTTTACCCTTGGCGGTTTCGATTTAAGTTTCACTTTCCAGGGTGTGCAGGGCGGCCAGATGATGAACGGAGATGGATTTTATAATGAAGCAAGAAAATATAACCGTGCCTTTAACGAAAACAGGTGGATAAGCCCGGCTAATCCCGGTGATGGAAAGACACCCTATTTTACAAATGGATATACCAATGCATGGACACAAAGCGATTACCTGATCACCAGCGCATCCTACTGGGCTTTGCGTGAAGTGATTGCGGGCTATACGATACCTGTTAAAGGTATAAAAAGGCTGAAGTTAAAGTCGGCAAGGCTTTACGCCTCTATTCAGAATCTTTATTATCATTTTCCTAAAGGTTATACAGGTTTAAATCCTGAAGGCAGAAATAGCTCAGGTGCCTATGCATCCCCGCTAATAGATGGTTACCAGCGTGGTGCTTTTCCTATAAACCGTTCTGTATTGATCGGGCTTGATTTGAATTTCTAATTTTTAAAAACTTATATTATGAGATATTTATTAATCTTATTGTCACTCACTCTTTTAGTTTCCTGCAAAAAGGTAATTGATTTATATCCGGAGAGTAACGTGAACAGCGCCACTTACTATACAACCGCGGCCGAAGTGCAAACAGGTTTAAACGGTTGCTACAATGCCTTGCAAAAACCCATGTTTTACGAGTGGCAGGTTACTGAATTACGGAGCGATAATAGCGACCAGGGTGTACCATCCAGTAATAATACCACCAACAGAGACTTGAGTGACCTGGATGAATTTATTCCTTCCACCGGCCATGCAGGAGTGTACAACTACTGGATAAATACTTACTTCGCTATACGAACCTGCAATATTGTTTTGCAAAATCTTGGCGTGGTTTATGATCCGGCTTCGGGAGCGTTTACTTTAAATCCGATAACTATACCCATTTCAGATTCTTTAAGAAAACAAATGGCAGGCGAAGCCATGGTTTTAAGAGGCAATAGTTATTTTAACCTGGTGCGTTTATATGGCGGTGTGTTTTTGATACATACGCCAGTTACTGCAGAGGAGGCTAAAACCATTAACCGTTCTACTGTTGATGATATTTATAAATTGATTAAAGCAGATTTAACTACAGCCTCGGGTTATTTAAGTGCTGCCAAATTTTCTCAGATTACTGCAGCCAATACAGGCAAAGTAAATGCGTGGGTAGCAAAAGGGTTGCTGGCTAAAGTTTATCTAACACTAAACGATAAACCATCGGCTATACCGCTATTACAGGATGTGATTACGAACAGTGGCTATTCATTGCAAAGTACTTATGCAAATGTATTTTCTACAAGCAACGAAATGAACAGCGAGATTATGTTTACAGTACGCTATGAAACCGGAAACCTTGGTTTAGGTTCAAGTTTTGGTAACCAGTTTGCGCCCCTTGGCAGCAATCCGGCAGTTATCAACGGTTCAGGTCTGGGATATAATTATCCTACCAATGATATTGACACGGCATTAACAACCGCAGATGCAAGAAAAACAGTTTGTATGGGCTCTTTTGGTCCGACAAAACTTTTGTATGTAAAAAAATATCTTACTCCTGTTGTTACCCCTAATGATGGCGAAAGCGATTGGCCGGTGTTGCGTTATGCCGATATTATTTTAATGATGGCTGAGGCACAAGGTTATACGCCTTCGAGCATTGCACTCATCAACCAGGTAAGGGTACGTACCGGTTTAGGGTCTTTGCCTGCGTCGGTGAATTCAGTAGCCACTTTTGAAAAGGCATTATCTGACGAAAGAAGATTTGAATTTGCTTTTGAGAACCAACGCTGGTTTGATTTAGTGCGATTTAATAAAACGATGACTACCATCACAGCCGAACAAACGATGAAAGATCATTTTGCAAAAGAATTTGTCAGTCATTATTCTCAGTACAGCCCGGTTACTTCGTTGGCAATTCTGCAATCTTACGTTACAACCAACAAATTGTTGTTGCCAATTCCGCAGTACGAAATTGATACCAATTCGCAATTAGTAATTGCACAAAACCCGGGGTACTAAAAAATCAAACGTAAAAGATAAAATGAAAAGCCGTTATTTTTTTATAGTGTTCATAATTTTTTCGACAGTTAAATTATCTGCGCAGCAATTACCGGAATTGTATTTGGTTAATGCTGAAAAGGTTGCTGCTGTAAAGAAAAATGCTGTATCTGATAAAGCTACCGCCGAAAATATAAAGCAGTTGTCTAAACAGGCCGACAAATTATTACCACAACATTTTGGTACCGTAATGGATAAAAATGTTGCGCCACCTTGTGGTAATATGCACGAATACCTGAGCATGGCAAAATATTTCTGGCCCGACTCTGCAAAGCCAGATGGGAAGCCCTATATAAGAAAGGATGGTCAGAAGAATCCCGCAAATGATTTAATAAGCGACGATAAAAATTTTGACGACGTTATAAGTGCAATAAATACTTTATCATGGGCTTATTATTTTACAGATGAAGAAAAGTATGCTGAAAAAAGTGCCAATCTGATAAGGCTGTGGTTTATTGATACCGCGACATGTATGGCACCTAATCTAAACCATTCACAGATACGTACCGGCATTGATACCGGCAACAAAAGTGGCATAATTGATACGCACCTGTTGCCACAGGTGCTGGATGCGGTAGGTTTGCTGAGAGCCTCAGCTCAATGGAAAAAGCCCGATGAAGTTGCTGTAAAACAATGGTTCTCCAGCTATTTAAAATGGATGCGTACCAGTAAAAATGGAAAGAGCGAAGCCGAATCAAAAAACAACCACGGTACATTTTATGACGTGCAGATTGTAACAATCGCACTTTTTTGCGGCGAAAATTCCATTGCAGAAAAAATGCTGCAAAGTGATTTTACCAGAATGGCCTACCAGGTTGAATCCGACGGAAAACAGCCATTAGAGCTTGAACGCACATTGGCATTAAGTTACTCAACTTTTAACCTGGAAGCGTGGAGCTTTTTGGCAACCGCAGCCGAAACGAAAGGTATTGATTTATGGCATTACCAGACTGCAGGTGGAGGTAGTATAAAAAAAGCAATTGACTATCTGCAGCCCTTTGTAACCGAAGGGAAAAAGTGGGAATATCAACAGATAAACCCTTATAAGCCGGATGAATTTTATCGCCTGCTTTTAATTGCTGCCGACAAATTTAAGGAAGATAATTACCGTAAGGAGGCTGAAAAAATAAAAGATAGCAACAAAAATATTTTTACCAGACTTTTTTTTGAATAGATAAATTAAAAAATAGCGAGATGAAAAAAATAATGACCGCACTGCTGAGTATTTTTTCTGTTGCGGCTTTTGCACAAGAGACAACAGATACTACATATAAGCCTATAGAATACCCGGCCGGTTATGCCGCACATCTGAATGTTGTATATACCAGGGTAAAAGACTGGGAAGGCAAAATGGATATTTACAACGATCCAAAGGCAAGCAGGCCTACTGCTGTTTTAATCAATATTCATGGTGGCGGCTGGAACCATGGTGTAAAAGAATCGCAAACGGGCTTCAGTACTTTTTTTAAGGCTGGCTTTGCGGTTGCAAATATTGAATACCGCTTAACCGGTCAGGCTACTGCTCCGGCTGCTGTAGAGGATACCCGTTGTGCTTTAGTCTATTTAATTAAAAATGCAAAGGCATTAAATATTGATGTGGACCGAATTGTGATCATGGGCGGAAGCTCGGGTGGTCACCTCGCTTTAATGGGTGGCTTACTTGCAAACGATCATCGTTTTGATGGTAACTGCTCCGGTGTAGAGAATATTAAAGTGGCTGCCATCATTGACAAGTATGGCATTACCGATGTGTGGGATTGGGGGTATGGGAAAGACCTTACCAGCAAATCTGCAACCCGCTGGTTAGGCGATAAGGCTAAAGATGAAAAATTTGCAGCTTCTGTTTCTCCTATCACCTATGTAAATAAAAACAGCCCGCCAACATTTATTGTACATGGCGATGCCGACCCAACGGTACCTTACCAGCAATCGGTTAAGCTGCATGATAAATTAGTAGAAGCTGGTGTTAAAACAGAATTTATGACAGTGCAAGGGGGCCTGCATGGCAAGTTTGAAAAAGAAAAGAACAGCGAAGTTAACAAAGCCATCATGGCATTTATAAAATCTATCAAAGGGTTTGAGACAAAATAATTTGAAAAACAATAGCACATATAAAGCTTCTTTTATTTTCGGTATTTGTATGCTGATGATTGCCGGGGCAACCGCACAGGCAGTAACACTGAATGCCGATGGCCCGGGTAATACTTATGAACTAATAAACAGTGTATTGGCACCGGGTTATGATGTGGTTGAAAATCCGGAATGTGTTCATCCATCTTTCGGAAGGCATATTGCAGAAGTTTTTGACACAGAGTTGAATACTTATGTTTTTGAATTTTACAGTCATGTTGCAGAAGACAATGACCGCTGCATAAATTTAGACAGGGAACGAATTGAGATTAAAACCTACGATCAGTCTCCTGCAAATCTTATTGGCACTTTGGGCGAAACAATTACCTACAAATGGAAATTCAGGCTGGCACCGGGTTTCCAACCTTCATCATCATTTACACATATACACCAGATAAAGCCGGTAGGTGGCGATGATGGAACTCCACTGTTTACTTTAACGCCCCGTAAAGGAAGCCCAAATAAACTGGAACTGATTCATGATAACACAACGAAAGTGGCTATTGTTAATCTTTCTTTATTTACCGGCGTGTGGGTTGAGGCAACAGAAATTGTAAGAGTGGGTGCTCATGGAACATACTCTATAGTAATAAAAAGAGTAAGCGATAATGCAACCATCCTCAGTTATTCCAGTGCTGATATTATGACCATCCGCCCAACCAATGATTTCATCAGACCAAAGTGGGGCATCTACCGCAGTTTAAATAATCCCGCAGATTTAAGAGATGAAAGTATCCGCTTTAATGCATTCAGTATTGAAGAAGCCACCGTGGTGCTGCCGGTTAAACTGCTTTCTTTTCAGGCGGCATTAAACGGCAATGCTGTAAAAATAAAATGGGAAACTACCAACGAGATAAACAGCAAATCATTTACTGTTGAAAGATCAACAGAGGGAATAAATTATTCAGTAATAACAACGGTTGATGCAGCAGGAAACAGCAATACAACAAAAAGTTATGAAGTCACAGATGGCCAGCCGGCAACAGGTAAAAATTTTTACAGGCTAAAACAAACAGATATTGATGGTCATTCTTCCCTGTCTGTTGTTGTGCAGGTTTCTTTTAAGCAATTAAAAAATGATCAGCTTTTTCTTTACCCCAATCCCGTAAATGATCATTTGCAGATAAATATACCAAACCCTCAAAACAGGTATGCTGCGGTAATTACAAACAGTATCGGTCAGTCTGTTTTTACAGGTACAGGAACAGGTATAAAAATCAGTGACGACATCAGTAAAAATATCAACAACATACAACCCGGTATTTATTTTATAAGTCTGATGAATGATGATATGCATTACCGGGGTAAATTTTTAAAAAACTGAATAATTTTTTAATAAATAATAATAAAAACTTAATAATTTAAAATAGCAATCATGAAAAAGAATTTTTTACTACTGAACGTTTTAATTTTTGCGATGGGCATTTTGTCCGTTAATGCACAGCAGGTTATTGGCTCATTTCCAACAATGGATGGAGGGTTGGAGGGGCAGACAGTTGGCGCTTTAGGCGGAACTGCACTTTCTACAACTGCATGGACTTATTCAACCAATTCAGGAACTCATAATATATCTGTAACAGGTGGCCGGTCTGGACCAAAGTATTGCACTTTCTTATACACTGCAGCAAGTACAAAAAGGTTGCATTCTCCCATTGCACCTGTTGTGGCCAGTACAAGCTACACCATACAGTTTTTTTATAGAACAGCTGGTGCAACTGCCGCCAGCAACGTAAAATTTGGTGCCGGTGCAAACGGAACAACAAATAATAATTATACACTAATAACCACAGCAGGTACTTCAGGTGTATGGACAAAAGCATCTGCTACTGTTACAACTCCTTCAACTCAGGGTGCTACGGGATGGGCAGGACTTCAAGCCAATGGGTCCATGGGTACAGAAAGTATAGACTTTGATGATTTTGTTACTTATCCAGGGGCTTTGGATATTACTGCACCCGATCCCGCAACTGCATCAAATGTAATTAACGCAACCAGTTCTTCATTAGATGTTAACTGGAGTGCTCCAGGCACCGGTGTTGATGGCGGTGGCTATATTGTTGTAAGAGGAACTGTAGATCCAACTACAGCCCCTAATCAAAATGGTATTTATGCAATAGGCAATAGTATTGGCACTGGAACAGTAGCTTATATAGGCACGGGTACAAGTTTTACAGATAATGGACTGAATCCAACTACAACCTATTTTTACAGAATTTATACAGTAGATAAAGCCTTCAATTATGCAACAGCTTTAACTGCATCTGGTACAACGGGAGCTTTATCATTAGCACCTGAGCCAACCGTACAGGCATCCAATCTGGTTTTTAGCGCTGTTGCCACTAATGCAATGACATTAACATGGACAAATGGAGATGGTGCATCACGGATCGTTTTGGCAAAAGCTCTTAGTGCCGTAAGCTCTGATCCACTTGATGGCAACGGCTATTCAGCTAACTCAATATTTGGTTCAGGTGCATTAATTGGTTCAGGTAATTACGTGGTTTACTCTGGCAGTGGTAACTCTGTTACAGTAACCGGTTTATCATCAGCCACTACTTATTATTTTGCTGTTTACGAGTTTAATGGTAGCGTTGGCTCTCAAAATTATCTTACTTCAACTTCTTTAGCAGGTAATCAGGCAACCGATGCGGTCACCATAACTTCTGCTCAAAGTGGTACATGGGGCTCCACCTCAACTTGGGTTAACAACGTTGTGCCAACAGCTGCTGATAATGTTGTGATTGCCAATACACATATTGTTGAGGTAGAAGCCTCACCTAAAAACTGTTATAATTTAACCATTGATAATGGGGGTAAATTATGGGCAAATACAGGGTTAACTAACAACAGGTATTTAAGGGTTTACGGTGCAACCATTACCAACAACGGAACCTTTGGTGATGTAGCTGATGGGCTTGGTATAGAAACTTATTTGAGCAATGGTACTATAACCCTTTCCGGAACCGGCGTATCAAAAATAAACAGATTAAGGCCCGGTGCAAGTGTAGTAAATCAATCAATAGTTTTTAATACTGATGTGCTTTTTACTTACACGGGAGGAAGTGGTACCGGAGGTGCCGGATTGTACACCAGCAATTCCGCAAACGATAATATCAGCGTAACTGTTAATTCAGGTAAAACCGTAACATTTAATCCTCTCAGTAATTTATCATCTAACTCTAGTGTAAGTGCTGATGGTGCAGGAAGTCAGGTAATTTTAATTAACGGCAGCGTTATTCTAGGAGCAGGTGCTAACCTTAATATAAGGACCGCAGCAACAAAAACAAGTTCATTAACCGTTAATGGAACTTTAAATGTTGGAGGAAATTTATTAACGAATGGAGCAACTATACCAACTATTACAGTTGGTGCCGCTGGCTTATTGTTGGTAAAAGGGAATGCTGATTTTACAAATCCAGCAATGATTGTAACCGGTGCCGGTACATACACTCAAGAATCGGGTAACATGATAACCGGTAATATAAATGGTATAAATACTACGGGCAATTCCGGTGTTATTCAAACAGCAACCAGAAATTTTGATCCTTCTGCGAGTTACACATTTAATGGTATAGCTCCACAGGTTACCGGCACAGCCGTTACAGATGCATCAGGTATAACCATTAACAACAGCACTGGGGTTAGTTTAACGAGTCCTTTATATGTAACTGATATACTTACATCAACAAGCGGGCAACTGGATTTAGGTGCCAATAACCTGACACTTAAATCAACCGCAACCAACACGGCACGTTTTGCACAAACCACACTGGCAACCCCATTTGTCTATAGTGGTAGCGGCAAAATAATTGTAGAGCGTTATATCAGTAATATTGGCCGTAAATGGCGTTTGCTCAGTGGCCAATCAGTAACAAGCTCACAAAATATATATGATAGCTGGCAAGAGTCCGGCGCAGCATTAAACAATCTGGGTACCTGGATTACGGCACCCGGCGGCGGTAATGGCCTTGATGGTACCAGTACCAGTGCATCCATGTTAAAATACAACCAGGCAAGCCCCGCATGGGTAGGGGTTACAGCTACCAATACAGGCAGCATTAATGATAACCAGGGATATATGTTATTTGTGCGTGGAGATAGAAATGATAACCCGGGTAATGCTACCAATTCAGCAACCGTTTTAAGAACCAAAGGCCAGCTAAAGGTTGGCATACAACCTGCAGTTATTGTTTCTGCAACGGGTACCGGCCGTACATTGGTTGGTAACCCTTACGCATCACCAATTGATATGGAAACAATATTTACGGGCACAGCCAATCTCGATCAAAACATGTATGTTTGGGATCCATCCTTAACCGGTAATTATGGAGTCGGAGGTTTCAGGTCAGTGGTACGCACTGGTGTAAATGCTTACGATCAGACTCCTGTTGTTTTGGGCGGTACTACAACAAACGATCCTACCATACAATTTATACACTCTGGCCAGGCTGTATTTTTAAAAGCAAGCACCGGCGATGCAAGTGTTGTTTTTACCGAAGTAATGAAATCATCTTCACCAACTACGGTTTATAATCCTGTGGCACCCATTGCCGGCGATCAGCAGCTTATTACTAATCTGATGACTGTTAATAATACCGGAGAGGCATTACTGGCAGACGGAATACGTGTACGTTACAATGATGCTTACAAAGCAGATATCAGTGATGATATTGAGAAGATGGGGAATTTTGGAGAAAACGTCTCATCATATCGTAACAGCAAAAAACTGATAGTTGAGCAACGCCCGATGATTGCAGCAAACGATACTATCTTTTTGCGCATTACCAATACCGCAGTTAAAGATTACAGTCTGCAGATTGGAACGATTGATTTTGTTCAAACAAATGTTACTGCCTTTCTGCAGGATAGTTATAAAAGAACAAATACGCCGGTTAAACTTGATGGTACTGTTTCCAATATTAATTTCAGCATCACATCAGATGCTGCTTCGGCTAACCAGGATCGTTTCCGCATTGTGTTTTCAAAAATTGGTTCTGTACCCGTTTCAGTAACTTCAGTTAAAGCCGAACAACAGGGAAGCAATATTGCTGTTGAATGGAAAGTGACCAATCAAAACAATATTGCCAGGTTTGAAGTAGAAAAATCTGCCAACGGAATCAGCTTCAGCAAATCGGCTACACAGGCTCCTGTTACTGTAAATGGCAGCGACGCTACCTACAACTGGCTGGATGCAAATGCAACCTTAGGCGATAATTATTACCGTATCCGAAGCATTGGTACCGGCGGTGAGATCAAATACAGTAGTATCGTAAAAGTTACCATTGCAAAAGGTAATCCTGCTATCACTGTATATCCAAACCCTGTTATCAACAGTGTTATATCAGTACAGTTTACCGACATGCCAAAAGCTGTTTATCAATTACGGTTGATCAACAATATGGGGCAGGTAGTAACTACACAGCAGGTTAATCATAACGGTGGCAGCAGCAAACACACGATTGGACTTGACAGAAGTACTGCCAATGGAACATACCGGCTGGAAATTTTGAAACCGGATAAAACTATTATAACGACCATCTTGCTGGTAAATAACCAATAGAGAGCCAAAATATATTTTAATACCCCACAATTAAAAAACGAATGCAATATGAGTAAATACAGAATTCAGATACTAACGGGCTTGCTGTTAATTGTAGTAAGTATAATTCCCTTTTTTGCCATGGCATAGGATCCCGGTGGTGGGCCAGATAGGCCAATTGATGGCAGACTTAGTTTATTACTGGCAGCGGGTACTGCTTATGGGGTAAAAAAATACAGGGAGAGGCATCGAAAGAAAGAAGAAGAAAGCAAATAATCAGCAGAATTAACGGATGTATGATTTTGTAGTTGACTTTGTTTTTTTTTAGAAATGATTTATTCATTTCAGTTTTTTTCTATGAGAGATTTTGCAAGTAAGGTTTGCCTTATGATTGCTGCCGTAACAGGGTTTTCTCAAACAACCTGTTATCCGGTTGAGGCGGTAGTTCCGGCAATTATTAATGGCGTATCTGCAAACTGGAACAGCATGTTAAATGGTTCATGTGCTGCACGCTCAACACCACTTGGCACAGCTTTATTGATTGATGAAACAAACATAGGTGGTGCTGTTTTAACAACAGGCACCATTAATGCCACAACCACTGCAACTAATTTTGGGCAACTGTTACTACAGAATAATGCCACAAAGCGGTTTGTGTTTTATTGAAATATTATCTGACCTAATATTGCTGTAAAAAAATCTTTTATAATGCAATAACAACTGACAGAATCAATATCTTTAGAATAAATGAAAAAACAACCATGATAAATTTTACACTTACTGATAAAATTGCGCTGGTTACAGGCTGCAGCAGTGGAATAGGGATGGCAGTGGCCATTGAAATGGCAAAATGTGGTGCAGATATCATAGGCGTAAGCAATACCTTGCCTGCAACTGGCAGCGACGTTGCCAATGCAGTTGAAGCTGCCGGAAGAAAATTTTATCCTTACCAGGCCGATTTTTCTAACCGGGAATCGTTGTATACATTTCTTGAAAAAGTAAAAGCCGATCATGCACGTATTGATATACTCATCAACAATGCGGGGCATATTATGCGTAAACCAGCCGCCGAACACCCTGATGAATATTGGGATACCATTATTGATATTAACCTGAATGCACAATTTATTATTACAAGAGAAATTGGTAAGCGCATGATTGAACAGCAGTCAGGAAAAATTGTATTCACCTGTTCGCTGTTAAGTTTCCAGGGCGGTGTTAATGTGCCTGGATATGCAGCCAGTAAAGGAGCAATATCATCTTTGCTGAAAGCATTTGCCAATGAATGGGCACAACATGGCGTAAATGTAAATGGCGTTGCGCCGGGTTATATTGCAACAGATAATACAACACAGCTTCGTAATGATCCTGAGAGAAGCGCAGCCATACTTTCAAGAATTCCTGCTAACCGATGGGGAACTCCGGAGGATATGGCCGGTGCTTATATTTTTCTTTCCTCGCCTGCATCAGACTATATTAATGGAAGCATAATTACCGTTGATGGCGGATGGATGGGGAGGTAGCAATGGGCAATGGGCAATGGGTAATGGGTAATGGGTAATGGGCAATGGGCAATGGGCAATGGGCAATGGGCAATGGGCAATGGGCAATGGGCAATGGGCAATGGGCAATGGGCAATAAAAATTCAGGCGTGTAATATAATATTCCATAATCAAAAAATAAAAAAAAATAAAAAATATGCAAATCAGATTTCAGAACAGTCCGAAAGAAACCAGCCAGATGAATACGCAGCAACTGCGTGATAATTTTTTAGTGCAGGGGTTAATGCAGCCCGGTACCATTCAGTTAACCTATTCTCATTACGACCGCATGATTATAGGAGGAGCAGTACCAACGGCAGCAGCCATCAGTTTGCCCGATGAAGTCGAATTAAAATCTGATTTCTTTTTAGAAAGAAGAGAAATGGGAATTATTAATGTGGGTGGAAAAGGAACGGTTACTGCCGATGGCGTGGCGTACGAAATTGACAAACTGGAATGTGTTTATCTTGGTAAAGGTACAAAGGACGTACAGTTCAACAGCAGTGCCGCGGATGCACCTGCACAATTTTATATTTTATCGGTTCCTGCGCATCAAACTTATCCCAACAAAAAAATGACAAAGGATGAAGCGGCACCGGTTAACCTGGGCGATATCTCAACCTCTAATAAAAGAACCATTTACAAATACATTCACAACGATGGTATTCAAAGTTGCCAGTTGGTAATGGGATTAACAAACCTGGATGCCGGCAGTGTGTGGAATTCGGTTCCGCCACATACACATACCCGCCGCATGGAAGCCTATTTTTATTTTGATATTGATGCGGCTCAAAGAGTATTTCATTTTATGGGCGAACCACAGGAAACCAGGCATTTGGTTATTGCCAATCACGAGGCGGCCATTTCTGCTCCCTGGAGTATGCATTATGGCGTTGGTACAGCCAACTATGGTTTTATATGGGGTATGGCCGGCGAGAATAAAGAGTTTACAGATATGGATCCTGTGCCGGTTGCAACCATTAAATAATAAACAGCGCAGCAGCGGTTGCACATTTTTTAAACCATGAAAAAAGTATTGTGTTTTGGAGAATTACTTTTAAGAATGCCCCCTGCAAATGGGGGAGAGTGGTTGCGTGTAAACCAGATGCCTGTTTTTGTGGGAGGTGCCGAATTGAATGTTGCTACCGCCCTTGCCATATGGAATGTGCCGGTAAAATATTGTACGGCCCTGCCTGATAATATTATTTCAAAAGATATAATGGAATATCTTGAACAGAAAAGTATTGATACATCTCCGGTTATTTATGCAGGAGAAAGAATTGGTTTGTATTACCTGAAACAGGGAGCAGATATGAAGAGCGACGAAAATGTATTCGACCGAAAATATTCTTCCTTTTCAACTTTGGCAACAGGTGTGGTAGATTGGGATGCGATTTTTGAGGATGTTTCCTGGTTTCACTTTAGTGCCATTGCACCGGCTGTAAGTGAGTCTGCTGCTGCCTTGTGTGCAGAGGCATTGGCTGCGGCACATAAAAAAAATATTACTATTTCAGTTGATCTTAATAATCGGGCACTGTTGTGGAAATATGGAAAACTGCCGGTTGATGTAATGCCGCAACTGGTTGCCTATTGCGATGTGGTGATGGGAAATATCTGGGCAGCAAATACTTTATTAGGTATTGAAGTTGACGACACGGTACATACAGGAAGTACACAGGCAAAATACCTGGCACACGCTTCCGCAACTACAAAAAATATTTTCGAAAAGTTTCCCCGGTGCAAATGGGTGGCAAATACATTCAGGTTTGATGGTGTTGAAAACAACATTGAGTATTATGCTGCTTTAGATACAAAGGAACAGCAATCTGTCTCCCCGGTTTTTAAAACAAACACCGTGGTTGAAAAAGTAGGCAGCGGCGATTGTTTTATGGCAGGATTGATTTATGGTATTTTATCAAAGCATCAGCCCAAAGAAATAATAAGTTTTGCCGCTGCTGCAGCATTTGGCAAACTGCAGGAGTTAGGCGACGCTACAAAAAACACGGTTGAGCAGATACAAAAAATACTGGGAATACATCAGGATAATTGAATTCATATTTAACAAATGGTATCATGAAAATAAAAGGACTTCGCTGGTGGATCATTTCATTGATTGGTCTTGCTACAGTAATTAATTACATTGACCGCAATGCCATAAACTTTATGTGGCCATATATTTATAAAGATTTTGGCGTTGCTGATGCTGACAGTAAAAATGCATTTGCACTTATTACTACTTTTTTTATGATAGCCTATGCTATCGGGCAAACTATAACCGGTAAAATGATGGACGCTATTGGTACCCGGCTGGGTATGGGGGTATCCATTCTGGGCTGGAGTATTTCTATTGCATTACATTCACTGGCCAAAACAATTACATCTTTTAGTGTTTTTCGTTTTATGTTGGGCATGAGTGAAGCAGGTAACTGGCCCGGCGCAACAAAAAGTAACGCCGAATGGTTTCCGCCAAAAGAAAGAGCAATTGCACAAGGTATTTTTGGTGCAGGTGCTTCACTGGGCTCTGTAATCAGTGCGCCTATTATTGCCATATTATTTTATAAAATTGGCTGGCAGGGAACTTTTATAGCAATAGCTGTATTGGGCGTATTATGGCTTATTCCCTGGCTGGTTATTAACAAGGGTACACCTGACAAACACCCCTGGATTACAAAAGAAGAGCAGAGTTATATTTTAGGCGAAAATGATGCAAAAGCAAAAGCTGAGGTTGTAACCAAAGTATACAACTGGAAAGAACTGTTGAAATTTAAAGCTACCTGGAGCATTATATCTTCACGGTTTTTTATTGATCCTGTCTGGTGGTTGTTTGTATCGTGGTTGCCAACATTTTTAAAAGAACAGTTTAATTTTGATTTAAAACAGGTAGGCGCTTTTGCATGGTTTCCTTACCTGATGGCTGCCATCGGCGGTATACTGGGTGGCTATTATTCATCACGCCAGATACGTAAAGGTGTTGATGCGGCACTTGCCCGTAAAAAGGCCATAACCATTGGCTGCGTAATCATGTTGGCATCTTTGGTAACCATTGTAATCATGCTCGACGGATTAAAAGAACAACCTGCTTTAACCGTTGGATTGATCAGTATAACATTATTTGGGTTTCAGTTCCTGATCGGCAATTTGCAAACGCTCCCTTCTGATTATTTTAATGGAAAAAATGTTGGTACTGTAGCCGGTATGGGTGGTACAGCCGCTGTGCTGGGGGTTTTAATTACAACCTGGATGGTGCCGGTACTTACCAAAACCAGTTACGTCTCATTTTTTATATTGGGTGCTGTATTGGTGCCGCTGGCCTGGCTTTCGTTAAAGGTTTTTGGAAAGAAGGAGGTGGCATAAACAGGTATCAATATTTTGTAAAATTCATAAAATCCTGCATGGGAGGCCGAAAATGAAAACCCCTGTAACATTGAATTACAGGGGAAACGATTTCTTTCGAAACAAGTCTGGTGACCGCGTTAGGATTCAAACCTAAAACCTTCTGATCCGTAGTCAGATGCTCTATTCAGTTGAGCTACGCAGCCATTTTTTTGGAGTGCAAAGATAGGTAATTATTCTTTTCCTTCAAATTACAATCCACTTAAAAATTGAGTATGAATTAAATCTACTACATCTACCAGGCTTTTATTTGTTTCAAAAGCTTTTAACTGCCTGTCGGCGCCGGTGCCCTGCTCCAGCATTTTGTGTACGTTATTTATAGCATGACGGCTACCCAGTTCGGGCAATACGTCATCAACAAAATCAAGTAATTCATAAATCAATACCCTGGTATTTACTTCCATTTCTTTTCCAAAATCTATCATGCTGCCATCAATGCCATATCGGCCTGCACGCCATTTGTTTTCGTTCAGCAATGCCCTCGAGTACATCATAAAATTCAGGTTCTGGCTGCGCAGTTTGTACAGTTTGGCACAAATTGCCTGAAATAATGCAGCAATGGTGATGGTTTCCTGTACTGTCATAGGTACATCACATATCCTGAATTCAACCGTGTTGAAGAAAGGGTGAACCCTAAGGTCCCACCATATTTTTTTTGCATTGTCAATACAATTGGTTTTTACCAATAGCTTAATATAGTTATCATAAGCCTCAATACTGTCAAAATAATCCGGTATGCCGGTACGGGGGAATTTATCAAAAACCTTGGTGCGGAACGATTTGTAACCGGTTGTTCTGCCTTCCCAGAAAGGAGAGTTGGTACTTAATGCAAAAATATGCGGTAAAAAATAACGTGCAGAATTGGCAATATGTATCGCCATCTCACGGTCGGCCATACCCACATGTACATGCAAACCAAAAATAAGGTTACTACGGGCAGCTTCCTGTAATTCATTTACAATTTCATTATACCGCACATGCTCAGTTATTAACTGACTTTCCCAATGGCTGAAGGGGTGCGTACCGGAAGCCCCCACCCAAAGGCCCAGTTCATCGGCAATGCCACTGATGGTTTTGCGCAGGGTACCTACATCAATAAAAGCTTCGTCAATATCGCGGCAGATATCGGTTCCTACTTCAACCACAGCCTGGTGCATTTCGGCTTTTACTTTGTCTTTAATAACCTTTTGCCCTTCGTGTACAATTTTCTGATCATGGCTTTTAAGTTCTCTGCTAACCGGGTCAATTACCATGTATTCTTCTTCAATACCCAGTGTAAATTGTTTGTAAGATAAGTTTGCCATGATTAGATAAATATAAGATTACAATTTAAAAATGTCATTTGTTGCAATGATAAGTCCTTTTAAAACAACTGAGCTAATGTTTTCATTGGCTTCATAAATTACCGGCTTGCCGTATTCTTCATTTTCATTTAAGAGAAAAACCTGTATCTGTTTGTACTCAGGATAAACCACCCAATATTCTTCCACGCAACTTTCTTCATACAGGTTAAATTTGTATTTTATTTCGGTTGTAGTATTACCGGGGCTCAATATTTCAACAATAAATTCCGGTGCTCCATCCACGCTACGGTCGTCTTTTAGTTTTTCTTCATCACACACAACAAAAATATCAGGTTGTATTACTGTAGTTATTTCATCATCTCTTAATTTTTTCTTACGGAATGGTTTGCCTTTTAACCTTACATCAGAAGGTGCATGATACAACTTACAATTTTTCCCTTCCAGGAAGATTGAGATTTTAGTTTCAATATTTACAGAAATACTTTGATGAGTTCTCGTAGGTGCCGGGCTCATCTTAAAAATCTTACCCCTTATCAATTCAATTCTTTCCTTAAAATTCCACGTTAAATAATCAGCGTATGTAAACCCAATCGGGCTTTCCGGCTCTTCTACCAGTGTTTCCGTAAAGTCTTCGTTTTGTATAGTTAAATAGTTTTTCAACTTTATTAATACAGTTTCTTTTTAGCAGCACTGTTTTTAATATAATCGCCCCAGGTTAAATTATCAACATCGTCTTTATGTTCCAATGCTTTTTCAATAGCATATGTAGCGGCTGTTTCAACCACCCATTCAAAGTTTTCCTGGCCCACACTGCTTACTTCTGCATCCGGTGCAGGGTTGCAGAAATCAATGGCATAAGGCACTCCATCTCTTAAAGCCAGCTCTACAGTATTAAAATCGTAGCCAAGATAATGGCAGATACGCAAAACAATATCTTCCATTAATTTATATCTTTCTGCATCTGGTTTAAAGTCGGCAACATAACGGAGGTGATGCGGATTGCGGGGCTCGTAAGGCATGATGCGTACATATTTACCGCCAATGCAATAGCAGCGGTAGTATTCATCAAACTTAATTTCTTCCTGCAGCATCATTACTAATTGTTCTGTTTCTGCGTGTTTTTCAAAAAATTCTTCCATGCTGTTAAGCTGATACACACTTTTCCAGCCGCCGCCCGAAAACGGTTTCATGTAAGCCGGAAAGCCGATATAATCAAATATACCTTCCCAATCCATTGGGTAAGCCAGGTTACTGAAAGACTCTTCGCTGGTATCAGCTGGCAAATCTCTTGAAGGAAGAATAACAGTTTTAGGTACCGGCACATCAATTTTTGTGGCCAGACAATTGTTGAAAAATTTTTCATCGGCACTCCACCAGAAAGGGTTATTAATTACAGTGGTGCCGCATAAGGCTGCATTTTTTAAAAATGCACGGTAAAAGGGAACATCCTGCGAAATACGGTCGAAAATAACGGCATAGCCAGATGACTCGCCCTGCATTACCTTATCGATGCGTACGGCTTCTGCCACTACACCATCTACGTTTTTACTGTTTACCCTTTGGATAAATGCTTCCGGAAAGCTTCTTTCTTTTCCAAATAATACGCCTATTTTTTTCATAGTGCTGTTTTTAATTAGTTTTTTGATTGTTTTGTCTTTCAAAATTGTATCCTGTTCAAATATATTTTGTAAGCGCCAATAAAACAAATTATGTTTTATGCAGGTCTTAAAAAAAGTTGTGATAATTAAATGAAGTTAATGGCGGGCGAATGAATAAAAATAACCGGTAATTTCTTATTTTTGGGGATATGTCAGTACATAAGGCAGCCAATATCTCAGTAGAGAA
>JBBQLS010000003.1:0-64951 GCA_038328115.1 Chitinophagales bacterium
CGTATTGGATTTCCTCAAAGCGCAGCATAAATCAATTTACCTGTCGGGAAATTATATAGACAGTGCACTGGGCTATGGCTGGGCCTGGGATGACTATAATGATGATTACATGGTTGAAAGAAATGCTTTTCCCATTTATGGAAATACAATTAAAGTTGGAATAAGTGGGTATGATTTTGCGGACCGAAGAACTTCCAAACCCATATGGAATCTAACTCCGCATTATTTTGTAAATGATATTGACAGCATTTTTACTGCAGATTATAAAACGATTGCATTAACCGGTGATGCTGATAACGTAAAGCTAAACACACAAAAATTTGTTGTAATCAGAAACAGGACTTCCAATAAGCTCAATCTCCGCCAAGGAACTACTGTATTTAATAAAACCGAAATTCCATTCGTAACCAATGTAAATAAAACCACCGTTGAAATTCTGAAAAATGATTTTCAATTAAATATTACTGAAGGGCGGCTTTTAGATGAAAGTTTATATCCCGGCACTCCCGCTAATCTTCGCTGGCATAAAATAAAATCGCAACCAGCTGACTCCCTGTTTAAACCCATGATGCACCGAAGCGATAATTTTTTTGCCGAGCAAACCCTGCTAATGGTCAGCAATGAGTATCTCGGTTACATGAGTACAGAAAAAATTATTGAAACCCTGCTGAATGCTGATCTAAAAGACGTTCCTCAAAAACCCAAATGGGTGGATGCAAGCGGCCTTAGCCGGTACAATTTATTTACGCCGCAGTCTTTCGTGTACATTCTCACTAAAATGAAAAAAGAGTTTGCCTGGGAAAGATTGAAAACCATTTTAGCCACGGGTGGCACCGGCACTTTATCATCTTATTACAAAAAAGACAGCGGATATATTTATGCAAAAACCGGCACACTCAGCAATAACTGCGCTTTAAGCGGCTATCTCATCACTAAAAAAGGAAAACTGCTTATTTTTTCGGTCTTAAACAATAATTACATAACAAATGCCGTACTTGTGAGAAAGGCAGTTGAACACTTTTTGCTTACAATCCGGGAAAACTATTGATATTTTATCTTTCAGGCAACAAAACACAAAACCACAGAATCTCCCCTAAGCTTAAATCCCTGTTTATCCTTTAACCAACAAAAATTTCTGTATGAAAAAAATTTTTACGCTGCTGTGGCTTACCCTCACCGCCTTTACGTTTAAGGCATCGGCACAAACCACACCAAACTGCAATGCCGAATTTGCGGTTCAGTACATTACCAATTACACGGTAAAATTTAACCCGGTGCTTATAACCGATTCTCCGTATGTACGTCATTTCTGGAGTTTTGGCGATGGCAGTACCGGAAGCCAGTTGATTTCGCCCACGCATAGTTATGCATTGGCGGGAAGTTATTCCGTAGTACATACGGTTTTGAGAGTAACGCCAAACAATGTACCGGTATGCACGCAGGTATTTACCAAAGTAGTAACCATTAGCGAACCCTGCAACCTGGTAGCTAACTTTAGCTGGACCACTGCAGCATCCAACCCATTAATGGTTTCTTTCCAGAATTTATCAGTACCGCTTGCAACATCTGATTCTGTAACCTGGATATTTGGAGACAACAGTCCTAACGCTTATACAGTAAATTCAGTTCATACCTATGCCAATGCTGGCACGTATAATGTTTGTTTAATTGTAAAGAAAAATTCAAATGCTACAGCCCTTCCCTGCATAAAATATATCTGCAAAACAGTTGTAGTTACGGCACCCTGCACTTTAGTTGCAGACTTTAACTGGACAGTTACACAAACCAACCCATTAAGGCTTGAATTTCATAATTTAAGTACACCGCTTGCAACAAGTGATTCTATCAGGTGGACATTCGGTGACGGAACATCTTCCAACGATGTTAACCCTGTACACACTTATAATGTGGCCGGTACTTATATAGTTTGTTTAAGAGTGCGGAAACAAACGCTTCCCGGTGCTGCACCTTGTGTAAGAGAGATCTGCAAAACAATTGTGGTAACACAACCTTGTAACCTGGTTGTTGACTTCAGTTGGACAGCAACTGCAGCCAATCCTTTGCAACTTGAGTTTCACAATTTATCGGTTCCACTTGCTGCAACCGATTCTATAACCTGGACATTTGGAGACAACAGTGCCAATTCGCATAATGTAAATCCAGTACACAATTACGCAAATGCCGGTACTTACACGGTTTGCTTAATAGTTAAGAAATACCCTTACAATACAAGTTCACCATGTGTAAGATATATCTGCAAAACTGTTGCAGTGTTTGCTCCCTGCAATTTGGTAGCCGATTTTAACTGGACAGTTTCGCAAACCAACCCATTGAGACTTGAGTTTCATAATTTAAGTACACCGCTATCCAATACTGATTCTATCAGGTGGACATTTGGTGACGGCACATCCTCCGGCGATGTTAACCCCGTACATACTTATAATGTAGCCGGCACTTATATTGTTTGTTTAAGGATTCAAAAAATAACTCCTCCCGGTGCACCACCTTGTGTAAGGGAAGTTTGCAAAACCATCGTTGTTACTGCACCATGTAATATGATACCAGATTTTACCTGGACAGCTACACAAACCAATCCTTTAGCGATAGAGTTTCATAATACCAGCACTAATACAGCTGTTACCGATTCTATTCGCTGGACATTTGGTGATGGATCTTCTTCAAACCAACTTAATCCGGTACATATTTATTCTGCTGCCGGTACTTACACTGTTTGTTTGCGTATAACAAGATATAATGCAGGCACCACAACACCTTGCATCAGGGAAATTTGCAAAACGGTTGTGGTTTTTGCGCCTTGCACATTGGTAGTTAATTTTACTTCGCAGGCCGATCCTTCCAATTCATTACGAATAAAGTTTACCAATACCAGCACACCAATCAATACAACAGATTCTGTACGGTGGACATTTGGTGATGGCTCAGCGGTAAGTGGCTTACAAAGCGATCCCAATGTTGCCAACCCAACACATAATTATGCAAATGCCGGTACTTACTCCGTTTGCCTAAGAGTGAAGAAAAATGGTAATGCTCAAATACCGGTTAATTGTGTTGGAGAAAAATGCTCAACCGTTACAGTAAGCCCGCCTTGCAATTTTGTAGCAAATTTTAGCTGGAGGCTCGATTCCATCAATGTTAAAAAAGTTTATTTTACCAATCTTACAACGCCACCATCAGCCAATTCAATAGCCGTTTGGAATTTTGGAGATGGCACTTCGACTACATCCTGGAATGCTATACATGAATACGCACAACCAGGCCAGTACAGGGTTTGCCTTAAAGTATATTCAGGAACTAACACAACCTGTTTCAGGGAAACATGTGATACCGTTGTTGTACCGGTACCCGTACCACCATGTACCCAGCTTTCAAAATATCATTTTGAAAATGTAGCCGGCGATAATCAGAAATATAAATTCACACCAGATTACATCAACACCACATTCCAATATACCTGGACCTTTGGTGACGGTACCGGAAGCCTTGACCCGGTTGCAATACACCGCTATACACTGCCTGGTATTTTTGTTGCCTGTTTAACTGCATGGCACAGCAATACCTGTGCTTCTACAACTTGTCACGAAATAAATGTGTTGCCACAAATAAATTGCGATACTGCTCATATTGGTTACACTTTTGTACGAAACTCAAACCTGCCCAATAAGTTCCAGTTTTTTGCCAATGCAACTTTACAAATAATTGATCAGGTATGGACCATAACAAAAGTTGGCAGCACTACAGCACCTGTTATTCTGCATGAAAATAATCCGATCTATTTATTCCAGGATACCGGTTATTTCAGGGTTTGTTTAAAAGCAACTTTGCAGGGTGGATGTGTAAAAGAGTATTGCAACTATATACATATTGAGCAGGTTTCGAGTGCATGTGAATTGCAGGCATTTCCAAATCCCGCCAACGTATCAGTTAATGTAAACCTTTATTTAACACAGCCCGAAATGATTCATGCTTTTGTTTATAACAGTTTGAATGTTTTAATGTTTCAGCAGGATCAGCAGGGAAGTACCGGTAATAATTTAGTTACAGTAAATGTCAGCAACCTCGCTGCCGGACAATATACAATCAGATTGGTCTATGGAAACAGCGTCTGCTATGCCAGATTTCAAAAATTGTAAGAATAGGGCTATTTAAAGCAAAGTCTGTAACAGCAATGTTGCAGGCTTTTTTTATTTAACGCAGACCAAACAGAGAAGCAGAGGGCGCAGAGTTAATCTATGCTCCCTCTGTCATTCAGCTACCCCTGCGAGAAATTTATCAATTACCTCCCGAACAACTTATCCAGTTCCTCTTTTTTAAATTCCAGATAAGTTGGTTTACCATTAGCCGTACTATTAGGTACAGCGCAGTTAAATAATTCGTCAATCAAAACCTTCATTTCCCTTTCGGTTAAAGAAGTGCCTGCTTTTATGGATTGCTGCAAGGCAAGGGAGCGTAGCAGCTTTTCACGCTTGCTGTATTTTAAATCGTTGCTGAAATGTTTGTACTGCTCCAGCATTTTTTCGATAGCTGTTTTCTCGTTGCCATTGCTTACGTCGGCCGGTGTGCCCTGTATTACGAAAGTGTTATTGCCAAAGGGTTCCAGCTGGTACCCCAGATGATTCATATCGGGTAAAAGCTCTTTTAGCAAAACTGCATCAGCAGCATTTAATTCAATGGTTGCCGGAAATAAACTCGGCTGTGTCGCAATCGGTTTGCCTTCAACTGCCAATGCAAAACGTTCGTATAAAATACGCTCATGTGCATTTTGCTGGTTTACCAGGTAGTAGCCTTTATCGGTTTGAACTACAATAAAGCTGTTATGTAATTGTAAAAGCTTTTGAGTTTCGTGTTTTGTGTTTTGTGTTATAAAAGCAGGTATCTCAGCTTGCGGCCTAGCCCCGGGCGACTCGGTCTTCTCATAAAAATCCTTCCAGTGTTTTAGCTCACTTTTACTTTCAATAAAATGCGACTGATTTTTTTTTGTAAATGTATTGAACAGAGAAGATGAAGATGCAGATGATTTTTTTTCTTCTGTAAAGGGCTTGCTTACTGCATCCAGGCTTTGTATAGAGGCATCCAGTTCAAAATCAAGCGTAGGTGAAATGCTGAACTGTGCCAGCGCATGTTTAATAGCACTCTGCACAAATGCATATACAATCTTCTCATCTTCAAATTTAATTTCCTGCTTGGTTGGGTGTACATTGATATCAAGTTGCGCCGGATCAAGATCAATAAATAATGTGTACATCGGGAAACTATCCTTTGCAATCATTTCATTAAAAGCATTCATCACTGCATGGTTCAGGTAGGCACTTTTAATAAAACGGTTGTTCACAAAAAAGTATTGATCGCCTCTTGTTTTTTTTGCTGTTTCGGGTTTGCCCACAAAACCATAAATGTTCATATAATCTGTTTGCTCCTGCACTGGCACCAGCTTGGCTGCATAACTGTTTCCCAAAATCTGCACAATGCGTTGCTTCATGCTTCCCTTCTCCAAATGAAAAACCTGCTGACCATTACTGGTGAAGGAGAAAAATATTTCAGGAAAAGACATGGCAATCCGGATAAACTCATCTACAATATGCCTTAACTCTGCCGCATTGCTTTTTAAAAAATTACGACGGGCAGGTACATTAAAAAAAAGATTTTTCATGGCGATGCTGGTACCGGTTGGCACTGCAATGGGCTCTTGTTTAATAACCTGGCTGTTTTCAATTTCAATAAAAACACCGGTTTCATCCTCATCTCTTTTCGATTTTAATTCAACCTGGGCAACAGCGGCAATGCTTGCCAATGCCTCTCCACGAAAACCCATGGTCTTTATCTTAAAAAGATCTTCAATATTTTTAATTTTTGAAGTGGCGTGGCGTTCAAAAGCCATCCTTGCATCGGTTTCACTCATTCCTTTGCCATTGTCAATAACCTGTATCAAAGCCTTGCCTGCTTCATTAACAAGCAGGTTAATTTCAGTGGCACCAGCATCTACAGCATTTTCCATCAGCTCTTTTACAGCGCTTGCTGGCCTTTGTATAACTTCACCTGCGGCAATCTGGTTAGCAATGTTATCAGGTAATAATTGAATGATATCGGGCAAAATCCTGTAATTTAGAATGGTAAAAATAACACATCCTGTCCACTATAAAATTTTTAGAACGATATGCGTAAAATTCAATTGGTTTTATTTCTTTTTTTAACAATGAATGGTTTTGCCCAGCAAAACAAAGCAACCGTTTGGGTTGATAGTGTTTTTAAAACCCTTTCGCCTGATGAACAAATCGCACAATTGATGGTAGTTCGTTTATCAACAATAAACGCAAACAAGTCCGTTACTTTTTACGATAGCCTGGTATCGGAATTAATCAGGCAATATAATATTGGAAGTCTTTGTGTTTTTCAGGGAAGCCCGGTTAAGCAGGCAACTATTTTAAACCAGCTACAGGCTATGGCAAAAACACCGTTGCTTGTAACCATTGATGCAGAATGGGGCGTTGGTATGCGCATGACTGACAGCGTGCTTCCACTACCCAGACAAATGATGATGGGCGCTGTGCAGGACTCCAGTATTCCTTATCAATACGGAAGAATTGTTGCTGAACAATGCAAGCGTATTGGCATACAGGTAAATTTTGCACCGGTGGTGGACGTAAATAATAATCCCAATAACCCGGTAATTAACGACCGCAGTTTTGGAGAAGATAAATTTAAAGTTGCTTCTTTTGGTATTCAATACATGAAAGGTATGCAGGATAATGGCGTGATGGCCTGCGCCAAACATTTTCCCGGTCATGGAGATGTAGCAGTTGATTCACATTTGGATCTTCCGGTAATTAATAAATCCAGGGCGCAATTAGAATCATTGGAATTATATCCTTTTCGTGAAATTTTTAAGGCCGGTATTGGCAGTGTTATGATTGCACATTTGTATATTCCTTCCATCGACAGCACAGCAAACAGGGCGACTTCTCTTTCAAAAAATAATGTTACCAATTTACTGCGGAATGATATTGGTTACCAGGGATTAACTTTTACAGATGCGCTTGAAATGCAGGGGGTAAAAAAATTCTTTCCCGATGGAGCAGCTTCGGTAGAATCGATCATTGCAGGTAATGATATGCTTTGTTTACCGGGCGATGTGCCCCTGGCTATTGCAAAAATAAAAGAGGCTATTACTGCCGGAAGGATAAGCCGGGCCGAAATTGAAATGCATTGCAGAAAAGTTTTGATGGCCAAATACATGTATGGCCTTGCGAATTTAAAACCAATCAATACCGAAAATTTAACCAGCGACTTAAACAAAGATGTAAGCAGCATGCGCAAACTGATAGCAGAAAATGCACTGACAGTTTTAAAAAAGACAGATGCTGTATTTTTTCCGTTGCCGGCAAAAACAGATTCAGTTAAAGCCGGGGTTGTGTATGTAAGTATTGGCACTAATAGCGACAATGCCCTGGCAAGGCGCCTTCGTGCCGATTACAATGCCGATGTTGTTTATTTTGATTACACACAGGACACAACAAAAATTGCAGGCATTATTGGCGATATAAAAAAGAATTACTCAAAAGTGATCATTGGCGTTCATGATTACAAACGGGTACCTGCAAATAATTTTGGACTCAGTAAAAATGCTGTGGACCTGGTAACACAGTTACAGCAAAAAACAAAAGCCATTACTTTTGTTTTTGGAAACCCTTACGCCATAAAGAACTGGTGCAATGCAAAAAATTTAGTTGCCTGTTATGAAGATGACAGCATCATTCAAAACACAGCTATTGATTTGTTACAGGGTAAGATTGCAGCAAAAGGAATATTACCAGTTACTGTCTGCGACCAGTTTAAATATGGTAGCGGCATAACTTTTAAAGCTACTAATCCTCCAAAAGTTGAAAAGGGAATTTTAGATGCCGCAAAACTTACTGCTATTGATGCTATTGCCGAAGATGCCATTGCCAAAGGGGCAACTCCGGGTGCGGTGGTGCTGGTTGCCAAAGATGGTAAGATCGTTTATCATAAAGCCTATGGCAGTTATACTTATGATAAAACAGAAGCTGTAAATACCGAATCAATTTTTGATATGGCATCGGTTACCAAGGTTTGTGCAACCACTATTTCTATAATGCGTTTGTATGATGAAGGCAAACTCGACCTAAAAAAAAGGCTGGGCGATTACCTGCCCTGGGTTAAAGGAAGCAACAAAGAAAATTTAACGATTGAAAATGTGTTGTTGCACCAGGCGGGGCTTGTTGCATACATTCCTTTTTACAAAGAAACTTTAGACTCTGCCGGTGTACCAAAGTCCCTATTTTACAACGCTGTAAAAAATGACTCATTCAGTATTCGTGTTGCAAAAAACCTTTACATGCGTAACGACTGGCGGGATACTTTATATAAACGCATTTTAGAAAGTCCGCTCGGCCGCACCGGCAAGTATGTTTACAGCGATAATGATTTTATTTTTCTGGGTAAGATTGTTGAAGCTATCAGCGGCCAACCTTTAAATGAATATGTAGAATCGGCATTTTACCGCCCCATGGGCTTAACCACAGCAGGGTTCAGGCCATTAGAGAAGTATCCGTTAAAAAGGATCATACCTACTGAAGAGGAAAAACAATTTCGGTTACAACTACTGCGTGGCGATGTACACGATCCGGGTTCAGCTATGTTTGGTGAAGTTGCGGGCCATGCCGGTTTGTTCAGCAATGCTTACGATCTGGCCATGATCATGCAAATGCTTTTGAACGGTGGCACCATCAATGGTAAAAGATATTTACAGGAAGAAACCATCAATCTGTTTACGGCCTATCACAGCAACATCAGCAGGCGTGGTTATGGTTTTGATAAGCCCGAGAAAAATAACAGGACACGTCCTGATCCTTATCCAAGCCTTTCTGCATCGCTCCAAACCTTTGGCCACACAGGCTATACAGGTACCTGTGTTTGGGCCGATCCAAAATATGATATGCTTTTTATTTTCTTAAGCAACCGTGTAAATCCGCTAGGCGGCGAAAACACAAAGTTGTTAAAGATGAATGTGCGTACTAATATTCAGGAGGCTGTTTACAGGGCAATGGGGCTGTAAAAACTTATTCAAAGTCAGTATTAAACAATACAGTTTCACCTGTATTACCTTCCGTGTCCGATTCCTGTATTGTTGCTTCATCTATACTTTCTTCTTTTCTTTTAGGAATAATTGGTACTACACCTAAAATCATACATACAGAGAACATAAAAGCAAATAGCAAAATGCGTATGAATTTAAGAATTCTATTGATATACTTCAAGTAAGTAAATGTTTATTGATGCTGCATTGCGGCAATTAATAATTTCTTAAAAATTAGGCAGATAAGCCTATGCTGTGAAAGAAGAGAATCTGGATTCTCCAGAGTTTTTAGGAATGCATCTTATTTGAACAATCCTTATGGGGGTAAGGATAAGATTTAGTTTCTTTGAAAGGCAGTTGAACTTTACTTTTGCCAGCCTGTTGTGACCTAATAAAGTAATTACGTGGCATTTAAGATCGTCTGGAATTATTTTTTTTGCAGGAGGTGAATTTTTTTTATACGAAACAGTTTCTTCATTAATGCTACTTTCAGCAGAACAGACCACTGCTGTTTGCATGTTTTGTCTAAAGAAAGAATCTGCTCCGGTTCTATAACCTGCGATTGGAATAAAACTAAAAAATAAATAAACAGCCAGCAAACATGTAGCAGGCAGTCGTTTATAATTATGGTTTTTAAATTTTAGCATTTAAATTAAATGTAAGATTTTATTTGTCGAATTTTATCCAGCCACCTAAATCTCCTCCGAACTCACCGGCAGTTTATCATACTCACCTTTAAAAGCATAATACCCGAATATCATCAAACCAACAGCAATAGGCGTAAAAATGGTAATGATGATTATCCAGGGTATAGGCTGGTTAATATCTTTGGTGCCGCCGCTGCTGATATTGTGTATGGCACTCTTTACTAAAAAATAAATAATTACCGGGGCAAGAATTATCCATAAAAGGCCCATTATTTTTTTAATTCTACTCATACTTTTTGTTTTTTTTCCAGTAAGGCGACTTATCGCAAATTTTTAATCGTTAACTTCTTTATCAATTTTATTAGATAGGTATAATGCACCAATAATAAAACACAATGCCGCCACGCCAATCGGATACCAAAGCCCCACCAGCGGATCGGTTGTAAAAGTTGTTGCCAGCAAGGTTGCAATAAAAGGAACGAGCCCGCCAAAAACACCATTGCCAATATGATAAGGCAGGCTCATGGATGTGTAGCGGATTTTTGTTGGGAATAATTCCACCAGAAATGCTGCAATTGGGCCATAGGCCATCGTTACAAAGATGATCATTACCCAAACGAGCAAGATGAATTTCCATTTTAAAGAACTATTTAACTGAATGTTTGAATAGACAGGTTTTGCATCCACAATTTCCTTTACAAAGAATTCTGTGCTGTCAATTACTACACTTGAAGGAGCAAATATAGTAACGCCCTCTGTTGGTACTAAAGTGTCGCTTTTCTTTTTATTAAACTTATTGCCATTATACTCCCAATCTTCATCTTTATGATTAACAATAACAAGTCCTGTTTTTAAGCTAAATGCAGTATCGCTTTTTACAGTAGATTTTTTTAGTGACAGGTCATCTGTTTTTGTTACCCATTCTTTGGCATTCGCATCTTTTAACATCTCCCCAAATATCGGCCTGTAAAAAATAACTCCCAGCAACATACCTGCTAACATGATCCATTTTCTGCCTATCTTATCACTCAGCCAGCCAAAAAATAAAAAGAAAGGCGTGGCCAAACCAATTGCCCACAACAATATTTCCCGGTTCTGCATAAATTCAATCTTTACTACATTCTCCAAAAAACTCTGTGCATAAAACTGGCCCGTATACCAGATAACGCCTTGCCCCATTACCGCACCAAACAAAGCCAGCAATACCATTTTAAAATTTGCTTTATGCCCAAAACTTTCTTTAATAGGATTTACAGATGTTGTACCCTCCTTTTTTAAGGCAGCATACAAAGGCGATTCTTTCATCTTTAACCGGATATAGATAGAAACACCCACCAGTAAAATAGATATCCAGAAAGGATAGCGCCAGCCACCCCATTCGCTTGTAAAAGCAGCGTCGCTCATATTTGTTTTTACAAGTAAAATTATACCAAGTGCAACAAACAAACCCAGTGTGGCAGTAGTTTGTATCCATGCGGTAAAATACCCCCGGCGGTTTGCAGGAGCGTGTTCGGCAACATAGGTTGCTGCGCCGCCGTATTCGCCACCCAATGCAAGGCCCTGTATCAACCTTAATAATAAAACCAATAATGGAGCTGCAATACCAATGGTTTTATAACCCGGTACCAGGCCAATTAAAAAAGTGGAGCCGCCCATTAAAACGAGCGTAAGCAAAAAAGTATATTTACGGCCAACCAGATCGCCCAGCCGGCCAAAAACCAATGCTCCAAAAGGGCGCACTAAAAAACCGGCAGCAAAAATGGCAAGGGTACTTAATAAAGCTGCTGTTGCATTCCCGGCTGGAAAAAATTGTACCGAGATGGTTTTGGCAAGCATACCAAAAATGTAAAAATCGTACCACTCAATTAAAGTACCCAATGATGACGAAAAAATTATTTTACCGATACCTTTTTCAGATGCAGCAGCCATAATTATTTTTTATTCTGATTTTTTGAAGAGAAGTAGTTGTAAATATATTAAATTGAGTTGAAAGAAAATTACAAGCATGTCATATCCTTATCAAATAACATCATTCGAGCAATATCTTCAGGATTATAAAAAAAGTGTAGAAAACCCGGAAGAGTTTTGGGGCAACATTGCCGAAAACTTTCGGTGGCATAACAAATGGGATAAAGTATTGAACTGGAATTTTACCGAACCAAAAATTAAATGGTTTGCCGGCGCAAAACTCAACATTACCGAAAACTGTATTGACCGTCACCTGGCAACCATGGCCGATAAGCCAGCCATTATCTGGGAACCAAACAATTCCGAAGAACGAACCAGGACAGTTACTTATGCACGGCTGCACAAAAGGGTTTGCCAGTTTGCACAGGTTTTAAAAAACAATGGCGTTAAAAAAGGAGATAGGGTTTGTATATACATGGGCATGGTGCCCGAGCTTGCTTATGCAGTGTTGGGTTGTGCAAGAATTGGCGCCATACATTCAGTAATTTTTGGCGGCTTCAGTGCAAAAAGTATTGCCGACCGGTTGGAAGATGCCAGTGTTGAATTTATTGTAACCTGCGATGGTGCTTACCGTGGCGGAAAAGATATTGCTTTAAAAAATATTATTGATGATGCTTTGATTGGCAATAAAACAGTAAAGCGTGTTATTGTTTACACACGTACCAGAACGCCGGTGAGTATGATAAAGGGAAGAGATGTTTGGTGGGAGGATGAAATGGATATTGCAGAAGAACAGGTTGAAAAAAACGGGATAGTTAGTTTTCCTGCCGAAGTAATGGATGCTGAAGATCCATTGTTTATTTTATACACCAGTGGCAGCACTGGCAAACCAAAGGGTGTGGTACATACTTCTGCCGGTTACATGATATGGACCAACTACACTTTTGTAAATGTTTTTCAATATAAGCCTGGCAATGTATTTTTTTGCACCGCAGATATTGGGTGGATTACCGGCCACAGTTATATTGTGTACGGCCCCTTAAGTGCAGGCGGCACCAGTTTAATGTTTGAGGGAATTCCTACATGGCCCGATGCCGGGAGGTTTTGGGATATTGTTGACAAATACAAAGTCCATACTTTATATACCGCTCCAACAGCTATCCGCAGTTTGATGAGCTATGGTTTAGATCCGCTGAAAGGAAAAGATCTTTCTTCCTTAAAAATACTGGGCACGGTTGGCGAACCCATTAATGAAGAAGCATGGCATTGGTATGATGAAAACATTGGCAAGAAAAAATGTCCCATTGTTGATACCTGGTGGCAGACAGAAACAGGTGGTATATTAATTTCGAACCTGGCCGGCATTACACCGGCAAAACCAAGCTGGGCAACTTTACCCATGCCGGGTGTACAACCGGTTTTGGTTGATGAAAAAGGAAACGAAATTACGGAGCCTGATGAGAACGGGGTGATGAAAGGCAACCTTTGCATTAAAGCACCCTGGCCGGGTATATTAAGAACAACATGGGCCGATCATGAAAGGTGCCGCACCAATTATTTTGCTACTTACGAAAATTTATATTTTACCGGTGACGGCGCTATAAAAGATGCTGATGGTAATTACAGAATTACAGGCCGTGTTGATGATGTATTGAACGTAAGTGGTCACCGCATTGGCACTGCTGAAGTTGAGAATGCCATCAACATGCATGCTGGTGTAGTGGAGAGTGCTGTGGTTGGTTATCCGCATGATATAAAAGGACAAGGGATCTATGCATACGTTATCTATAATGGACATCATGGCGATGAAGCTTCCAGGAAGCAGGATATTTTACAAACTGTTACAAGAATTATAGGTGCCATTGCAAAGCCTGATAAAATTCAATTTGTAAACGGCCTGCCTAAAACAAGAAGTGGAAAAATAATGAGGCGCATTTTAAGAAAGATTGCCGAAGGCGAAATGCAGCACCTTGGCGATACTAGTACATTGCTGGACCCAGCTGTGGTTGAAGAAATTAAAAACGGGAAATTATAAAAAAAGGAAGTCAAGTCTTGAAGGACTTGACTTCCTTAAAAAATATTCAAAAGAAATCAGTATCCAAATATCTCTTCCAAACTTAACCTTTTTAACTCACCATATTTTTTCATCGTTTCTTCACTCACCTTTTTGTCGGATGCAACCACACAATAAGTGTAAGGTTTGCTGGCAATATATTCAGTGTGAAATTGCTTCAGCTCGTTATAGCCAATCTTATCAACAGCAGTATAGGTTTTCTTACGAATGTCATCTGTTAAACCTTTGCGTTGGGCAGTAAGATAATTGAATATGATACCATCCTGTGTGATGCGTTCTGTTTCAATATCTTTTTTAATGCCTGCACGGGCAAACTTAACATTCTCTGCTACGTTCGGCAGGTCGTTCAATAATTCATTCATTGCAACAATAGATTCGTTGAATTTATCGGCCTGGCAACCAACATAAGCCAGTGTATAAAACGGATCTTCTTTTTTATCAGGTATTGCATAAAAAGCAAAGGTTGAATAAGCAAGCGCTTTACTTTCCCGGATGGTTTGAAAAACCAATGCCCCCATACCACCACCAAAATAGTTGTTGAAGATATCAATCACCGGTTCTTTATCTGCACTGTACGGTGCTGTATTACGCACCCAGCGTATTTCGCTCTGCACCATATTATAATCTGCAAACAATACTTCATTTTTGGTTTGTGTGGTACTTGTAAATTTAACAGGTGCTGGTGCTGCAGTAAAGAAAGCAGGAATAGCATGTTCGGTTTTTAAACTTGCGGTAAGCTGCGCTAATGGCAACGGACCATAATATAATATTTTATGTGCATTGCTGTTAAGGCGGTGTAAAATATTTACCAGCTCATCAGCAGTTGTATTGTTCAACTCATCATTACTCATGGTATAGTTAAATGGATTTTTTGAGCCAAACCTGGCGTAGCTAACCAACCCGCCCATAATAGCTGCTTTGTTTGCTTTTGCATCTGTACGTGATTTGGTGATTCTTGCTTTTAAAGATTTCAAAGCCGTTTCATCAGCCTTGCAGTTTTTTAAAACGTCTTCAAACAATTTAACTGCTTCATTAAAATTTTCCTGTAATCCTTCTATAGTAACCGTTGTAAATTCTGTAGAGGCACTCACATTAAAGCTGCAGGCAATTTTATAAAACGCCTTGCTGATTTCTTCAGCACTCATTTTTTCGGTGCTTAAAAACTGCAGGTATTGTGCAGCCAGGCTTAACTTTTTATCGTTCCAGGTTCCCATTTCAAAACGGTAACGCAGGCGAAAAAGGCTGTTATCTTTGTTTTGCACATACAACACTTCAGCGGGACCAACGATTGCCTTTTGCAGGTCTTTATTATAATCGAGCCAAACAGGCTTTACAGTAGTAACCGGCATATTATTTACCGTTTTTACAAAATTTGATTGAGCATCACGATTGGTTTCTACCGGCGTAATGGCAGGTTTATCAACTTTGATGATATTTTTATCTTCGCCCTTGCGTTTTAAAATAACAACATAGTTATCCTGAAAATATTTATTTGCAAACGCAACAATATCTTTCTTGCTTAATTTAGATAACTGATCTGTATATGCAACCTGGTCTTTCCAATCCTGTTCAGATGTAAATACATCCATAAGATCACTGGCTCTTGATCCGTAAGTTTCTGTTGCCTGTATTTTACTTTTCTTTTGGTTGTTGATGATTGATGTGATGAGCTGATCATCAAAGTTTCCTTTTTTCAGGTTTTCAATTTCACCCAGCATCAATGCCTTTACATCTTCCAATGATTGACCTTGTGTTGGGCGGCCCTGCATAAACAATACCCCGTAGTCAATTAATGTAAATGCAGATGCAGATGCACCAAGCAGTTTTTGTTTCTTAACTAAATTCAGGTCCATCAGGCCGGCTTTGCCATTTGTAAGAATTTGTCCCACAAGATCAGCCAGCAGCACATCTTTATCTTTATTGCCGGGCAGGCGGAAACCAATGGTAACATTTTCAGCATCGGGGCCAACAACCTCAGCAGCTATTGGTGCGGTAATCGGTTGCTCAGGTTGAAAAGTATATTTGGCAACCGGCTTATTCTGCATATAAGCAAAAGTGGCTTCCACCTTTTTTATCATCACATCAGGATCAAAGTCACCACTCATGATAACCCCCATATTATTGGGTACATAATAGGTGTTGAAGTATTTTCTTATTTCGATAAGGGATGGATTTTTTAAATGCTCAATCGTACCGATGGTTGTTTGCAAACCATAGTTGTGATTTTTAAACAGCTCTGCAAATAGTTTTTCAAAAACACGTCTGCCGTCATTATCCAGTCCACGGTTCTTTTCTTCATACACAGCTTCCAGCTCGGTATGAAAAATCCTGAGTACAGGATTCCTGAAACGCTCGCCCTGCACAGCCAGGTATTTATCAATAGCACTGGCAGGCACGTCATCAGTATAAACAGTTTGTTCAAAAGAAGTAAACGCATTGGTACCCTGTGCACCCATCGAACTCATCATCTTATCGTACTCATTGGCAATAGCATATTTTGAGGCTACGCCCGATACAGAATCTATACGGTGATAAACTGCCTTGCGTTGATCAGGGTCGGTAGTTTTGTTATATTCTTCATACAACGCATCAATTTTATCAAGCTCAGGTTTTTCTTTTGTCCAATCCAGTGATCCGTATTTATCGGTTCCTTTAAAAAGCATATGCTCCAGGTAATGCGCAAGGCCGGTATGGTTGGCGGGGTCTGTTTTGCTCCCTGCTTTGGTAGCCACATAACATTGTATGCGTGGGTCCTTACTTGTAGGACTTAAGATGACTGTAAGCCCGTTCTTCAATGTGTAAAACCTGGCTTTGGCCGGATCGTTGGTTACATACTTATAAGTGTATCCACCCGAAGTAGCTTCTTTCCATTCGTATTTGCCGGTTTGTGCAAATGTTGTAACTGTACCTGCAAGCAGCAATACAATCAAGAGGGTTTTTAAAATTCGCATATATATTGTTTGATTATTAAAATGAGCAGCTAAAGTACAGATTCTGCAACTTAAATTTATACCGTTCGCAATATTATTAACTTTACATTTGAAAAAATAAAATGGGTAAATGAAACGATTTTTTAAAATCTTGCTGAGAAGTGTTGTTATTGTTTTTGTTTTATTAAATATAATTGTGGCTTTTCATGCTTATAAATTCACTCATTTTTACAATGTGGGCGAAATAAGCATAAAAAAGGGGGAAGAAAAAACAGGCTGGGATAAAACCAAAGAAATACTTTTTGGTATAAATGCTGTAAAACAGCAAAATACCAATGCTTCAGATTCCACTTTTCAAACTATAACCCTTACCACAAAAGACAGTATTAAATTAGAAGGTTGGTACATACCGGCCGACAGTGCAAAAGGGACCATCTGTATGTTTCATGGCCATGGCAGTAAAAAAAGCGGAACAAACGACGAAGCAAAAGTATTTCATAAACTGGGCTACAATACTTTTCAAATAGATTTCAGGGCGCATGGCAATAGCGGCGGCAATACCTGCACCATTGGTTATGAGGAGAGTGAAGATTTGAAACTGACTTACGATTATATCAAAGCCAAAGGAGAAAAAAACATAGTGCTGTGGGGCATATCCATGGGCGCTTCTACCATTACCAAAGCGGTAAAAGATTATCAAATTACTCCGGAAAAAATAATTTTAGAAATGCCATTCGGCACCATTGAAGATGCTGCTGCGGGTCGTTTAAAAATGATGGGGTTGCCTCCACAACCTTTGGCAACACTTATCACATTCTGGGGAGGTGTCGAGCATGGCTTCTGGGCTTTTGGCATGAAGCCGGAGGAATATGCAAGCAGTATTAAATGCCCGGTATTGCTGCAATGGGGCCGAAATGACCCAAGGGTAAGTAAATCTGAAGAAGACATTTTATTCAAAAATATCTCCACCACAAATAAAAAGTTTGTGATTTATGAAACGGCCGGGCACGAAAGTCTTTGTAAAAAAGAAACCGTAAAATGGGAGTCAGAAGTTGCTGCATTTTTAAGATGACTGATCCGAAAAAAATATCCATTCTTGATTATACCTACGATTTGCCTTCGGCTAGCATTGCATTGCATCCATTGTCAGAGAGAGATGCATCAAAACTCCTTATTTATAGAAATGGAGAAATAAGCGAGGGTGTTTATAAAAATATTGCAGACTATTTACCTGCTGAAAGCCTGCTCATCTTTAACAATACCAAAGTAATTAAGGCCCGTATCCGGTTTCAAAAAAGCAGTGGTGGTATTATTGAAATATTTTTGCTGGAGCCTTACCTGGCAGATTATACTTCTACTTTATCATCAACAAAAAAAACTACCTGGAAGTGTATGATTGGGGGAGTGAGTAAATGGAAAGAAAGCGTTTTGAGTTTGGAGTTTGGAGTTTTGGGTTTGCCTTCCGGGCAGACAGGATTTGAGTTAAAAGCCGTTTTACTGGAAAAGATTTCTGATGCATATGTTGTGGAATTTAATTGGAATGGCGATAAAAATTTTGCTGAAGTATTAGAGCTTGCAGGCGACATACCTTTACCACCCTACATAAAAAGAAAAACGGAAACAGCTGATACAGCAAGATATCAAACCATTTATGCTGCAGATGAGGGATCAGTTGCGGCACCAACTGCCGGACTGCATTTTACTAAAGAAATCTTTGATAGTCTTATCCAAAAAAAAATACAAACCGGTTTTGTAACGCTGCATGTGGGTGCCGGTACATTTAAACCGGTAAAAGCTGCCACCATGCAGGATCATGAAATGCATGCCGAATGGATTGATGTTGGTTATGAAATGATTGAAAAGCTGATTACCCAACTTGATAAAACCATTGTTGCCGTTGGCACAACATCATTAAGAACGCTGGAAAGCCTTTACTGGATGGGCGTTAAAGCCACCCTTCAACCCGAAATAAAACAATTAAACATCAGCCAGTGGGAAGTATATGAAGCGACATTGGCAAAAAGCAATATCCCGGCAAAAGAATCTTTAGCAGCTTTAATTAACTGGATGAAAGTAAATAAACTGGAAAGATTATTTACACAATCGCAGATCTTAATTGCTCCCAGCTATGATTTTAAAATAGCAAAAGCCATTATTACCAACTTTCATCAACCTCAGTCAACATTGCTGTTACTGGTTGCCGCCGCCATTGGTAATGACTGGAAGTCTCTTTATAAATATGCGTTGGAAAATAATTTCAGATTTCTGAGTTATGGCGATGGCAGTTTGCTGTTCATCAACAGGCCATAAAAATCATCATTGCCTTATGGTAACCGGTGTACCAACTGGTATATAACTGTACAGGTCTTTCATTTCGGTGTATTTTACAGAAACGCAGCCATCAGTCCAGTTATAGTAAGTATCAATGGTCCATTCTTCCTCCGGGCGTGTTGCATGTATCGCTATGCCTTCACCAATTTTAGCATTTTTAGGTATCAAACCCTTTGCTTTTCTGTCGTTAAACTTTTGAACACTGGTTGCGTTGGGATAATCCAGCAGCAATTCCGGGCCCCATTTATTATGAATTTTTTTCAGTACTACTTTAAAACTTCCATCGGGTGTGCGCTTGTCTCCCTCACGCATTTTATCACTTAAATCCTTACTGCCAAAAACGATTGGGTAGGTAGCATACCAGCCCTCATCATCATACACATATAATTCATATTCACTTTTATCAACAATAATATAGTAAGGATTGCGCACACTGTCTTTAATAACAGCTTGAGGCTGTTGCTTTGCGCCTTTTTTAGGCCCCGGCTTTTTTTTGGGTACGGGAACAAATGATACCAATAAAACTACGGAAGCCAATATACTGATCTTGAAGAACCTGGTGGTATTCATTCGGTAAAAATAATTTTCTTTTAATAAACAAACGACGTGCCGTATAAAAAAATTATTCGCATGTGGAAAAGATTAACAAAAAATAAAGGTGCGTCTCAGATGGCAAACCCTTATTGGCGGTGGGACACCGGCCACGGCGAGCCGCTTCCATTAAAGATTAACAAAAAAAAGATCGCATAAAAAAACTTCCGGAAATTCCGAAAGTTTCTATTATAAACCCGCCCCCTCACCCATTTTGGTAAACCATCATGGGTAAAGGATTGGGAGAGAGAGCTGCCATTACCAATAGCTAAATCTGAAGCCTATATTGTAAGGCCTTATGTCAAGGCTTCTTTCATATATAGATCTGGGACTGTAAGAACCGTAAAGCAATACGGGGCCTAAACCCAGTTCGGCTACGTAAGAGAATTTAAACCGTTCCAGGTCATAATCGCCTTTGTTCTTTAATTTACCCCTTTCATTGCTAACCTGTTTATTGCGCTGGCTGTATAAATACCCGGCACTTACGCCCAGGCTCAGGCTAAACCCTTTTTTCCTTTCATCGGGGTTTGTAACAAAATTCAACATCACCGGAATGGTTGCATAATCTGCTGCCAGCTTATTCTTTTTGAATGATATGGAATCCCTGAATATGTATGCTGCATTTGTTTGCGTGTTGGCCGTGTACGGCACTAAGCCGCCTTCATTATAATTAATCCTGCTTTCTGATTTGTACCGGTAATTATTCAACTCAATACCCAAACCATATTTAAGAAACACATGGTTCTGTATTAAATTAAGCCGTTGCATAAAAATCCATAAATTAACATTTATACTTTTACCAGCCCGTAGTTTAAAATCATTTTTATCCAAATCAGGATAACCCAGGGGGCCTTTTACCAGGTAACTGCCTGCAGTTGCATAATTTGATTTGTCGTTATAATTCGCAAATCCAAGGTCAACGATCCACCAGTTGGTGCTTATGTTTTTATGCTTTTTTTTGCCATTGTCCGAACCAATCTTTAACGATACGTCTCCGCTTTTTTTCCCATTTTTTACAATCATCAAACCACCTACCCTGATGGTATCTTTCTTGTCATCTTTTTTCTGCGGCACATTCTGGGCCGTTGAGTTTAAGCAAATAATCGCTGTGGCTAAAAGTAGAATTAGCTGTTTCATCTGTTTCAATTTTTAAATGATTATTTTAATGCGATCTCAAAACCGGCAATTTTAATTCCTTCGCCGGTTTTAACGTTGGTGTTACGCTCCAGCACACGTTTTGCCTTACGTAAAAAACCACCCAACGCCGATCTTTTTTCTTTACTATTATCTACGTTCAGATAATTGTTATTGTCTTCCACATTATCAGCAGTATTGGTATTTACAACCTGTATGGCAGTAAGATTTGCATCCGTTTTATTGTTGTTGATATCTGCAACAAAAGCTTTGTTTTCTTTCGGATTTATTTTAACAACAGCATCATTGCTTCCGGAAACTCTTACGTTGTTGTTATTTTCAGATGATACGTGGCTGGCAGTTGTTTCGTTACTGGGCTTGTTGTTAATATTTTCAAAATACGGCTTAGGTAAATTATTATCAGGCTTTTTAGGGTTGCTGTTTTGCAGTGTTATTTTTTGATTAGAAGCAACGCTGTTTTGATTATCAGCATTATTTATTTTTTCAACAGGAGTTGCAGTTTTTTCGGCTGACTGTGTTTGGGTATTGGCTTGTTGATTAGTTGTTACCGCACTATTTTCTGCAACAGTATTTTCAGCTGTTGGTATTGTTTGATTTGGATCAACAGTGATTGCTGTTTTTTTCTGCCCTGGATTTATTTTATTTTCTTTTACAACTGTTTCAGGGTTGTTTGTTTTTGTGAAATTATTTTTATAAACCGAAACACCCGTCCAAAGTCCAAAACCAAGCAATATAGCAGCTGCCGCAACTCTCCACCATTTAAAACCAACAACCCTGCCGCCTTCTTTACGGTACAACAATGCCTTATCTTCAAAAACCACAGCCATATCCGGCTGCAGTTTTATTTGCTGCAGTACACTCCATTCGGCCTTTGCGGTTACATTTGTATTCAATAACGATTCGACAGTTTTTTTATCTACAGTGCCCAATTCACCATCGGCATATAAAAAAAGGTTTTCCTGCAAAGCAGAAATATCTTCTTCCATATACAACCAATCTTTTTTATGCAAAACAATATCATCAGAGGACATTATCGTCTTTTGCAGCAAAGCCAATTCCATTTGCAGGTCAGGATTCTCCTTCACAAAAACATCCACCGCTTTCCTGTCCGCTGCAGACAATTCCTTATCTACATACAGTAAAAAAAACGATTCGTAATTATGTCTGTTAACTTGCATTTTATTTTTTTTGCCGGGAAGACGTCTTAAATTTTCCCGTCTTACCGTCTTCCCGGCTAATTTTATATCACGTTTTCAGGGCTCACAATATATTCCCTCAACTGTAACCTTGCCCTGTGTAAATAAACTTTAACCTGGCTCTCGTTCAGCCCGGTTATCTTTCCAATCTCTTCGTAACTGTATCCTTCATAATCTTTCAACAAAACAAGGCTGCGTTGTTTTTCGCTCAGTTTGTACAAAGCCTCGTTCAAAATCCGTTTGGCATCATGCTTTTGTTCTCCGCTTCCTTTTGCATTCTCCGAAAAACCCTCACTCAGCACAATCCGTTTGTTCTTTCTTACATGGTCAATCATCTGGTTGTAAGCAATTGTAAACAGGTAACTTTTACTTCTTTCATTTTCAACCTTGTCCCTGTTGATCCACAGTTTCTCAAATGCCCCCTGCACCACATCCTTTGCGTCCTCATTATGCCTCAGATTTTTGAGGATAAAGCGGTACACATTGTCTGCATACAGGTTTACGCATTCATTATATTCTCTCTCCGTCATACAGGTTTGGTGGTTAAAGTTACCTCAAACTGGTTGTTTTGAAGGTAATACGAAGGTGGGTAATAAAAAGTTACATCCGAAATGAAAAAAGTTAATTTTTGGGGTCCCGGCTTTTGCAGCCTTACCCGACTTCATTGGCGTCGCACGCTTCTACTTTATATCATTATTGATCTTTCTCTAAGCGGATATTTTACTTTTCGTCCCAAAAAATCAGCGTTAATCTTTTTTAATCATCATAATCAGCGTTCCGTTTTCCCCTAAATTTGCCCATAATTAACCTAAACTATATGAACGAAAAATTTGTCAGCCGCATAGCCAGTGAAGTTGCAGAAATTGAAACTGCAGGCCTCTCAAAAAAAGAACGCATCATCAGCAGCGAACAGGGCGCCGAAATTATTGTAAACGGTAAGACGGTACTTAATTTTTGCGCCAACAATTACCTGGGGCTTTCTTCTCATCCTAAAGTTGTAGCTGCAGCAAAAAAATATATTGATCTGCGTGGTTATGGTATGAGCAGTGTACGTTTTATCTGCGGCACGCAGGATATACATAAGGAGTTGGAAAAAAAGCTTGCCGGTTTTCTGGGTACAGAAGATACAATTTTATACGCCGCAGCTTTCGATGCCAATGGCGGTGTTTTTGAACCCTTGTTTGGCGAAGAAGATGCAATTATTTCCGACACGCTGAATCATGCATCTATTATTGACGGTGTTCGTTTATGTAAAGCACAACGCTACCGTTACCTGCATAACGACATGGCCGACCTGGAAGAAAGGCTGAAAGAAACAGCCAATTTACGCAGCCGCATTATTGTAACCGATGGCAGTTTCAGTATGGATGGCACCATTGCACAATTAGATAAAATTTGCGACCTGGCCGATAAATACGATGCTATTGTTATGATTGATGAATGCCATAGCAGCGGCTTCCTGGGCAAGACGGGCCGTGGTACACATGAGTATAGAAATGTGATGGGCCGGATTGATATTATAACCGGCACGTTAGGCAAAGCTCTTGGAGGAGCCAGTGGGGGTTTTACAAGTGGCCGTAAAGAAATTATAGAAATGTTGCGCCAGCGCAGCCGTCCTTATTTGTTCAGCAATACAGTTGCGCCGAGCATTGTAGGTGCAAGCATTGCTGTATTGGATATGCTGAGCGAAACGACCGAACTGAGAGACAAACTTGAAATTAACACAAAATATTTCCGTACCAAAATGACCGAAGCCGGTTTTGATATTAAACCCGGCGAACATCCCATCGTTCCCATCATGCTATACGATGCAGGTGTGGCACAGAACTTTGCTGCTAAATTATTAGATGAGGGTATTTATGTTATTGGCTTCTTTTTTCCGGTGGTAGCAAAAGGGCAGGCAAGAATTCGTGTGCAATTGAGTGCTGCTCATGAGCAAAGGCATTTGGATAAAGCGATTGAAGCATTTACAAAAATTGGTAAGGAGTTGAGTGTGTTGAAATAAACAGCTTAAAGTGTTATCGTAATCGTCTTAAAGTTTTTCAAATCCTTGTTGTTTGTACATAAAGAGTAAATAAAATCTGCTGGTAATGGCTGACGCATTTCTTTACCATTGATGGTATAAACTACTTCAAACTTTCTTTGCCGGTATATATAATTGGTATAAACTGTTTCGCTTTTGCCAATTAAGATGCAGGTATTTTCTGTCTGATTTAAGGTCAGCATCATATTGGCTTTTGCAAAAACGCCGGCATATGTTAGCCTGTCATTTAATGCTGTGTTATATCCATTACGATTAAAACGTTCATTGCATTCAGCAACAAAATCTTTGCTGCTTAAAAATTGCTTTCTTAGCAAACCTTTTGCATGCTCACAGGAGTCTGCCATGGGATTATCAACTTCCTGCAGGTAAAAAAGGGTTTTTGGGTTATTAAGGAGATTATTGTTTTTATCTACCACTTTAATCGCCACCATGTTGGTTCCATCATAAGGGCAATGCTGTGCCTGCACACATATATTGAAAAGCAAAACAAAAGATAGCAGGAAGATTGATTTCATTAAAATATTTTAAACTGCTTGTTGTAAAAATTAATGTGGTATAAATTTACTGCTAATAAGCAATTTTTTACATACCCATTGCGGGGTATTTTTTGCAACATGAAATGAAGCTTTAAACGCTTAGTTTACTTTACAAAAATATTTTTTGCTGTAGCTGTATCGCAACAGCAGCTAAAAGATTCAGGAAGTATAATCAGAATAAAACTATTACAGAAAAAATGCCGTTTGCTGGCCCTTTGTAACACTAAAAAATTGGTAGAGAAACTTATTCTACTCCTGCATTCTCTTCTTCCGGAGCATTTGCCAACACCTCTCTGTAAAGTTGTTGATACTTTTCAGCTTCAGCATTGTTACCGGCATTTTGGTATATTTTTATAAGTACCTCATAACTTATTTTCATATTTGGATCTAAGCGTATTGCATTTTTTGCAAATTGCATAGATTGCTGAAAGTTCCCGGTCTGAAAATAATATATTGCGAGGTTTTGCGAGGATTTAGGAAAACTTGTATCCAAATCATAACAACGCTTTATATAGTAGTAGGCTGAATCAAATTTACTTTCCTGAGTAAATATACCGCCAAGATTATTATAGGCACTTTTATAATCAGGATAGTACTGCAGCATATTTTGGAAAGCCTTTTTTGCGTCTGCAAAATTGTGCATAGCCTGGTAAGTAGAGGCAAGATTATACAGGGCATCTTTATTTGTGGGCAGAATATCTAAGCTCCGTTTTGAGAATTTTATAGCATCATTAAAATAGACCGTTTTCAGTTGCGGATTGGCTTCCCCCCGTGCCAGCACCTGGTACTTTACACCCAATGCAGCATTAGTTCTGCTGCTATTTGGTGCATTTTCTACACCAGATTCAAATACAGTAACATTCGATCTCCAGTCTCCTGCACGGGAAAAGGTTAATACTATAAACAAAACAACAACGCAACCGCATATAGTCAGAAACTTATTTAATGCTGTGCCCGATAAAGCTGCAACATTTATTTTTAGTATCTGCGCAAGAAAAAAAACAACCGCAATTACAAAACCCACCGACGGAAAAAATAAAAAGCGTTCAGAAAGAGTGGCACCTACCAGCAAAAATAAATTACTGGTCGGCACAAGCATAATCAGATAGAAAAATATACCAAAAGCAATTGCCGGTCTCTTTTTTATATTCAATACAGCAAAGCCAAGCATACCAGCATACAACAATAAACCAAGCCATGCTACTGCCGAACCCCAGTTAACAAGTGGAATCTCGTTGTAAGAATAATCCCACGAAAGATGCCAGGGAATAAATAAAAGCCGCAGGTAATGAAACAATATTTCCATTTTTGTTGCACTGGCCTCTGCAAAACCGGAAGCACTATACAACACGTTTTCTAAAACCGTATTTTGATAATTTTGTGCCTGTCCCGATAACACGGCCGATCTTACCAATAAAAAAATAGCCGCTATGCCCACATAAGGCAGCGAATAAATAATTGACCTTTTGATTGATTGCGAAAGCAGCATCCAGAAAACCAGGGGAAAAATCAGGATCATGGCAAAAGCCCCTTCTTTTGAAAACAGCGCCAACGCAAAACAAAACATACTGAGTATGCCGAATTTCGCCGAATACTTATCAGCCTTAACTAAAGAAGCGGCATAAGACATAGCAAGTAACCCGAAAAGAGCTGATAACAACTCGTCCTGGCTTTTTACACTGCATACCACTTCGGTATGTATAGGATGTACCGCAAAAAGCAGCACAATAAGGCCACTGACCACTGGGTTTGTTGCAGGAAATAATTTCAATAATAAATTAAAGAGCACCAATACCAGCAAAATATATAGCAGTACATTAATTAAGTGTGCTTTTGCCGGGTCGTTATTAAAAAGCTGTTTTTGAATGGCAAATGAAGTAAGCGTTACCGGACGGTAAGGCTGTACACCGGTCATGCCGTTGTATTTTTCCAAGCTGCCATAGGTGAATATCTCACCAATACCCTTTATGCCTTTTTGTACAGAACTATGCTTAGCGTAAAAAATATTATCATCAACAGTAAATTCGTAGTTAATGCTGTTTCCGTAAAGTATAATTACCACTACTGCCAGAATAATACGTATCAACCCCTTACTGATTTTTTTGGGTTGCGCAACCGGGGCCGTTTTTATTTCAGCAACTGTAGTCTTTTTATCTTTCTTACCCATTGTTGTATTTGTTCAATAAAAAATCAAAATAAATTTCAGAATATTATTGCGTTCCAATATTTCAAATGTAAGTGTAGTTAGCTTAAATTATTAAAATATGAGTAACTATTTGGTTAAGCCAAGTGAGATTGTTTTTATGTACATGCCCTACGCCACCGCTACCAACTTCCCAAACACTTCATCCTCTGCTTTGGTTCGTGTCTCCACGAACTTTCTTACACCCAAATACTGTTATAATTACCATGTACTCTTAAGCCTTGTATGCAAAAAAATTGTGACAGTAAAATTGGTAATCTTTCAAAACTCTTCCCGCAAATTTTTTAAAAATGAATACTGTTTTTCTTCCGGCATATAATATTTTGCCGATGAGTAAATATAATCTCAAGTATCTGATACCAAATGCCAACGCTCTGTACACGGATTATAATGGATGTAATCAAGTTTTTGATACGCTACTTCTTTAGTTATAAATGGACAGCCAATGAATCTCTTTGCCAAAACTCATAACTTTTATTAGCAGCGGTTACCGCATAAGAAGCTAAGTTATTATCTGTATCGTTTTAAAGCATTTTTTTAAACTCATATGCAGTATATTTTAAAAACGAACCCTGTGCTGTTTCCTTACCATTCATTTCATTTACACGCCAGATAAGATGCATATGATTGGGCATAATGACGAATGCAAATACATCTACTTTACCTGCATCACTTAAATATTGAAGTGAATTGATAATCACATTCTTATAATCATCTTTCCATAATAACGGCTGCCATTTATTGATCGTTGCTGTCCAAAAATATATTTCGCCTAGTGCTATGTAACTTTTTCGCCTTACTGCAAATATACTTTTATCCATTGCCAGCTTTTTTTAATTTATTAGTGTGGGATATCACTAATTTACAACCTCTTTTTTATTATTCAACATTTCGGTTCGTGGAGACACGAACCAAGGTGGAGATTTCCAGGCGAGTCTCCACGCAGGGCTTTTGTGCAAGGCTGTGGGACTCGCTGCAATTAAGTTGAACTGCTCAAACCTACATCCTGTAATTTCATAAAATGAAGAAACCCGAGGTTCTGGTTCTTACAAACCTCTATCTTTGCTTTTATAAAAGATGATAGAAAATACAACTGTTGATCCGCCGGTTGGCGGACGCCATCTGCCGCTGCTTTGGGTACTACAGCTTGTAACAAAAAAAATACATGTCGCAACAATCAGAAACCTTTATAGCCAAAACTACCGTTAAAGCGGCTGACCTGGAACACAGGCGCAAGATAAATTTCAATATTGGCAAATACAATGCATCGGTACCAAAAGGTAAAGAGCAGTTTGCCGATATACACCTGGCCAGGGAAAGGGCCAAGAATATAAAATGGCGTGCCATTGAAACGCTTGATCAGCAACTGGAAGAATTTGAACTGAACTTTACAAAACGGGGCGGTAAAGTTATCTGGGCCGAAAACAGCGGGCAGGCCATTGAAGAGATTATGAAGATCTGCGCAGCAAAGAATTGCAAGTCGGTGGTGAAGAGTAAAAGCATGGTTACCGAAGAGATTCACCTGAACGCCGCACTGGAAAAGAATGGTATTGAAAGTGTGGAGACCGACCTGGGCGAATACATTCAGCAACTGGATGGCGAAGCACCTTACCATATTGTAACGCCGGCCATGCACAAAAGCAAGGAAGATGTTGCCAGGCTGTTTAATAAGAAATTAGGCACACCCATCAATTTTACGCCCGAACAATTAACGCTTAAAGCAAGAGAAATACTACGTGAAAAATATGTGCAGGCCGAAGTGGGTATAACCGGTGCAAACTTCATCATCAGCGATATTGGTGGCATTGCCGTTACAGAAAATGAAGGTAACGCCAGGTTGAGTTGTGCTTTTCCAAAAACACATATTGTTATTGTGGGTATCGAAAAAATGATCCCTTCGTTAACAGACCTGGGATTGTTTTGGCCACTGCTTTCTACTTTTGGTACCGGGCAAAAAATTACGGTTTACAATACCATTGTTACCGGCCCACGGCAGCAAGATGAGACCGACGGACCGGAAGAAATGTATGTGATATTGCTGGATAACGGACGAACTAATATTTTACAAAATCCCAAACAGCGGGAGAGTTTGTACTGCATCCGTTGTGGTGCCTGTTTAAATGCCTGCCCTGTTTATAAAAATATTGGCGGCCATGCTTATGGTGCCACTTACAGCGGGCCAATCGGCAGCGTTATTACGCCACACCTGCAGGGAATGGAAGAGTTTAAGCATTTAAGTTATGCCTCGTCACTTTGCGGTAACTGTACCGAAGTGTGTGCGGTAAAAATAAATCTGCATGAGTTGTTGTTAGAAAACCGCCACGAATCGGTAGAAGAAGGCATAACAAGCTTTACTGAACGCATGGCCTGGAAAGCCTGGCGGGTGGCGAGTTTGAAAAGAGGTTTTATGAACTTAGGTGGCGGAAGTTTAAAAAATAAAGTAGTGAATGGCATGTTTAAAGGGTGGAATAAAAGCAGGGGTGATTTGAATTTTAGCCAGAAAACCTTTAACCAGCAGTGGAAAGAGCGGTATAAGAATTAGTTGTAAATTTGAGAAAAGCTAAAATTATGGGTGCCGTAGCAATAAGGGAAAAATTACAGGATTACATACGCAATGCGGATGATAAAAAAGTAAAAGCCATTTATACAATGGTGGAAAATGATATTGAATCTAATTACCGGTGGTGGAAGGATGAAGCATTGGTAAAAGAATTTGCTGATGATGTAAAAGCCATTAAAACAAAAAAACAACGCACCTATACTTTAGAAGCTGTAAAAGCAAAAATTAACAGTCGCAGAAAAAAAATCATTTAACTACTATGCCAAAAGCTCAATTTTCGAAAAGAGCATTAAGTGAAATTGAGGATGCATGGCTTTGGTATGAAAGTAAAAGTAGCGGATTAGGTGATAGGTTTTTACAGGAGGTTTTTTTAACAGTTACTTTAGTAGAAAAACATCCAAAAAGGTTCCGGAATACAATACATAGTTTTCGTGAAGCCTTATTAAAAAAATTTCCCTATTTAATTATTTATTATGAAGATGCCGATGATTTAATTATCAACAGTATATTTCATTGCAAACGGGAACCTGTTAAGAAGTACAAAAAATAATATTTACTTCATGCTTCTTCTATACTCCCATACAACTCCTTCACGACTACAATACATTTGTTCCTTTATTTTTAAAGAACAGCTAGGGCTTGATTATAAAATAACCATAGATTCAGAAGCATTTAAAAACCACCCTGGAGCAAAGGTTAATTATAGCGATTCAAAAATTACAGAGGATGAATTTTACATTCAGAACAATCCGTTACTTTTTGAAAACGATATTAAAGCACAGGTAGTAGAGTGTTTTATAAGTAACAACAACAAAGCCTTTTTTAAAACAGATGATTGCGATTTTGCTTTCGATATTTTTGCCGCATCATTTTACCTGCTTAGCCGTTACGAAGAATACCTGCCGCATGAAAAAGATATGTATGGCAGATTTGCGCATGAAAACTCACTGGCTTACAAAGAAGGGTTTTTAAATTTACCGCTGATTAATATCTGGTTACAAAACTTTGCGGATAAGCTGAAAGAGAAATCTCCTGCCGGATCATTACGCACAACTTTAAACTTTCAACCTGCTACCTTCAACTTTAAACCCACTTACGATATTGATATTGCCTACTCTTACAAACATAAAGGTTTACGTAGAAATACCGGGGGCTTTTTAAAATCCCCTTCTTTGGAAAGAATGAAGGTGTTGACGGGTAACTTAAAAGACCCGTTTGATTGTTATGACTGGCTGAACGATCTGCATAAAAAATACCATTTAGAAGCTATCTACTTTTTTTTGGTGGCAGAAAAAAACGGCGAGTTTGATAAAAATATTCTGCCGCATAAAAATGCGATGTGGCAATTGGTAAAAAAACACACAGCAAAGTACGAGATCGGCATTCATCCAAGCTGGCAAAGCAATACAAAAAGAACTACTTTAAAAACTGAGATGGAATGGCTTGCAGAAATGTCGGGCATTAAACACATTACGGTATCAAGGCAACACTATATTAAGTTTGCTTTGCCCGGTACATTTCGTACGCTGATTGAGGCCGGCATAAAAAGTGAGTACAGCATGGGTTACGGCAGCATCAATGGTTTCAGGGCTTCTGTTGCTTCTTCATTTTTTTGGTACGATCTGGAGAAAGAAGCTCAAAGCACTTTACGCATTCATCCTTTTTGTTTTATGGATGCCAATTGTTATTACGAGCAAAAACAAAATGCAGCAGAGGCTTATGAAGAACTGTTGCATTATTACAGCATTTGTAAAGCTGTAAACGGAACTTTAATGACCATCTGGCATAATAATTTTTTAGGCACAGCCAATGAATTTAAAGAATGGATGGAAATGTATTCAACCTTTATTGCTCAGGTTCAGCAATGATATTATCTCTGCTGCGCTTGAGACTATAATTTACCAGGAACACGCCTATCAGTGTTACAATGGCTCCCCACAAAATATAGATCGTAAGTTTCTCATGAAGAACAATGGCTGCCGTAACCATGGCTACCAAAGGGTTTATATAAGCATACAAAGATGAAATGGCAGGTGGCAATTTTTTCATGGAATAAATAAAAGCAATGAATGCCAGTAAGGAACCTGCCAAAACCAGGTAAGTAATAGCACCCCATGCCGTAGCAGAAATATTTTTAAATGGAATGGTTGGTTGTGTGGTTTCTGCAATAATAAATAAGATAAATGCGCTGATAAGCATTTGCCAACCGGTGGCATAGTACGGATTCAGTGTTGTTTTTTTACGCACAATAATGATGGTACCCACGCTCCAGCTTAACATAGCAATCACCGATAACCCAACTCCAAAAATAAATCCTTCTGGTTGCTGGTGAAAAGCATTTTCGTAAAACACAATGCCGATACCTGTTATACCCAGCAACAAACCAACGAAAGTAAGAATGGTCATATTCTTACTTTTAAAAAATACCCTTTCAATAATCACCACGCTTAATGGATATAAAGCACCTATTAAAGAACTTAAACCGGTAGGTATAAATTGCAGGCTCCAGGTACTTAAGCCGTTTGCCATTACAAACATTAGCAGAGCCATTATCAGTAGCCATACTAATTCCTTCCGCGTAGGTAATGATAGTTTTTTATAGAACATAAAAAAGCAAACGAAGCAGATGCCGCCAAAAAACTGGCGTATATAGGCCATTTGCAATGCAGGAAGTTCGGCAACCCCAATTTTACTGGCGACCCAGGTGGTACCCCAAACTGTGCTGGTGATAATCAAGGCCAGGTAGCCACCTGCTTTGCCTTTTGGTAAGTTTTTGCTGCTGATCATTAACTAATTCGGGTGCTTAATGTTTAAAATGCCGGAGACCGGTAATAACCATCACCAGGTTATTTGCTTTGCAATATTCAATTGAATCTTTGTCGCGTATAGATCCGCCGGGTTGTATAAAAGCTTTTATACCGGCTGCATGTGCAATCTGTACGCAATCATCAAAAGGAAAAAATGCATCACTTGCCAACACTGCATCATTCAAATTGAAATTAAATTGCTTTGCTTTTTCTATTGACTGGCGCAAGGCATCAATACGACTGGTTTGTCCACAACCTTTGCCAAACAGTTGCTTATTTTTAACCAATGCAATGGCATTACTTTTTAAATGCTTGCAAACAATATTGGCAAATATCAAATCGTCTTTTTCTGTTGTGGTTGATTCCCGTCCGCCTTTTTCTTTCCAATCTGTATAATTACCGGCATCATTTTGCTGAGTTAGTATTCCGTTTAAAACAGATTTATATTGTTGCGTTGCAGCGGGTTTTGTTTTTTGCTGCAAGAGTATCCGGTTCTTTTTTGTTTTCAGAATTTCCAGAGCAGCTTCATCAAAAGCAGGAGCAATCAACACTTCAAAAAATATTTCGTTTATGGCGTTGGCTGTTGCTACATCAATCGTTGCATTACAAACCAATACACCACCAAATGCACTTTCCGGATCACCGGTCAAGGCTACATCCCAGCTTTCTTTCACTGTTGATCTTGATGCAATACCACAAACATTGCTATGCTTAATGATGGCAAAGGTGACCTCCCCTAAATCCTCCCGAAGTGTCGGGACAGGCGCTCCAAAAGAGGGGACTTTTACACTCGGCGAATGTGAACTGCTTTTGAATTCTGAAATCAGTTGCACCGCAGCATCCACATCAACAAGATTGTTGTAGGATAACTCTTTACCATTCAGCTTTTCAAACAGCTCATCTGTATTACCATAAAAAACTCCCTGCTGATGTGGGTTTTCGCCATATCGCAAAATTGTCTTCTGTTTATTAAATGGATTTATAAAATTGGACTGATTAAAATAATTGGAGATAGCCATATCGTAACCGGTACAAACATCAAACGCTTTGATGGCAAACATGCGGCGTTGTTCAATGGTTGTTTCACCTTTTTGCTCTTTCAAAATTTCTTCCAGTAAATTATAGTCATTCTTTGCAGCAACCACAACAACCGAAGCATGATTTTTTGCTGCGGCCCGTATCATAGATGTGCCTCCAATATCAATTTTTTCAATGATCAGTTTCTCATCAGTTGTGGATGCTACTGTTTCTTCAAACGGATACAAATCAACGATCACCAGGTCAATTTCCGGTATTTTATATTCCTGCATTTCTGCAACATGTTCTGCATCTTCCCTTTTGCCCAGTATGCCGCCAAACACAGACGGATGCAGTGTTTTAACCCTGCCACCGAGAATAGAAGGATAGGTTGTCAGCGATTCTACCGGTACACAGGGAACATGCAAATCTTCAATAAATTTTTGTGTGCCGCCGGTTGAATAGATAGTGATACCCAGTTGATGTAATTGCTGAACAATGTTTTCGAGCCCATCTTTATAAAAAACTGAAATAAGGGCCGATTGAATTTTATTTTGCATCTGCATTCATTAAATTGGCTGCACCTGAAAATTGCAGCCGTTAAGTAGATAATTCCGGCGCAAATTTACAGATTTAAACGTTGTAAATTGTACTGGCCGAAGCAAAGTTGATCATTTAATAAAAGGAATTTCGGCTCTTTGATAAGAAGGTGGCTTCCGGTATCCATTTAGCCTGATTTCGGCCCGGGCATTTTTAAGAATCTGTTGCGGATTTTTTGCAGCATTGGCAGGCCGGGATATACCATAACTATTTACTTCCAATATTCTGGAAGGGTTAACCATTCGTGAGAGCAGGTAATTTTTTACAATCGTTGCTCTTTCCTGCGACAGTTGTTTGCATAAGGCATAAGAACCTTCGGCAAGATGTGCATGGCCATCAATGGTAATGGTAAGCTGCGGATCTTCTCTCAACAAAATAATTACACTATCAAGTACTTTGTATGTTGCCGAAGTTAAATTCCAGTCGGCAATGGGAAATGGCACAGCAATAGCGCCTGAATCGGGGCAACCTTCAAAATCAGCTTGTCCAAAAACATCGGGGCACCTATCTTCATCATCAGCAATACCATCTTCGTCTTTATCTGAAAATATTTTTGGTTTTGGCGGAGGTGGATATATCAATCGCAACTCTGCCCGACAGTTTACAAACAACCCGTTTTTATCTTTGTTCAAATATTTCTGACGTGTGCGGCCCCAGGCTTTTATTTGATTAATCCTGGTTAAAGCAACGCCTCTTCCTAAAATATAAGTCTGAATGAATAATGCCCGGTTTAACGAGAGGTAATAACAAACCGTATCTGAACCTTCATCTTTATATGCATAACCATCAATTGACAGGGTTATATTGGTATCACGCAATAAAATACGGATAACACTGTCCAGCGTTTCCATAGTGAATTTGTGAAACAGAGCAGATTGTTTGTATTCGAACCTGATTACAATGGTATCCTTCTTGGGTGGATCTGGTTTAAAAAAATATGCCCTTGCTGATTGAAACTTCAGTTCACCAGCGGGCACTCCGGCAAAAACAGATAAGCCCGCCAATAAAAAAAATGATAAAATAAGGTGCCGGAGATAAAACATCGTGCAAATTTAATGTTATTGTAAATAAATTGCTGCCGGCAAAAGTACTCAATGTAAAACAATGGGGGCTACCTTATAAAACGCAGGTTATATCCCAATATTGTAGATAAAAGCGCCTGTTTCGGCTACTGAATACCAGTTCAGGTTTAAGGATCTGCATTCTTCTTTCCATTTTTCAATTTTCCATGCCGGGTTAGAGGCATCAAAAACAAATAGTTTACAGTTAAAGATTTCAGCAAGCGAGACAATTCGGATTTTTGGATTCTTTGAAATGATGATCAGATCCAGTTGAATTTTTTGATTCATAGGTTCAAATTTTACAGTCTTGTCTGCTACCATTATTTTTTTATTTCTGAACTGATAAAACATTCCCAGATTAAAAACTCCGGCTAAAGAATCAAACCTTTTATCAAGCTGCAAAAAAATTCTTCCGGGTTTTAAGTGAAAGTTTTGCAATAACGCATCCTGCAGTAAAATACTATCGCCCACAAACTGGTATCGGTTCCCATTTACAAAATCAATAGCCTTGTACCTGGGGACATTGTAAACAATTAATTTTTGTTGTTTGCCGGTTTGCCAATTGTTGTATGCACCTTGTATTACAAATGCCAATAGTGCAAACAGTGCTATTTTAAAATATTTTTTCTGCTTAAGCAACAGCCAAGTACCAATACCAGCCACTACAGCATACAATAGCCAGGTTGATAAGACTGTAGCTGGTATTTTATCCCACACGGCAAATGAAAGCTCATTGATCCAGAGAATTATTTTATTCATAAGCCAAACGAGTGCTGCAACCAATTTGCCTGCATAGGTGCCCACAAAGGGCATCCAGGAAAAAGCAACCAGGATAATTTCTGCATACAAAATAATTCCTGAGAGAGGTACTGCAATCATGTTGGAGATTAAAAACAAATTGGGAAACTGATGGAAGTAATAGATACAGACCGGGAACGTAAGCAACTGTGCAGCTGTTGATACTGCTATTAGCTGCCACATTTTATCAAGCCATTTATTTTTTATATAGATGCAATTATAAATTGGCTTTTGAAAAATAACAATGCTCAGCACGGCGAGATATGACAACTGAAAACCCACTGCCCACAAATAATATGGGTTATAACAAAGCAATACAAATGCAGATGCTGCCAGCGAATTATAAATAGATGCCTGTTTGTATAAATTTTTACCAACAGCAATAAATGAAAACATAACTGCTGCACGCAATACAGATGGCGAGGCACCGGTAAGTATAGAAAACAGCCAGAGGCAAGCCAGAATTAAAACCAGTTGCATCCATTTTGATTTATTAATAACCGGAATTTTTGCAAATAACCACACCAATAAAACATAAATTAAAGCCAGGTGCATGCCGGATATAGCAATGATATGCACCACACCCGTATTACTGTATGCCTGCACCAGGTCCTTATCCAGGTCGTTGGTATAACCGATCAGCAATGCTTCAGCAATGCCTAGTTCATCTTTACCGGTACTGACATTTTTTTGTAGAACATTAAGCACATACGACCTCGCAGAAAAGACGAATTGCTTAAACCAGTTTTTCGAATTTCCTTCTGCAATAACCCAGTCATTATCTTTTAAAAATACATTGTGAAATATTCCCTGAAAGGCAGCGTGACGCTGGTAATTAAAGGCACCCGGGTTGCCTGAATTTTTAATGGCCTGCAGATCTTTATGAATAATTATTCTATCCCCATATTTCAGGTCGGTATCAGTGCTGTCTTTTGAAAAATACAATAATAGTTTTCCCTCTGCAGCAATAGCCTTGCCATCCTGTATAACATTTTCAACATAACCATCTGCTTTAAAAGATTTATTCTTCTCAACGAGCGGCTCATCAATACGAACAACCAGGTAGCTTCCTTCTTTGTAATTGTTACCATACCATTTATTGTGATGCCGCACATCCTGCTGCCAGGTAAGCCATGCTCCTAAAGCAACAATAAGCAATTGTAAAATGAGCCCCTGCAATGCCTGCAATTTAAACCGTAACGAAATGGGTAATATTAAAAATAACAGGTACGCTACAGTATAAGTAATGAATGCAGTTGCAATAACCGGTAAATCAACTTGAAGATACCATTGCAATATAATACCCGCCATTAAAGGCAATAAAAGCCTGATGAAGGGTGCTTTTTTCCAGATGGGTATGGCGTAAGTGCGAAGCATGCAACAAAATAGAAAAACCTTTTGAAAAATCAAACAGGCTTTTTTATTTGCTCAAATGCATACTTCTTTCTTTATACAATTGCCTGAAATAAGGGTCCTTCAGGTCTTTAATAAAACGTATCGCTTCGCCAGTACTCTTCATCTCTGGCCCAAGCTCTTTATTTACACCGGGGAATTTGTTGAACGAGAAAACAGGTTCTTTAATAGCAAAGCCGGTTAGTTTTTTATCGTAGGTAAAATCGGTAAGTTTATTTACACCCATCATAATTTTGGTAGCAATATTCAAATAAGGTATTTGATATGCTTTTGCTATGAAAGGTGTGGTGCGGCTTGCTCTTGGGTTAGCTTCAATTACATACACATTACCATCTTTAATGGCAAACTGTATGTTGATGAGTCCTTTAATTTGCAATGCCCTCGCAATTTTTTCGGCATACTCTTCCATGGTGTGCACAATCAATGGCGATAAATTGAATTGCGGTAACACAGCATTACTATCGCCGCTATGGATACCTGCCGGTTCAATATGTTCCATCACGCCCATCACATGAAAATTCTCTCCATCAAAAATGGCATCAATTTCTGCTTCCTGGCAACGGTCTAAAAAATGATCAATTAAAATTTTATTGCCCGGCAAATGTTTTATTAAACTCAGCACTCCTTTTTCAAGGTCTTCATCATTAATTACAATGCGCATTCTTTGTCCACCCAACACATAACTGGGCCTTATTAACACCGGGTAACCAACTTTATTGGCAACTTCAATAGCGTCATCCGTATTAAAAGCGGTGCCGTAATCCGGATATGGAATTTCAAGTTCTTTCAGCATATCGCTGAACCTTCCTCGGTCTTCTGCAATATCCATACTGTCGAAAGATGAACCGATTATTTTTATGCCTTTCTCATGCAAACGTTTGGCAAGTTTAAGTGCCGTTTGCCCGCCCAGTTGCACAATTACACCGTAAGGTTTTTCGTGTTCAATTATTTCCCACAGGTGTTCCCAAAACACCGGTTCAAAATAAAGTTTGTCGGCAATATCAAAATCTGTTGAAACAGTTTCAGGGTTACAGTTTACCATAATGGCTTCGTAACCTGCTTCTTTAACAGCTAGCAAACCATGCACACAGCAATAGTCAAACTCAATGCCTTGGCCAATTCTATTAGGGCCGCTGCCTAATACAATGATAGACTCTTTAGCCCCCCTGCCCCCCAAGGGGGGTTCTGCAGAGCCTGATTTTGCAGTAACTATTGATTCATTATGAGTAACAGATTTGTATCGGTCTCCTAGATTTCCTCCCCCTTCGGGGGAGATAGAGGGGGCCTCAAAAGTAGAATAGAAATATGGCGTTTTTGCTTCAAACTCAGCACTACAGGTATCAACCATTTTAAACACACGGGTAAGCCCCATGGCTTTTCTTCTTTCATAAATTACTTCGGCATCTTCCTCCTTCATAATGCGAACGATCTGTTCATCGCTGAAGCCTAAAAACTTTGCTTCCTTTAAAACATCGTCAGGCAAAGATTTCAGGTCGTACTGTGCAATCAGTTTTTCGCAATCGCATATTTTTTGAATCTGGTAAATAAACCAACGGTCAATTTTTGTGCTTTCGCAGATGCGTTTTATGCTGGCACCGGCCATTAATGCATCTTTAATCCTGAATATCCTATCCCATTTTGGAATTTTGATGTACTCGATCAGTTCATCAGCATGCATTAAACTTTTACCGTAATACCCAAGCCCAACAGCTTCATTTTCTAAACTCTGACAAGCTTTTTGTACAGCCTCTGCAAAACTTCTGCCGATACCCATTACCTCGCCAACGCTCTTCATCTGAAAACCTAAAGTATCTTTTGCTCCTTTAAACTTATCAAAATTCCAGCGTGGTATTTTTACAATTACATAATCAAGTGCTGGTTCAAAATAGGCCGATGTTGATTGGGTGATCTGATTTTTTAATTCATCCAGATTAAAACCAATAGCCAGTTTGGCTGCAATTTTTGCAATGGGGTAACCGGTTGCTTTACTGGCCAGGGCAGATGAACGGCTAACCCTTGGATTAATTTCCACCACAATAATTTCTTCTGTTTGTGGGTTAAGGGCAAACTGAACATTGCAACCTCCGGCAAAATTTCCCAGATCCCTCATCATCCTTATTGCTGTGTTACGCATTAACTGGTAAGCCGTATCGCTTAAAGTCATTACCGGCGCTACGGTTATTGAGTCGCCGGTATGCACACCCATAGGGTCAAAATTTTCAACCCCGCAAATGATCACTACATTATCTGCATTATCACGCAACAGTTCCAATTCAAATTCTTTCCAGCCAAGCACGGCTTTTTCAACCAGTACTTCATGTATGGGGCTGGCTATTAACCCTGTATTTAACGCTTCGTCCAATTCATCTTTACCAAATACAATGCTGCCACCTGTTCCTCCCAAAGTAAAAGAAGGCCGCAGCACCAAGGGAAATCCAATCTCCTGTGCAAATTCTTTTCCTTCTAAAAACGAATTTGCAATTTTTGCGGGGCAAACAGGTATGCCCATTTGAATCATCCACTGGCGAAATTTTTCCCTGTCTTCTGCCTTGTCAATTGCTTTTATATCAACACCAATCAATCTAACATTATGTGCTTCCCAAACACCCATCTCGTCTGCTTCTTTACAAAGGTTAAGCGCTGTTTGTCCTCCCATGGTTGGTAAAACGGCGTCAATTTTATTTTCCGTAAGTATTTGTTCAATACTTTCAACCGTAAGTGGCAACAGGTAAACACGGTCGGCCATCATGGGGTCGGTCATAATGGTAGCCGGATTACTATTTATAAGAATAACTTTTACCCCTTCTTCTCTTAATGAACGTGCCGCCTGCGTCCCAGAATAGTCAAATTCGCAGGCCTGGCCTATAACAATGGGGCCGGAGCCAATAATTAAAACTGTTTGAATGGATTTGTCCTGGGGCATAATAGTATTGCCTGTGTTGTGGCGTGCAAAAGTAATTGTAATTGCTGTAAATAAAAAACGTGTATAAAATCATACAGTATTTTATTTTTACTTCCTCCAAAAACTACTTTTAATTCTACAAATTGCAGAAAAAAAACAGTGAAGTATTGGTATTGATATTTTTAATTTTATTTGGACAGTTTATCGTGTTATAGGCACCTCGACATTCCAGTCCCCCTTTTCAAAAATTTCAATTTGTAAAACAGAGGTACCAAAATTAAAACTGGCCATGAAGGGGAAAACAACATCCCTAAACCTCGTAATATCGCTTTGTATAGTTCGTGTATTTGTTTTTGTTTCATAGGAACCTTTTGAAATCTGGAAATCGGTCATCACGATAATCGGAACATAATTAGATGCTGATGTTTTATCATAAAGAGTTTTTACTGTAACAGTTATTGTATTACTATTTTTTTCTGCATTATCCACTTCTACCCTCCCGATATCACTGGTACTACTTACAATTCTATAAGGCGTTTCATATAGGCCGGTATATTTATCCTTTTTCCAAAAGCCGGTTTTTACAGAAGGTATATTATTTTCAAATGTGTGCAGCTCGCCTTTTCCATCTTTCATTCCCTTCCTCCATCCTCCATCATAAAAGCTTCCGTTATGCCAGTTGTATTTACCTGTTCCATCCGGCAGCCCGTTTTTAAATTCGCCGTCATAAATATCTACCCCGGTTGCTTTCCCTTTACCATCCGCCTTCCCATTCTTACAACCACCTTCATAGCTTCCTTTTAAAGAATCCGGCAGCACCTTACAATCTGTATTTTGTGCTTTAGCATTAAAAATGGTTACAATTAAAAAAGATAAGATGACTAGTTTTTTCACGATTGCAGTTTTGGGTTAAAAAACAAGGTTTATCAGATTAGATGTAATTTTATGTTTTATTACATAAAATACATTTATTTCCGTAAATATAATGATTAAAAATATAAAAAAGAATGCGCTGCTGGCTTTGTTTCTGGCTTCAGTTTTTAATTGTTCAGCACAGCTTTTTCCTGCTAAAAATTATCCCAGGGATTATTTTATTTACCCGGTTGCAGCAACCAAAGGCCTGGCCGCCAACTTTGGTGAATTAAGACCTAATCACTACCACATGGGGCTCGATTGCCGCACAGACCAAGTACAAAACAAAAAAGTGCTGGCGGCGGCAGATGGTTACATTGCAAAAATAAAAGTTGAGTCTTTTGGATTTGGGCAGGCCATCTATATCAATCATCCCAATGGCTTAACAACTTTGTATGCCCATTTAAATAGTTTTTATCCGGCACTAGAAAAATATGTAAAGCAGCAACAATATGCACAAAAAAGCTGGGCTGTTTACCTGGATATTCCTGCAAATTTATTTCCTGTAAAAAAAGGCGATACCATTGCGTTAAGTGGTAGCAGGGGTGGCTCACAAGGCCCACACCTGCATTTTGAAATAAGGGATACAAAAACCGATAAGGTGTTAAATCCATCCTTATTTAATTTTGGAATACCGGATAATGTTGCTCCGGATATTTACAGGTTGGCTGTGTATGACCGTTGTGTAAGCACTTATGAACAAACACCCAAAATTTTCGCACTTAAAAAAGTAAATGGTGTATATGTTACAACACCGGCTCTTATTATAGCAAGTACTGATAAAGTTAGTTTTGGCATTTCGGCATCCGACAGGTATACCGGCTCCAATAACAAAAACGGCATTTATGAAACGATGCTGTACGATAGCGATAAACCCATTGTTGGTTTTCAGTTAGATAGTATTAGTTATGACGAGACCCGTTATTTAAATGCACATATAGATTATAAGACCAGGAGCAGTGGCGGCCCTTTTATAGAGCATGTTTCTAAATTACCCGGTTACAATAACAGTGTGTATAAAACTTTTAACGGAGATGGTGTAATTAACATAGAGGACGACAGTGTACATAAAATAAAGATAGTTGTGAAAGATGCATTTGGCAATACATCAGTGCTGCAGTTTAGTGTGCAACGTAATGCAAAAATTACCGAAACAAAATATACGGATTCAGTTGGCTATTTTCAACCCAGGTCTTTTCGCCCTGGCTTTATAAATATTTTTGAAAATGCCACAATCCGGTTTTACTTACCGCAAAATTGTCTGTACGATTCCATGCGTTTTCAATACAACGAAACGCCCGGTAAAACAGGTTATACTGTTTACCAGTTGCACAATACAAGCGTTCCGTTAAACCGCAATTTCCCCATCAGCATTAAAGCAACAACGCCTTTACCAAACAAAATGGTGATGCACCGTTTTGCTAATGGCAAAAACGATTATGCCAGGGCTGAACCTGAAAATTACAAGGATGAAACAGGATGGTACAAAGCGAGTTTCAGAGAGTTTGGCAATTTTGAATTAATGGTTGATACCTTAGCACCAACAATTACCCCAATAGGTTTTAAAGATGGTATGAACTGCAGTAAACAAAGCAGGATAGTTTTTGGAGTTAGCGACAACACCGAGGAAGTAAAATTTACTGCTTTGCTGGATGGTAACTGGCTTCGCTTCAGCAACGATAAAGGCAGCAGGTTTATTTATGATTTTGATGAAATGTGCCCTGCAGGCCAGCATGAATTAAAAATAACTGCAGAAGACCAGGTGGGAAATGTGACAGAGAAAGTTTATAAGTTTACGAGATAAGAAGCCCCTCCGCCAGTCCTCAGCGTAGTCGAAGTAAGGGGGAACTCGAGCCTTAAAATTGAAAAGTATTAAATAAATAAAGCGCTTTTAATTTTTTAATAATCCTCTGTTATCTAATTAGCAGTTTGCTTTTAATTTGCAGAGTACAAAAGCCCCTTTAGGGATTTGGGATATTATATGACACATTTAACAGAAGGGAAAAAAGCACCGGCATTTAAAGGTAAAGACCAGAACGGAAAACCCGTTTCTCTGGCAGATTATAAAGGGGAAAAAGTAGTTTTATATTTTTATCCCGAAGATGATACACCTACCTGCACCGTGCAGGCATGTAACCTGCGTGATAATTTCGGCCTCTTAAAAAAGCAGGGATTTATTGTTCTGGGCGTTAGCCCGGATGAAGAAAAAAAGCATAAAAAATTTGAAGCTAAATATGACCTGCCCTTTACCTTAATTGCCGATGCAGACCATAAAATTATTGACAGCTACGGCGTTTGGGGAGAGAAGCAAATGTATGGCAGAACCTATATGGGCCTGCATCGTACCACATTTTTAATTGATGAAAAGGGAATCATCCGGAAAATATTTTTGAAGCCAAAAAGTAAACAACACACCGAAGAAATTTTAAAAGCCTGGGCCGAAATTGAATAAACCCGAATTTATAATTAAAGAGCATTCATGGCTGGCAAAAATTGCTGCTAAAAAATTACGTAGTACAAATGTGGCGATGGTGTTGGGAGAAACGATTCACCTGTATGGTGTTCCCAAAACTGATTTTTTAGCAGATGAAAAATGGCTAAAGCATGAGCTTTGCCATATCAAACAATTTAAGCACTACGGCTATTTTAATTTTGTTGTAAAGTACCTTTGGGAAAGTTTACGAAAAGGTTATTACAATAACCGTTTTGAAGTGGAAGCAAGAAATGCCGAAGATTTATAGTACCCACTCCACTTCTCCAAAATCAAATTCCCGTTCAATGGCATCTACGGTTACTAATTTACCATGTGCTGATACTTCTTTTATCACCGTATCAAATTTTGTTGTGCCTTTACGCAACGTTACCAGCTCATTTATTTTATAAAGATGCAGGTTGTATTGCGCCAGTATTTTTTGCAGACCCATTTGTTCAGATAATCTCAGCATCAGCAACGCCTGAAGTTCTTTTGCCAGATCAACCGGGTTAAAAGTTCTTCCGGTAATCTGTTTTAAAGAAACCGCATTGGCCAGGGCTCTGTCAAAAAAAGTCTGGTTTACATTTATCCCAATACCCACCACGGCCCATTTCCAGGTTTTTCCCTGCAGCTTGTTTTCAATCAAAACGCCCCCTGCCTTTCTGTCACGCCAAAACAAATCATTGGGCCATTTTATTTTGGTTTCACCATCAATATAAGCAGATAAAAACTCAAAACACCCAATAGCAATAACAGCACTTAAATGAAAATGACTGGTTATTTTTAATTGTTCGGGGCTTAAAACAAGGCTCATGGCTATATTTTTCCCTTTTTCTGATGCCCAGGTTTTCCCCCTCTGCCCTTTGCCGGCTGTTTGTTCGTTGGCAAACCAGGCCATTCCATGCTTTGCCAATCCATCATCAATCCTTGCCATGGCATAGTTATTGGTACTGTCCACGGTATCTAAAATGGTAAAAAAACTGCCTTCATCCATAATAATTCAAATGGCAAAGAAGTGTTACTTTTGCCAATAATTGCAAGCTACGGGCTGGTTTATTAAAAAACAATAACAAATCCTGTATAGGCAGTCACTTGCATTACAGGCAAAAAATTAAAAATTAAAACAGGTTTGAACAATTTAAACGCATTAAATACCCGCAAAAAAAGTACTATTGTTCGGATTACCAGAAACAGTAAAGTCTTTAAAACAATCATTCATGCCATTCAGGAAAAAAAAGGCGAAAAAATTGTAAGTCTCGACCTTCGGAAAATTCCAGAAGCAGTTGCTGATTTTTTTATAATTTGTCAGGCTTCCAATAACACCCAGTTAAGGGCCATTGCTGATTTTATTGAAACAGACGTAAAGGAAAAATGCCTGGAAACTGCTTATAAACACGAAGGCCGCCAGGGACAACAATGGATTTTGATAGATTACGTTAATATAGTTGTGCATGTTATGTTGCCCGAACCCAGGAAATTTTATCAACTGGAAGAAATGTGGAGCGATGCACCGGCAATGGAACATGAAGGATAAAAAATATTTTAAAATAACAACCAAACTCAAACGTCTATTGTTAAAAGTATAAAATAACAAAATACCGGGTACCCCAACAATAGCACAAATAAATATGAATCAGCAAGACAGCAAAAAGAAATTCAACCCTGACAACATACCTTCTAAAGGAGATGATAAGAAGAAACCAAAATTCAATATCTATTGGATATATGGAATTATTTTTCTTACCATTATTGCCTGGAATTTTATGCGTACTGTAAGCAGTGCGGGCATAGAAACCGATCAGCAGAAATTTTACGCCATGGTATTGCAGGGCGATGTGGCTAAAATTAAAACGGTGGGTAATAAAGAAATTGTCCGGGTATTTATAAACCCCGATAGCTTAAAGGCTAAAGCTGTTTATTACAAGCAGGTTTTAAACCTTAAGGCCGATGATAAAAATTACGAAGCCGCACTTGCGGTAAAAGGAGATCAGCCACAGTTATTCTTCAATATAGTGGATGACAAAACATTTGCATTGCAGATGATTGAGTTTTATAAAAACCATCCCACTGTATCTCAGATAGCTGATAACCCTGAAAAAGAGGGCGAGTTTTTTGGGCAGCTTATACAAACCTTATTACCCATTTTACTCATTGTTTTATTGTTTGTAATGATGATGCGTAAGGTTGGTGGGCCAGGTGGCGGCGGTGGCGCAGGCGGCATCTTCAGCATCGGAAAATCTAAAGCAACTTTATTTGAAAAAGGCACTAAAGTAAATATAAACTTTGGCGATGTTGCCGGTTTAGATGAAGCAAAAGTGGAGGTGATGGAGATTGTGGACTTTTTAAAAAATCCTAAAAAATATACAGCACTGGGTGGTAAAATTCCAAAGGGTGCTTTATTGGTTGGTCCTCCGGGTACCGGTAAAACCTTACTCGCCAAAGCAGTTGCCGGCGAAGCACAGGTTCCATTCTTTAGCCTCAGCGGTAGCGATTTTGTGGAGATGTTTGTAGGCGTTGGTGCAAGCCGTGTACGTGATTTGTTTAAGCAGGCAAGAGAAAAAGCACCATGTATTATTTTTATTGATGAGATTGATGCAATAGGTAGGGCAAGAGGAAAGAATATGATGATGAGCAATGATGAACGTGAAAACACATTGAATCAGTTGCTTGTAGAGATGGACGGTTTTGGAACTGACTTAGGTATTATTATTCTTGCTGCAACCAACAGGCCCGATGTATTGGATTCTGCATTGCTACGCCCGGGTCGTTTCGACAGACAAATTTCCATTGACCGCCCCGATATGGTTGGCAGGGAGGCTATTTTTAAAGTGCATCTTGAACCAATTAAAATTTCTGAGACATTAGATATTCATAAGCTGGCCGAACAAACACCGGGATTTGCCGGTGCAGATATTGCCAATGTTTGTAACGAAGCCGCATTGATTGCAGCACGTAAAGGAAAAACTGCAGTTGATATGAGTGATTTTCAGGATGCCATTGACAGGGTTATTGGCGGCCTGGAGAAAAGGAACAAGATCATATCTCCGGAGGAAAAAGAAATAATCGCATACCATGAAGCCGGCCATGCTATTTGCGGCTGGTATCTTGAGCATGCTTATCCATTATTAAAAGTTACGGTGGTACCAAGAGGTACGGCGGCATTGGGTTATGCTCAATACACACCTAAAGAACAATATTTATACAATACCGATCAGTTGATGGATCAGATATGTATGACACTGGGTGGCCGTGCCAGCGAAGATATTTTCTTCGGCAAAATAAGCACTGGTGCCAGCAACGATCTGCAGCAGATTACCAAAATTGCCTATAGCATGATTACTGTTTATGGCATGAACGATAAGATAGGTAATATCAGTTATTACGACCCCAACCAGGAAAATGTATTTACCAAACCCTTCAGCGAAGAGACCGGTAAAATGATTGATGAAGAAGTTCGTAAACTGATTGACAATGCTTACCAGATCACTAAAAAATTATTAACAGAGAAGAAAGATGATGTTGAAAAACTGGCAAAAGAATTATTGAAAAAAGAAGTGTTGTTCAAGAGTGATGTGGAAGCATTGATTGGCAAAAGGCCTTACGAAGAAAAAAAGGCTTTGGATATTGAGGTTGATGAAAGGGAAAATGTAAGTGAGCCACCATCTACCGATTTACCTGAAGAATTAAAAACACCACCGGTAATTTAAAAAATCTTTTTTGATAAGAAGCTGTCAGCCTTGACATCTTGAGCTTGTCGAAAGATTGACATAGGCGGAGTTTAATTAAGATGAATTATGTCTGCAACAACGGCAAAAGAAAATATTTTAAAAAGAATTAGGCAGGCACTGAGTAACCCGGTGCCTTTGCCTTTTCCCCAAAGTGAGGGTACTAATTCTGTTTTCCATCCGGCAAATGATAGTTTAGATGTGGTATTTGCCCAGGAGTTTATCAATATCCAGGGTAAATTTTCCTTTTGCCTAAACGAAGCTGAAATGATACAACAGCTGGAACAATTGATCACCGAAAAACAATGGTCAAAAATTTACTGCAATACAGATAAGTGGAATGAAAAATTCAGCAACAGCATTAACCTGGAAAGCTGCGATGCATCCATTACCGGTTGCGAATTTTTAGTGGCCCGTACCGGCACCATTGTAATGAGCGCCGCACAGCAAAGCGGCCGCACGGTAAGTGTGTATGCCCCCGTTCATATTTGCATAGCATATACCAACCAGCTTGTGTACGATGTAAAAGATGCACTGCAAAGCATAAAAGAAAAATACGCCCGCCCGGATGACTCGGTCGGACAGGCCGGTAATATCCCCTCGCTCATCACTTTTGCAACCGGCCCAAGCCGCACTGCCGACATTGAAAAAACACTGGTAACCGGTGTGCATGGCCCTAAAGAAGTGTATTGCTTTTTGGTGGAAGCATAATTGCTTTTTTACAAGTACCTTTAATATTATGAATAACGAGAATTACAAACTTTTTGTGTACGGCTCCCTTCGCAGTGGTTTCCGTAACCCTGTTTATGAATACCTCACCAAATATTTTCATTTATTGGGCGAAGCCGTAGTAAAAGGAAAATTATACGATTTAGGTGAATATCCTGCTGCTGCTGCAACAACCGATGAAAAATTTATTTCCGGTGAATTATACAGCATTAATAATCCCCTTGAATTTTCCTGGGCCATTGGCCAGTTAGATGATTATGAGGGGCTGAATGCAGAAGAAGGAGAAATTCCCTTATATAAACGTAAGGAAGTGATTGCTTATAAAAATGGCGAACCACATACAGCCTGGATATACTGGTACAACAAAGATTTGTCAGGAAACCCCGAAATTGAATCAGGCGACCTGATGCAATACCTGCAGCAAAAAAATAAACCCTGATGCTGGAACATTGATAAAGTAAAATTATTTCTCTTAGCTTATAGCTACCAATACTGATATATGCCCTATAAAAAATTTACCTGTAAGATTGTTATTTCAATCTTTTGCTTCTTTATTAGTGATTCTGCGTTTTGTCAGGGAAGTGCCTGGAACAGCAATTCATTTCAATTTTCCCGTGATAATGCACAATTAGAGGATGTAACGACAGCCACATTGCTGCCCTTTAATAACGGACCTGTTTATTCATCGGCCGCTGTTTCTTTCGGAGGATTTGCTTTTCGCTACGGACTTTCTTCATTCACTAATTTTTATGTTTCACCATACGGATTTATAAAATTGGGTTCTCCAATCTCCTCAAACAATCCATTAACCGATACTTCCGTAATTGTAGCATTAAACAACTTCACCTATTGGACGGCAAGTTATAAATCAGTAGGTAATTATCCAGACAGAAAAATAGTAATTCATTTTGCCGGTGTTATGCAGCCCAGCGGTGAGCCTACCAGTTTTCAAATATGGCTTTACGAAAGAACCGGAAAAATTCAATTTGTATATCAGCAGATCAGGGGGTTTTATGGTTATGGGAGTTCGTCGAGTTATAAGATTTTTTGCAGTACACCCATTATGAATAACAAAGCTGTAGGAGGTATAAAAGTTAATCCAAATAACGCTGCTCCTTCTGTAAATTATTCAACAATACCCTTATCTTTTGACAGTATTTATGCAAATACCAGGTTTACTTTTCAGCCTGATACTGTTAAACCCGCAGTGCCCTCGCTTTCTTTTTCAAATATCCAGGCAGGCTGTTTATCGGTGGATATTACAGAAAACTCTTCCAATGAATCGCAGGTAACGCTTGATCGTGCTGATGATGGGGTAAGTTTTGCAAAAGAAAAAGTTTATTATGTTACATCTCCCGCAGGCAGTACCACCTATAATTATGCACAGACTTTTATCCAGCCCTTCTGGAATTACACCTATCGAACCTATGTGAGCAACGGCTTTTTAAATTCCGATACTGCAGTCAATACCGTTCAGACATTAATGCCTCAGATTAATGGTATAAAAAAAATACCGGGAGATTATCCTACTATTAAAGCATTGTTACTGGATGCGGCATGCAAACATTTAGGGCCAAATCTGGTAATTGAATTGCAGAGTAATTACGATTTTGCAACTGAACCAAAACCTGTAAGCTTTGGAAGTATTTTACAAAACAGATTGATACAATCAATCGTTATAAGGCCCGCACTTAACACAACTATTAATTGGGATGCTTTTACCAATACTGCTTTATTTTACGTTGACAGTGTTAAGCATGTTTTTATAGATGGAAGACCCGGTGGAGTTGGTACTTCCCAAAATTTTAATATAACCCAGCAAAGCCCTACTGCAGCAATTATACAATATACCAACAAGGCCGATTCCGGCGGTATTAACTATTGCAGGATAATAAAAAAGAGCGGCGGCTCTTCAGGCTATTCCATTGTTATTGTTCCAAAAGATTCTACCTATTCTTACGACAAAAAAACAGTAGATGCATTTTCTCTTACCAATAATTCTATTACCGCCGATAATAACGGCCTTGTAAGCGACCTGATTTATATAAACCCTTACGATTCCATTGGTTGCCGCAATTTTGTTATAGCTGGTAATCAATTCAGCCGGTTTAGAAAAAGCGCCATACACTTTGAAAATGGAGGCGAAAATTTACAGATTTCAAACAACCATTTTTTTCAACCGGTTAGTTTTCAACCAATAATTTTTCTGCCATACACTTATGCCTCCTGTATATCGGTTTTGAATACCGGAAAGGTTACCATAGATAATAATTTTTTTGGTGGAAACAGTTCAACATGGGGTACAGGTAAATTCAGTATAAATGCTTCAGCTACTGATTTCAGTTTTATTAATTATCAAAATAACACTTTGGGCAAAAAGGTTTTTATTACCAATAACAAATTTGGCAATATTGAGTTTCTGGGCTACTCATACACCGGGTCAAAGTTAATTTATGTTTTTAAAGGTGATGCGCTGATTGATAACAACAAATTTGGCACCAGTGATTCTTCTAACTCAATTACTGCTGCTGAGTTTTTCTGGGGTGTTGATATGTTTTACGGAAATCATACATTTTCCAATAATTATTTTAGTGGTTTTCAGGGTGGATACCTTGCCGGGGGAACGGTTAATGATAGCTACTTTATTACCACAGCAGTTACTGACTCTGTTGCTTTTTTAAACAATGATGTTGGCGGTAGTGATAACGTTTTTGCAAACAGTTCATCAGGAAAAATTCATGGAATTGAACTTGGAGGTGGTGACAAAAATGTTACGCTGAAAAACAATACGATCAGGGGAATTTCAAGTAGAAACAGGTCAATAATCGGAATCGATTTAGGGGTTGGTTCACTTACTGGTACAGGCATGTCAAAGCTGGAAGTTGATAGTAACCGTGTTCATCATTTACAGGCATCTTCAAGTGTTACCGCCATGGGTTTTAATGCCAATTCAAGAGCAGTAAACCGCATTGCCAATAATGATATTTACGCTTTACAAACTACCGGTAAAACAATAGACCCAAATGGCGGAGGCTATCTCGGTACGCTTTATGGTATCAGCTACACCATGTATAACTTTACTTATTCGCCTGTCAATTATAAAGGGGAGATTCAGATTTTCGGAAATAAGATACACTCATTTGAATCAATAAGAACTTTGCCCAACTCCATATTTTCGCACTACGGAATAACTGTTACCAGCCCTGTTTCAAAAACCTATAATAATGAAATAAGATTAGGGATAGATAGTAAAGGGCAGCCGGTCGATTCTCTCACTACTCTCAACGGCATTGCAATTGCGCCTGTTGATTATCAAACCCTGCTGTCTGATAAGCACTATGTAGAACATAACAGTATTTATTTTGGAGGAAAAGGAACTGTGGGTTCTGCGCTATCTATATACTACAGCAATAATTATATATCTCCCAACAACATTCTTACTGTTACTAATAATATTTTTAATCTTGACCGGATTCCACTTTCCGGAAGCTCCGTTACGCCCGATATATATGAAAGTATCACTTCAATAAAATCGATTGGTGCAAAAAATATATGGTATTCTGCTGCTATTCCCAATACACCTGCTTTATTACAGACTTTCAAAAATAACTGCCACTGCGATTCTTCCAGTTTTGTTGGCAACCCGGTATTTATTAATCCTGATGGAGATAGCAGCAATTATGATTTACATCTTGCAACAGGAAGCTTTGCAGATTCAACAGGTACTCCTTCAGTTTTGAATATAGTGAAAGATCTTGACGATAAGAACAGGAATGCCTTTTCGCCGGTTGATATAGGTTGTTATGCTGCAACACCGTGTGGAACGGGAATATTCCCTGTTATCACATTATCCCCGGCAGACGATAGTTTAGAACTTTGTACAAGTGGTACTCTTACATTAACAGTATCAATTACGGGCGGCGCATTTCAACAATTACAATGGCAGATAAATTTAACAGACAGTATTGGTGCAAATGCAGCCACATTGTTGGTTAATCATACAGGAGATTACCGTATTGTTGGTAAAACCGCATGCGGACAGGTAGCCAGTAAAATAATTCACGTAGTTAATTATGTACTGCAGCAATCAGTTAATATTACAACCCCTATTGACAGTATTTGTCAGGGTAATTCGGCAACATTTACTGCAACAACTGTTAATGGTGGTATCAATCCTTTTTACCAGTGGAAAGTGAATGGCATTAACGCAGGAACAAACAGTTCTGTATTTGCCTCATCTTCCCTAAATAATAATGACAGCATTAAAGTAATCGTTACTCCAGGCATTTGCGGTAATAGCAGTACGCTTACCAGCAATACCATAGGAATTAAGGTAACTCCTTCTGCTACACCGCAGATAACGATTACTGCCAATACAACCACCACTTGCACAAGCAGCCCGACAACAGTTGTTTTTACTGCTTCGGTAACAAATGGAGGAAATACCCCCGTTTATCAATGGCAGGTAAACGGTATTAATGCAGGTAATAATTCCAATACATATTCATCAGCAACTTTTGCAAACAACGATCAGGTTAAATGCATTCTTACTACTAATACCGTATGCAACCCCTCTATAATTGTTACCAGTAATTTGATTACAATGACTGTTACAGCAACTTCTGTTCAGCCAACTGTTACTATTACCACCGTCTCTACCACTGTTTGTTCAGGCACTACTGCAATTTTTACAGCCGTACCTGTTTACGGGGGCACAACACCTTCGTATCAATGGAAAGTAAATGGTTTAAATACAGGTACAAACAGTAATGCTTTTAGTACAAACAGCCTGGCAAATGGAAGTATTGTAAGTGTTGTCTTAACCAGTAGCTTGCCATGTGCAAATCCTGCTCCTGTTACCAGTAATAGTATTAGCATGACCGTTAATACAGTTATTCCTGCAACTATTTCTGTAAGTGGTGTTACAATTGTTAGCATGGGAGCTTCCTCAGTTATTTCTTCAACCATTACCAATGCAGGCAGTTCGCCTGCATATCAATGGCAAGACAGTACCAGTACGCATAACTGGCAAAACATAGTTGGAGCAACAGCATCTTCCATTACTTATAGTCCTGCTTTAACAGGCAATAAAATCAGGTGCATTTTAACCGGTAATAATCCTTGCATAGCAAATAATACTGTAACAAGCAATATGCTGGCCTTTACTGTTACACCTGGATTTACAAGACCTACCTTTTACCCCAACCCGGTTTCAAATTATTTGATTGTTGATGGTTTAAGTTCCAGGAATAGCTGGGAAGCTGTTCACATTCTCACCATGTCTGGTGCTAAACTTAATACAGTACCCGACCTTACAGGATTAACCAGGGTTGTGATAAACGTTGAAAGCCTGCCGCCCGGAATTTATATGTGCGTATTAAACAGCAGGTTTGGTTATGCAGAATACTATAAATTTGTAAAACTGTAGATTTGGATCTCTGATGTTGTATTTGAAGGTAAAGTGATAATCTTGTATTTGTTGCACAGATACCGGATGAAAAAAATTTTTTAGGTCAGAGATGTTTTAATTTCAGTTTTTATAATTGACAAATATTCCTACACATAAAAAAATATACTTCCTTTCCGATTTTCATCTGGGAGCACCCAATGCTGCCGAAAGCCTCATCCGTGAAAAAATGATAATCCGGTTTTTGAATGAAATAAAAGAAGATGCTGCGCAGATATTTATTGTAGGCGATTTGTTTGATTTTTGGTACGAGTACAAAAAAGTAATTCCCAAAGGTTATGTACGCATACTGGGTAAACTTGCTGAATTAACCGATGCTGGAATACCTGTTCATTTTTTTGTAGGCAATCATGATATGTGGATGAAAGATTATTTTCAAACAGAGCTGAACATACCGGTTTATTTTAAACCGGTTGCTTTTGAGTTTAACGGCAAAAAGTTTTTAGTTGGCCATGGCGATGGGCTTGGCCCCGGCGACCAGGGTTATAAATTTATCAAAAAAATATTTCGCAATAAAACCTGCAACTGGCTGTTTGGCATATTGCCACCATACATTGGCATGGGCATTGCACACTACTTCAGCAGAAAAAGCAGGGCGCAAACCGGGCAAACCAACGAAATATTTCTGGGCGAAGACAAAGAATGGCTGATTATATATTGCAAAGAAATACTGCGAAAATATTTTTACGATTACTTTATTTTTGGCCATCGGCACCTGCCAATAGATTTTAAATTAGATGAAAAAAGCAGGTACATAAATTTAGGCGACTGGATAAAATATTTCAGCTATGCTGTTTTTGATGGAGAAAATGTAGAGTTACTATATTACAAAAAATGAAAAAAATAAAAATCTCATTCTTCCTTCTGTGCTTTTGTGGCTCTGTGGCAATCCCCTTTGTGGCGAAACCACAAAGCGATTCTGCTTTTCAATTCATTAAAACCATTAAAGGCGATTTTACTTATTTTAATGTAGATAACCTGGATAATCTTTATCTGCTCAACAAAAGCAACCAGCTTAAAAAGTTAAACGAAAACGGCGATTCGGTTGCTGTTTTTAATGATGTAAAAAAATATGGCAACCCCGATTATATTGATGTTACCAATCCATTAAAAACCTTACTCTACTATAAAAATTATTCAACGGTTGTTGTGCTTGACAGGTTGTTAACCGTACGCAACAGCATTAACCTGCGCAAACAGAACATCTTCTACGTAAATAATATTACGCTCTCTTACGATAATTATATGTGGATTTTTGATGAGGAAGATTTCAAACTTAAAAAAATAGATGAGGAGGGAAAAGTTTTGCAATCATCCACCGATTGGAGAATGTTGTTTGACACCGTGCCTGCTCCGGTTAAAATGATTGACCGTGATAATTTTGTTTATCTGTACGACCCTGCAAAAGGGTTTTATATTTTTGATTACTACGGCGGTTTTAAAAACAGGCTTGTTTTTTTAAACTGGACCAATGTAGAAGTGAATGGCAGTACCGTGTATGGTTTTGGCGATAATAAGCTTTACAGCTACCGCTTAAAAACCTTGCAGTTAAAAGAATACAACCTGCCAGCATTTTTCGGAAAATTCGTTTCCATAAAGGCCATGAATGCTAAAGTTTACCTGCTTAATGAAAAGGGAGTAGATATTTACCAGATCAAATAAACCGCTATTGATTTAACAGTGCTGCAATTTCCTTATCCCATTTTCCTGTCTTACCATATTCAACCACACGGCCAACTTCTTTACCATCTTTCATAACAATAAAAGTAGGCACATTAGTTATATTGAATGCCTTGGCAATATTGCCCAATGATGTTTTTTCACGGTTAACTCCAAACAGGGTTATCCCTTCATCCGGAAATCCTGTTTGTTCCTGCAGTTTAAAAAATTTAGGTAAAAGAAATTGTGTATCCTCACACCAGGTGCCGCCAAAAACAACAAACTGGTATTTTCCTTTTGCTCTTTCAAATGCGTTTAAAGTTGCCGTATCGGCTTTGTAACCACCCTGGTTTGGGCCAAACCATTGAAAGGCAGTATCATTCTGAATCTGGTATTTATTGATAAAGCCCCTTACCACTTTTACTTCGGGATGTTTCGGGTCCTGGCTTGTTTCATATTGTGCCTGTGCAAACAAGCTGGTCGTTGATACAAATAAACACAATGCAACTAGTAAGTATTTTTTCATAATAAATTTATTGTGGAGATTTCTTCAGAAATAAATATCGTTGTAAAATTACAACAGCTCTAAAATTTTATGTTAACTGCTGGTTATAAAGATATTTGAACCACATGGAAGGATAGAAACATAGTTGCAAACATAGGCCTATGTGTTTTTCTATTGTTAACTATGTGTCTATGTTGTTCAACCTTAATTTACAAATCAGCTTTCAACTCATTCAAAAATCCCTTCAATTTTTTTAAAGATTCTATCAAAGCAAATTTTTCATCGCCCCTTTTGTTCTGCTTTAAAAAATCTTTAGCACCTTCCAGTGTGTATTTTCTCTCACGCAGTAAATGATATATCAGTTTCAGGTTTTTTATATCCTCAGGACGAAAAAGCCTGTCGCCTTTGCCATTTTTACGGGGCTTCAAAATATCAAATTCGTTCTCCCAAAACCTTATCAGGCTCTGGTTTACTTTAAACATATTGGCAACAATACCAATGGCGTAATATTTTTTTTCAAACAATACAGCATCTTCCGGTATGTCTATCAAATCGGCCCCCGATTCTTTCTCCTTTAAACTAACCCTGCCACGGGTTAATTTTTTATTATCGCCTTTGGCTTTTATATTTTCAGGTGCAGGCTTTTCTATAGCAACAGCCTTAGGCTCCGGCTTTTTAATAACCGGTTCCTCATCAAACGAAAAAGCAATCTGTTGTAATGCCATAATTAAAATTAGTCAAAACTTTTGGCACTTCCGGTAGCGGCAATTTTAAGTACCTGTTCGTACTGTCCGGGGCTAAGGTCGTTAAAGAAAAAGTAAACAGGGTCAACCGGTTCGCCGTTAATGTGAACTTCGTAATGGCAGTGAGGCCCTGTACTGGCTCCCGTACTGCCTACCCAGCCAATCACTTCACCACGTTTTACAACCTGTCCCACCCTTGCTTTTATGCGTACCATGTGCATGTAAACTGTTTCGTATCCATAACCATGGTTAATAATTACATGATTACCGGTTCCTGTGCCCACGCCTGCGGTTGTAACCGTACCATCGCCTGTGGCGTAAATGGGTGTTCCCTGCGGCGCTGTAAAATCGAGCCCACTATGCATTTTTGGAATACCGTAAATGGGATGTATGCGCATGCCAAAGCCGCTTGCAATACGGGTAAGCTGCTTATTGCTCACTGGTTGTATGGCCGGGATACTGGCTAATTTTGCATCCTGGTTCTTTATCAGCTTCTCAATGGCATTATAACTTTGAAACTGGTAAGCAACCCTGGCTGTAATATTATTCAATGTTTTTGCTATCTCCAGGCCCAGTTCATTTTCATTTAATAAATTAACCTTTGCAATTTCCTTACTCTTTTCAATAGACTTTGTTCTGGCACTGTCGGTTACAGGTGTGGCTTCAAAAATCGACCGGTAAACATCATTGTCCCTTTTCTCCAGTTCAGCCATCTGTTGCTGTAAGGTCTTGGCTTTTTGCGCAAGAGTAATATAATTGTCTTTAATTGCCTCGTACTTTAATTGCGTTTCCTTATCTACCGCACGGGGAAAAAAGCTGTTGTATGCCCAAATAACCAGGGCCGATGTAACCAATGCAGCAGAAATAAAGCCAAATACCCGCAACAACATTACCCGAAGCGGCGTAACCAGCTTCTCGTAACGAAGAGTGTGCGTATTATAGTAGTATTTTATTTTTTTCATACCCCTATCCCCTAAAGGGGGGACATGCTTAAGATAATGTTTTATTGCTTAATCACTTTGCAACTATCTTCTCCTTGATCTTCTACTTTTCCTCCCCCCTTCGGGGGAGATAGAGGGGGCTTTTTTTCCTACCTTTGCAAAAGTTTACAAATATAGCCCCATAAACAACAAAAATCAACCCATTTAAACAATTGGCATATATGATGACGAGTGCTGAAATACGACAACAATTCCTTGACTTTTTTAAATCGAAAGAACACCTCATTGTTCCCTCGGCGCCTATTGTGGTAAAGAATGATCCAACGCTTTTATTTACCAATGCCGGTATGAACCAGTTTAAAGATTATTTTCTGGGTAATAAAATAGCGCCAAACAAACGCATTGCCGATACACAAAAATGTTTACGGGTTAGTGGTAAGCACAACGACCTGGAAGAAGTGGGTGTAGATACTTACCACCATACCATGTTTGAGATGTTGGGCAACTGGAGCTTTGGCGATTACTTTAAAAAAGAAGCCATTGCCTGGAGTTGGGAACTACTTACTGATGTTTACAAATTAGATAAGGACCGTTTATACGTTACCATTTTTGAAGGCGACGAAAAAGAAGGTCTGCCTAAAGATGAGAGTGCATTTAACGAATGGAAAAAATATATTGCCGAAGACCGTATTTTACTGGGCAATAAAAAAGATAATTTTTGGGAGATGGGTGATACTGGCCCCTGCGGCCCCTGCACCGAAATACATGTGGATTGCAGAACCGATGAGGAAAGAAAAACTATTAATGGAGCCACATTGGTAAATAATGATCATCCCCAGGTGATAGAGATCTGGAATAATGTATTCATTCAGTTTAACCGTAAAAAAGATGGCAGCCTAGAAGAATTACCAGCCATGCATGTTGATACCGGAATGGGATTTGAAAGGCTGGTAAGGGTAATTCAACAAAAAACTTCCAATTATGATACCGATGTTTTTACTGGAACGATTGAAGCGATAGAAAAAATTACCAATAAAAAATATGATTACAGCGATACTAAAGAAGCTATTGCTTTCAGGGTGATATCCGATCACATACGTGCTATCTGTTTTACCATTGCCGATGGGCAGTTGCCATCAAACACTGGCGCAGGTTACGTTATACGTAGGATACTCCGCCGTGCCGTACGTTATTATTATTCTTACTTAGATTACAAACAACCTTTGTTGCATCAGCTATTGCCGGTTATTGCCAGACAATTTGAAAGTGTTTTTCCGGAGTTAATGCATCAACTGGATTTTGTTGATAAAGTTGTTAAGGAGGAAGAAGAAGCTTTTTTGAAAACATTAGGTAATGGTATCGCTATTTTTAATGGGTATGTTATTGAAGATGGTAAATATACTTTTATAGGAAACCCTAGAGAAGGAGATGAAATTTTAGATTCCAGACTCGCAGAAAGTGAACAGGAGTTTAGAAAAAAGAAAATCATTTCAGGAAAATTTGCTTTCAAGTTGAATGACACATTCGGATTTCCTATTGACCTTACCACTTTAATGGCTCGAGAAATTGGCTGGGACGTAGATATGATAAGGTTTGAAGCAGAAATGAAAAAGCAAAAAGACCGCAGCCGTTCTGCTGCAGTTTTAGATACGGAAGATTGGGTTATTGTAAATGATATTCCCTCTTCAAAATTTGTTGGGTACGATAGTTTAGAAGCAAAAAGCAAAATAGTTAAATACCGGAAAGTAAGTGGTAAAGGAAAAGAACAATATCAAATTGTATTAGACCAGACTCCTTTTTACGCCGAAAGCGGCGGACAGGTTGGCGACAGTGGCACACTCACCATCCTGAGCGCAGCCGAAGGGTACGATTCACCACTCACAATAACAGATACAAAAAAAGAGAACGACCTCATCATTCATTTTTCTGAATCTGTTCCTGAAGATATGGGCGGTGAATTAATTGCACAGGTAGATGCAACAAGAAGAAAAGATATAACCCTGCACCACAGTGTTACCCACCTCATGCATGCAGCATTGCGTAAAGTATTGGGCAAGCATGTGGCACAAAAAGGTAGCCTGGTAAATGAAGAGCACCTGCGTTTCGATTTTAGCAATTTTGCAAAAGTTACTGATGAAGAGATTGCAACTGTTGAAAAACTGGTGAATGAAAAAATAAGAGCAAATATTCCGGTTGTAATTAAATCGATGAGTAAAGATGAAGCAATTGCAATGGGTGCTATGGCTTTGTTTGGCGAAAAATATGGCGATGTGGTAAGGGTGGTAATTATGGATCCTGAATATTCTCTTGAACTTTGCGGTGGCACACATGTTGGCAGTACCGGCGAACTGGGCCTCTTTAAAATAAAGCATGAAACTGCAGTAGCAGCAGGTGTAAGAAGAATAGAAGCGGTATGTGGTAAGGCAACAGAAGCATTAGTTAATAACACATTCGTGGAAATTGGTGTAATTAGTGGCTTATTAAAACATCCGAAAGATGTTGCTAAATCCATTGAAAACCTGCAAGCTGAAAACGTTTCTCTTAAAAAACATATTGAAGTTTTAGAAGCAAGGCAACTGGTAATCATCCGCAATGAGTTGCTGCAAAAAGATGAGATCATCAACAACGTGACTTTTGTTGGCGAAATAATTGAAGTAAGCAGTGCCGATGCGTTAAAAAAACTTTGTTTCGATCTTAAAAATAAATTGCACGATCATGTGGCTGTGCTTTGCGCCAATATTGATGGTAAACCATTTGTTGCCATCGGCATAAGCGATACGGTTGTTGCAGCTAAAAATTTAGATGCCGGTAAAATAATTAAAGAGCATGTTGCTCCATTAATAAAAGGTGGCGGTGGCGGACAAAAAAATTTGGCAACGGCGGGCGGGCAGGATGTGAGTGGATTAAGAGGAGTGATTGAGAAGGTGAAAGGCTTGTTATAGTTCTTCTGTAGAAATTTTTTCAGATTTTTGTCTGCCATCAAATAATCTGATTATTTCTATGGTTTCATTTTCTGTTTTGTACAGTAAAATATGATAAGGTAAAACCAAGGTCTTTCTGCAGCCAGGATTTGCCGATGAAGGATTACCCAATAATGGGAATTTTCTAAGGAGTGCTATTTTATTTTCAACAGCATCTATAAATTTAATGGCAATGTTTTCGTTCCAGTTTTTTATAAGCCAGTCAACTGAATGTTCATATTCGTTAGCAGCAATGAGTGTCCATTTTACTTTGTAAATTTTGCCCATATCCGGCTCTTCAAATTTTCATGTGTGATGGTTTGATTCCTGTCAGATTGGTCAAGCGAAGCCAGGGTCTTCCTCTTTTCTTCGTCTGGCAGTTCCTCCCACCAGTCTATATCAGTAGTACTTTTTTCAAGCACTTCAAGTGTATTGTAAAGCACCCTGTCATCACCGCAATTTTCCACCAACTGGTGAATTTTTTCTTTCAGGCTCATAGTATTTGTTTTACTTTATTAAAGTTAATAAAAATCTACATAATTATTTTACATCTGCTATAATTTTACAGTTCATTATAATTCTCCATGCACTTCATTTTTCAAACTCCCCGTCTCATTCTACGTCAAATTACAATTGACGATGCCCCGTTAATTCTAGCGCTCAACAGTGATCCTGAAATTGTAAAATATGTGCATGAGCCAACACTAAAAACTGTTGAGCAGGCCCAGGAAATAATCACCGGCATCATCTTGCCTCAATACAAAAACAACCTGGGCCGATGGGCAATAATAATAAAAGATAGCAATGATTTTATTGGCTGGTGTGGTTTAAAATACCGGCCCGAAAAGGATGAGATTGACCTGGGCTACCGTCTCATGCAAAAAGCATGGGGCAAAGGTTTTGCCTCGGAGGCTGCTGCAAAAACACTTGAGTACGGCTTCAACTCCTTAAACCTCCAACTCATCACCGGCAGGGCGCATATGGAAAACACCGCTTCTATAAAAGTGTTGGAAAAAATTGGTATGGATTTTATTGGCGAAGGCATGGTGGATGATTGCCCGGTAAGAACTTATACTAAAGCCAATCAAAATTTATAATGCAGCCTTCGGCTGATATTATCCCGCTGATTTCGCAGAAGTCGCAGAATTATGAGATTTTTATCTGCGTATTCAGCGATATCTGCGGGCAACTTCCCAAAAAAAATGTTAAAGCAAAAAAAATAATCTGCGAAATGTTTCGTAATACAAAAAAACTCCTTAGTTTTGTTCTACTAAGCATTTCGTACATAAAATATAAAGCCATGAAAAAAATTGTTTTTACCGCTGCTTTCTTCTGCTTTGCAGCTTTTACAACCACCCTTACCGCCCAGGATGATAAAGGTGAGAAAGGAGCAAAAGGCGAGAAGGATAAAAAAGAAACTCAGGAGATCATCATTCGTAAAAAGGGTGAAAAAGACACTAAGATCACTGTGGAAATCAAAGGTGACAAAGTTACCATTAACGGCAAACCTTTATCAGAATTTAAAGATGATGAAATCAGCATCAACAGAAGAAACATCATTATCCGTGACGGAAAAGGTGGTACCAGGTTTCAGATGAACCCGGAAGATTTTGAGGGATTTAGCTGGAGCGGCGATGATAGCGATGAGTCTGGTGCTTTTTTGGGTGTTACAACCAATGTGTACAACGATAATGATAACAAAGAATCAACACACCAGGGTGCCGAAGTTACCAATGTAACCAAAGGCAGCGCTGCTGATAAAGCAGGCTTAAAAAATGGTGACATCATTACAAAAATTAACGATAAAAAAGTAGATGACCCCAACTCGTTGTCAGATGTTGTTACATCCTTTAAACCAAAAGATGAAGTAACCGTTTATTTTAAGCGTGATGGTAAAGAGCAATCTGCAAAAGCAACCCTCGGCGAACGTAAAGAATCAAAGTCAATGTCCTATACATTCAGTGGTCCCGGATCCGATGGGGTCGCAAGATCATTTACAATGCCACGTATTCGAACCATACCAAGAGAGGATTTGCGAAAATACCAAGAACTGGGTGATATGTCGCCAAGAATATGGAGCCCTGGTTCTGATAATAATTTTGAATTTTATGGAGATGCTTTCCCTCGTCAGCAAAAGCTGGGCTTAAAAATTCAGGATACAGAAGAAGGCAATGGAGTAAAAGTACTGGATGTAGATAAAGATTCGCCTGCAGAAAAAGCCGGGCTTAAAAAAGATGATATTGTTACTGAGATTGGCGGAAAAAAAGTTGCCAATACAGATGAAATGCGTGAGGCATCAATGGATAATATGGAAAAATCTGCTTACACCATTAAAACAACACGCAATGGAAGCGCCATGAGTTTTGATATCAAGATCCCTAAAAAATTAAAGACAGCTAATTTATAAGCCATGAATTAAGCATGAGAAAACGTCCTGGAGATTTTTCATGACGTTTTTTGTTTTTTGGCTAAGAGGACAAAAGAGAAAAGGAGCTAACACTGTATTTCTCTTTTGTCTCTTTTCCTCCTTTGTCCTCTTAGCCAATTTTTTCTTTTCCAATTAGCCATATTTTCTCCTTTAACTCCTTTTCTCCTTTGTCCTCTTAGCTTAAATTTCTTCATTGCCCATTGCTTATTGCCCATTGCTCATTCTCAATTACCTTTGCGCCGTGAAAAATAATGATAAATACCAGGTTGTAATTGGCCTGGAAGTACATACCCAGTTGCTTACCAACAGTAAATTGTTTTGTGGCGACAGCGCCGCATTCAGTACCGATCCCAATACGCATATCAGTCCTATTACACTGGCACACCCCGGCACTTTACCTAAAATGAACACCCGGGCAATTGAATATGCCGTTAAAATCGGGCTTGCATTGCACTGCGAAATAGAGCAACATAATTATTTTGCCCGCAAAAATTATTTTTATCCCGATCTGCCAAAAGGTTACCAGGTTTCGCAACATACAACCCCCGTTTGTAAAAATGGTTTTGTGCCAATAAAGGTTAATGATGAAAAAAGAAATATCCGCCTCAACAGAATTCACATGGAAGAAGATGCCGGAAAAAGTCTGCATGATGTGGATGAAAATTATACTTCCATCGATTTAAACCGTGCTGGTGTACCCTTACTTGAAATTGTAAGTGAACCCGATATGCACAGCAGCGATGAGGCATTTGCATATATAACCGAACTGCGTAAAATGGTTACCTGGCTGGGTATTTGCGATGGTAATATGGAAGAAGGCAGTATGCGTTGCGATGCCAATATTTCCATCCGTCTGCAGGGCGATACAAAACTGGGCACCCGTGTGGAGGTGAAAAACCTCAACAGTATTCGTAATGTAAAAAGAGCTATTGATATTGAAGTTGAGCGTTTGATCAGTTTGGTTGAAAACAACCAAACCATTATACAGGAAACAAGAAGTTATGATGCAGATAAAAACACAACTTTTTCGTTACGTTCCAAAGAAGATGCGGATGACTACCGCTATTTTGCTGAGCCCGACCTGGCTCCTTTTCATATAACCGATGATTATCTTACCCAAATAAAAAATGAATTACCTGTTTTACCAAACGACCTTAAAAAAAAGTACGTAGATGAATTGAAACTTTCAGATTATGATGCATCAGTGCTTTGCGATGATAAGGATCAGTCTGAATATTTTGAAGCTGTAATAAAACATACTGACAATTACAAAGCAGTTGCCAATTGGATGCTGGGACCTGTTAAAAGTCATTTAAACGACAACAATTGTACTTACAAAGCGTTTTCTTTACCTGCAGAAAAACTTGCTGCCTTAATTGTATTGGTAGAAACCGGTGTGTTGAATTTCGGCATTGCATCTTCCAAAGTTTTTCCTGTATTGCTTAGCCAGCCTGAAAAACAGCCACTGCAGATTGCAACCGAACTGAACCTGGTACAGGAAACCAATATCGGTTCTATTGAGCAGTGGGTGGATGAAGCCATTACAAAAATGCCCGACAAAGTAAAACAATATCAATCGGGTAAAAAAGGTTTGATTGGTTTGTTTGCAGGCGAAATAAAAAAATTAAGCAAGGGCAAGGCCGATATGCAGTTAGTAAATACAATGCTTGAAAAAAAATTAAACAATCAATAAATGAAAAAACTATTAGTTGCGGCTTGTATGGCTGCCATCTTGTTTTCCTGTAATAATAAAGGCGATAAAGGACAGTTTACGCTTACAGGCGAATTAAAAGCTTTGCCCGATCAGAAAATTTACCTGGAGCAATTATACTTCAGCGCAAAACAACCCGAAGTATTGGACACCGGTGAAATAAAGGCGGGAAAATTCACGCTTTCAGCCATTGCGCCCGAAGAAGGGTTATTCCGGATACGTACCTCAGAAGGCGCCGGCGCTATTTTTATAAATGAAGACAGTAAAATAAATTTTTCGGGCACAGCAATCAGCCAGGAGCCGCTGAGTGGTTCCTTCAGTGGCCCGGCAAACAGTTCTTTAAAAAAACTTACTCAATACATGGATAGTGTAAGCCTGCTTATTTCCAATAAAAACAGGGTGATTCAAGAATTCACCAAGGCTGGAGCAAAACCAACCGACAGCGCATTTATGACTATTACCAACGAACTGAAATCCTTAACAGAAAATTTCAGCACTTTTTGTTTTGCATATGCCGATACGGCTAAAAGCCCAGTTGTTTCTTTGTTTGCCGCCACCCTGGCCCCTGTTGATATCGGCAAGTTTGAAGCCCCTTTGAGTAAGCTGGTAAATCGTTTCCCCAATCATAAGGGAATTGCCGATGCACTGGCATATGTAAAAATGCAGGCAGCACAACCCCCAACAGAAACCAAACCTGGTTCAATACCCGCAGTTGGCGATATAGCTCCTGAGCTTACCATGAATGATGTTGATGGCAAGCCTTTTTCTTTAAGCCAGTTGCGTGGCAAATATGTGTTGATAGATTTTTGGGCA
>JBBQLS010000004.1:0-55750 GCA_038328115.1 Chitinophagales bacterium
TTTTTCTTCAATCAAATCCAAAGCATAACGCGATATGGGGTGAAGGGGATCATCGTTTATTTCGCTGCCTGCAATAACGGGAATGTATTCATCAAGCAGATCAATCATCTGCCGGGCCATGCGTGTTTTTGCCTGTCCACGTAAACCCAAAAATAAAATGTTGTGTTGAGAGAGGAGCGCCCTTTCTGTATCGGGTATTACCGAATCTTCGTAACCTAAAATACCGGGAAAAGGATTTTCCTTTGCCTGCATTTTTTTGATGAGGTTTTCACGGATCTCTTGTTTGATGCTTTTTGAAATGTAGCCGCTCTTTTTTAATTCGCCTAGTGTGTTGATTGTTTTATTCATTGCCGGTAAGTCGGTAAGACGTTTTTTTTTTTGATTATAAAATATTTTTTTGCCGGTAAGTCGGTAAGACGTTTTGATGTTATTCAACGCAGTATCTCCTGATTCCGTTTTTCATTATGGCAACATTAAAATTTAAAATGAAGCCTACATGAAGTTTAGTTAATGTTAGATGGCTTATAACCTGTGCCTGCCATAAAGGATTTATAATTTCCACAGCTTTAAATTCACAAATAATTTTATTATCAACCAATACATCTAATTGTAATCCTTCATCAAATTCAAGTCCATCGTATATGATAGGTAATTTCAACTGTCGTCTATTAGGTATTTCTTTTTTACTTAGTTCATAACAAAAACATGCCTCATAAATCTTTTCCAATAATCCAGGCCCTAATTGGCTATGCACTTTGTAAGCACAATCAACTATTTCTTTACAGAGAAATTCTTGTACTTCAGTTAAAATATACATGATTTTAAATTTAAAAACGCCTTCCCGTCTTCCCGGCAAAAAAAATCAATACACCGTCTTCCTCTTCCCGCTTTCAAAGTCCTTAAATATAAATGATCCCAGTTTATCTAATCCCGCAAAGAAAGCTTTGCCGTTATTTGTTTCGGTAAACTCCTGTACAAATTTTTGTAAATAGGGGTCGGATGCTATCATGAAGGTGGTGATGGGTATTTTTAATTTTTTGCATTGCGTGGCCAGACTCATGCAACGGTTTAAAATTTTACGGTCAACACCCCAACTGTTTTTATAATAACGGGCACCCACTTTTAAGCAGGTTGGCTTGCCATCGGTTATCATAAATATTTGTTTATTTGGGTTGCGGCGCCTTCTTAAAATATCCATCGCCAGTTCAAGGCCCGCAACAGTATTGGTATGATAAGGGCCAACCTGTAAATAAGGCAGGTCTTTAATTTCTATCGTCCAGGCATCGTTGCCAAACACCACAATGTCCAATGTATCTTTCGGGTATTTGGTTTGTATTAATTCGCTTAAAGCCATGGCAACTTTTTTAGCAGGCGTTATCCTGTCTTCGCCATACAAAATCATGGAGTGAGAAATATCAATCATTAAAACGGTTGATGTCTGCGATTTAAAATCTGTCTCTCTAATCTCCAGGTCATCTTCCTGCATTTTAAAGCTGTCAATACCATGATTGATCTGTGCATTGCGGATGCTGTTGGTAAAATCAATCTGTTCCATGGTATCACCAAACTGAAATGGCCTCGTTTCAGGATTAATTTCATCGCCGCCGCCCGGTTTAAAAGTCTGGTGATTGCCGGATTTGGATTTCTTCAGTTTACCAAAAATTTCTTCCAGACTTTTTTTGCGGATGCCCTGTTCGGTTTTAGAAGTGATTTTTATTTCGCCTTTTTCATTCTTATCATCAATATATCCTTTGGCTTTCAGATCGTCTACAAAATCGCCAATACCATATTCGTCATTGGTAAGCTTATATTCTTTATCCAGTTCGTTCATCCACTGCATGGCTTCGTTAAAATCGCCGCTGGTATAGGTGAGTAACTGTAAAAAAAGATTGAGTAAAGTCTCAAAGGGAGATTTACCGTTTGTGTTTGGGTCGAATTTTGAAAAGTTATATCCTAACAAGGTTAATGGTTAATGGTTAATAGTTAACAGACCTGTAATTTACGAAACAATTGGCCCTGATAATTTGTTCGTTTGTTAAATAAATAAATCCCCCGTTTTTGCGGGGGATTTATTATCCGGGATATTTTTAATTACTTTAATTTTTTTGGAGAATCTGCCGCTTTGGGCGGATTGTTTTTTATGGTGCCGGGTGGTAACTCCTGCATGCCACCTTGTTGTATCTTAAATTGCTGCTCCATTTGCGCAATACGCATCAGGAACTGCGCTGCAGCGTTTTTGTCGCCACCTCTTCTTCCTGACTGATCTGCAACGTAATCAAAGGATCCAGCCCTGTTCTCATCAAGAGAATTATAGTAGCTAACCTGTTGTTCCAGATCTTTCTTTAAGCTTTTGGTGATTTTAGTTATTAATGTTGTGTCCTCGGCTGCGTACGCCGCCTGCAACATCAACATAGAAATATAATCCTGCTGCTGATTACGGCTTACCATTCCGTAGGAGAAGTTTTCTTCCAGCATCATTTTATCAGCCTTGTTCAGCATTTTTCTGGCTTCTTCTTTTTTATTTTTTTGCGCCAGATCCAGGGATGCTGTAGCATAAGCCATACGTATACTGTTCAGGTGACGACGGTTCTCTTCATCAAAGTAAACGCCTGGTTTGTCTGCGTTACCTGAAGCAAATTTGGTCATCATTTTATCATATACCCACTTATCATTCACTTCGCTGTTGGTATTTAAAACAGGTACCAAACGATACGATAAGCCATCCTGGCGTATGTAATTCTGAAAACCAAGCCCGCCTGCATCCTGCGATGTAAAGTAAATGGGGCGCTTCCATTTGTTGGCAGCAATGATATTTAAAATAGCAGCATCATTTTTGAATAAGTTGTTTTTAGGAATGTCGAAAACAAGCTGCGAAACCACGCTGTCATCGGCATTAACTGTTCCGTTCTGGCGAACAAAATTTACATCAACGGGAACTGAAACTTTTTTTGTAGGGAATAAATTGATTGGCTCATCATCTCTTCCCTGTTCAACTTTATTCGGATCATCACTTCCTGCAAAATCTTTCATCATTGTATATAAATCCATGGGCTGTGCCGGGTCGGACGTAATACCTGCTCTGGTTCTGTATTTGTTTATGAAGGCAGGGTTATTACCATATATACCTTCGGGGGTATAAAGAATATCACGTTTCGAACCTTCCATTTGTGCAGCAGTCCATATCGGGTCAATGGGATCACTTTCGTTTACTTTGTAACGCAACTGGTTCAGGTACCAATCGGTACCCATTAAGCTGGAGTTGATAACCCGAATATCCGTACGTATGCCTTCCACCTCCTGTGCATACCAAAGCGGGTAGGTATCGTTATCACCAAAAGTGATGAGAATCGCATTCTTATCGCAACTTTCCAGGTAATCTTTTGCAAGGTCTCTTGCTAAGGTTTTATTGCTACGGTCATGATCATCCCACTCCTGGCTGGCCATTATTACCGGCACTGCCAGCAAACATAAAACGCCTGCGGCAAAACCTGCCGCCATCCTGTTTTTAATGAAAGATGTAAACATCTCTTTCACATATAAAACTCCCAGGCCAATCCATATTGCAAAGGCATAGAAAGAACCAACAAAAGCATAATCACGCTCACGTGGCTGATTGCCGGCCTGGTTTAAATAAAACACAATGGCCAAACCTGTAAAGAAGAAGAGCAGGCCAACAACCAAAAAATCTCTTTTATCTTTTATTATCTGGAAAACCAAACCTAGTAAGCCTAATATCAATGGTAGTGCAAAGAGTTTATTATTTGCTTTATTATTCTTTAAGCTATCGGGCAACATTTTTTGATCTCCCAAACGGGCATTATCCCAAAAGCCGATACCGGTTTTCCAGTTACCATCTCTCACATTGCTCATATTTATGCCTTGTATATCATTCTGCTTGCCGGCAAAATTCCACATAAAATAACGCATGTACATCCAGCCAACCTGGTACGAAAGGGCAAAGCCTATATTTTCGCCCATGGTAGGGGCCCGTTCCCAATTGCCCTGCTGGTTTTTCGAAATTCCCAGCCAGTTTGCATAATAATCTGCATGGCCCTGGTCATTACTTTGATCCCACATGCGTGGGAACAGATGCATATCTTCAGGATGGTAGGTAACCGTTTGTTTTTTTCCTTTTTTCTCGTAACCATTAGTGGTTTTAATGTACGTGTCTTCTATTTGATAATCTGGCTGGTATTCGTTACCTTCTACATTTCCTGCGGTAAAATCCTGGCCGTACATAATTGGCCAGTCACCATATTGCTCACGACTTAAATATCCAACCAGGTTTACAGGATTATCTACATTGAACATATCTACGGAAGGGTCGGCATTTGAGCGAACCATAGTTGTAAAATAAGATGTGCAGCATCCCATCACCATAAAAGCAAAACACCATAAAAAAAGCTTTACACGGGGAAGAATATCTTTTTTGGCAAACCAGATTGCAGCAAAAAGCAGCGCAATAATTATTGCAAATTTTAAACCAAGCCCTTCGCTTCCGGTAGGGAAAATTAAAACTGCCAGAAAGAGGAATAACCAAACTGCGAGTTTTACGGGACTGAGTTTTTCTTTACGAAAACGTAAACCTATGTAAACGAATAATCCTATAACAATAAAATAAAAAGCAAATCCCCAAAAGAATGGAGCTCCCAGGCTATTTACAAAAAAGATGTCAAAATTTCCGGCACCTTTTATAGTCCATTGAATAACTGCTTTTTGTATAAAACCTGTAATGGCGCAACCAATTACAAAAGCCCAGAAAGTACCCCATGGTGTAACGTTATAACGCTTGTAATAATAAATCATTACAACAGCCGGTATGGTAAGTATCATTAGTAAATGAACTCCTACGCCTAATCCTATCAGGTAAAACAACAGTATAATCCAGCGATCGGCTCCCGTAAACTGCCCTTTTATACCAATTGCCTGTTCTTCATCAACGTTTTGTTCCCATTTTACAATTGCCCAAAAAACTATTGCAGTAAAAAATGATGACATGGCATATACTTCTCCTTCTACAGCACTATACCAGAATGAATCGGAAAAACAATAGGCCAATGCACCAATAGCACCGGCGGCCATAATACTCAAAATCTTTTCGTTGTTTAATTCTCCACCGGTTTTCAATACGAGTTTACGGGCAAAATGCGTAATTGTCCAGAACAGGAACAGAATGGTAAACCCACTCGCCAATGCACTCATCAGGTTAAGACCTGTTACAGCATTATGTGGACCAAAGGGGCTCATAAATAATCTGCCTATCAGTACAAATAAAGGTGCTCCCGGTGGGTGAGGTATCTGCAATTTATAAGCACTGGATGCAAACTCGCCACAGTCCCAAAGACTGCCTGTAGCTTCCATTGTCATAATATACACGGCGCATGCTATAATGCAAACGATCCATCCTGTAATGTTGTTGATGCGTTTAAAGTTCATAAATATGATTTGGTTATAGTCCCGATAGTTATCGGGAGGCAAATATAAATTAGTTTGTGGTTAGAAGTTGGCCGTTTGTGGATTTTTTTGAGGCCTCACCCCAACCGGGCCTCACCCCAATCCCTCTCCAAAGGAGAGGGAACTGGAAGATTTGTGCGGAGATGGGTATTTGAGAATTGAACCTTGAAAATTCGATCCCCACCTTCACCTTATCAAACTGCTTCGCTAACATCTTCGGGATTTCCTCCCCTTTGGGGTTCCCTTGCAAGGGAACGAACGAAGTTCAAGAGGGGGCTCCTTATCTTCGCAACATGAAAAAAGCCCTGATACAACTTCACATAGCTGTTTTTTTGGCGGGCTTTACAGCTATTCTCGGTAAATTAATAATGCTTAATGAAGGTTTACTGGTATGGTTCAGGCTTTTTATTACGGTTGTAACATTGGGGGGTATTTTATTTTATAAAAAACAACTGCAGCGTATTCCATTTAAAGATATGCTGAAGATTTTTGGAGTGGGAGTTATTGTGGCCATCCACTGGGTTACTTTTTATGGCAGTGTTAAATATGCCAATGTATCGGTAGCGTTGGTCTGTTTTAGCGCAACCGGTTTTTTTACTGCTTTTTTTGAACCGCTGATATTAAAAAGAAAGATATCCTTAATTGAAGTAGGACTGGGGCTGATAGCCATTTCGGGTATCTATATCATTTTCGATTTTCATCCGCAATATAAGCTGGGCATCATTTTCGGAATAATTTCTGCGGTCGGAAGCTCTTTGTTTCCTATCTATAATAAAAAGCTGTTACTCACTTATTCTCCCAAAATACTTACCCTTTATGAAATGGGTGGTGGATTACTGGCCCTTACTATTTTAGTTCCGTTTTATTTAATGCAGTTCCCGGCATCGTACTATATGCCAACAGTAACAGACTGGTTATGGTTGCTGGTATTGGCCTGGTTTTGTACTGTACTTAGTTTTGATCTGCAGTTAAATGCGCTGAAAAAAATTTCGGCTTTTACGGCAAATCTTACCTATAACCTGGAACCGGTTTATGGCATCATACTGGCGTTTATTTTTTTTAAAGAGAACGAAAATCTGAATCCTGCTTTTTATATTGGCGTATTGCTGATACTGCTGGCAGTAGTTTTGCAGATGTTCAGAATAAAGCATCAATATAGGCAACAGCCAGACAATAATTACAGGTAATCAATTTCTGTATCCATTTTTGCGAAACTGCTGAACATGGCAAAAACGCCGCAATATTTTTCTGTAGAAAGCTGCACTGCTTTTATCATCTTGCTTTTATCATCTTCGGCCAATCTTATTTTATAAGTGATCTTCACCAGGTTATAAATTTTAGGATGATCGGCACTCAACGCTGCGTGTACCCCAATACTGAAATCGCTGAACTCTACCTTCATCTTATTTAATATAGAAACGATATCAATGCCGGTGCAGCCTGCCAGGGAAGCCAGCATCAGGCGTTTGGGACTTGGGCCGCCGTCTTCGCCACCGTCTTCGGCTGTAGTGTCCATTAATATTTTATGTCCGTTAATATCGGCAGTAAATGCCATCTTACCGTTAAACTCTGTGCTTACTAAATGGGTTGTCATAATTATTAAGATTTTATATTTTCGGGCAATATACCCTTAAGGCGGCTTAAATTTGCAGCAAAAGTAGGAGAATAGCGTTTACTTATTAACAGTTTGAAACCGGTTGTGAGTAGTTTTTGATAAAAAATCAAAATTTCTTTAGTTTCAACCATTGATTATTAATATTTAATCCTACCTTTGCCGTCCAAAAATAAGCACTATGGCTAGAGTATGTCAGGTTACAGGAAAGAAGCCGATCACAGGTAATAAGGTTTCTCACTCAAATATTAAAACGAAACGCAGGTTTTTACCAAATCTGCAAACCAAAAGATATTTCCTTGCCGAAGAAGACAAATGGGTTACCCTTAAAGTTTCTTCAGAAGCAATCAGAACTATCAATAAAAATGGTTTGTTTTCAGTTGTAAAGCAGTTACGTGCTGCAGGCGAAAAAATATAATGCCCCTAACCCCTGAAGAGGGAAAAGGCAAAGATTAATTTATAAATAAATAAAAAATGGCAAAGAAAGGTAACAGGGTACAGGTTATACTGGAGTGTACCGAGCACAAAACAAGCGGTATGGCCGGCACAAGCCGTTATATTACCACAAAAAACAAAAAGAACACACCTGAGCGTTTAGAATTAAAAAAACTGAACCCAATTTTAAAGAAGGTAACTGTTCATAAAGAAATAAAATAAGCAGTTAAGCTGTTAATCCGTTAATTTGTTAATACGGATTAACCAATTAACAAATTAACCAATAAACAAAAACACCATGGCAAAAGCAGCTAAAACCGCGATAAAAACCAAAGACCAGAAAGCAGCAGCGGAAGCTAAAAACTGGACAAAAGTGATACGTACATTGCGTAGCCCTAAAACAGGCTCATACACTTTTAAAGAAGCGATTGTACACAAAGACAAAATTAAGGAGCACTTAGCCAGCTAAGTTTTTGCGGCAATAAAATAATATGTAAAGCTTTTCGATTTATCGGAAAGCTTTCTTAATTTACAGATACCGGTAACGGCAACAACAATTCATCAGTATGGGATTATTTGATAAATTATTCGGGAAAAAACAGCAACAGGAAACGCTGAACCAGGGTTTGGAAAAAACCCGGGAAGGCTTCTTTAGTAAAATAACCAAAGCAATTGCCGGAAAAAGTACTGTAGATGAAGAAGTACTGGATGACCTGGAAAATGCGTTGGTGAGTGCCGATGTGGGCATTGAAACCACCGTAAAAATTATTGAGCAGATTGAAAAGCGGGTGGCTAAAGATAAATACCTTAACACTGCCGAACTGAATAAAATTTTAAAGGAAGAGATACAACAGATATTAATTGCTGCGCCGCAGGACAGCAGTTACGTAAACTATGAATTGCCTGCAGGACATAAACCGCATATTATTTTGGTAGTTGGTGTAAACGGAGTTGGTAAAACCACCACTATTGGTAAACTGGCGCATAATTTTAAGCTGGCCGGTAAATCTGTTTTATTGGGAGCGGCGGATACTTTCAGGGCTGCAGCAGTTGACCAGTTAACCATCTGGAGTGAGCGGGCAGGCGTACCCATTGTAAAAAAAGACATGGGCAGCGATCCGGCTGCAGTTGCCTTTGATACCGTAAACAGTGGTGTTGCAAAAAATGTGGACGTAATCATTATTGACACAGCAGGCCGTTTGCATAACAAGGCATATTTAATGGATGAACTTACCAAAATAAAAAGGGTCATACAAAAAGTAATACCAACTGCCCCGCACGAAGTAATGCTTGTATTAGATGGCAGTACGGGGCAAAATGCGCTGGAGCAAGCCAAACATTTTACTGCAGCTACAGATGTAACAGCACTTACCATCACCAAACTAGACGGAACCGCCAAAGGTGGCGTGGTATTGGCAATAGCCAGTCAATTTAAAATACCTGTAAAATTTATTGGTGTAGGTGAAAAGGCCGAAGACCTGTTGGTTTTTGATAAGATGGATTTTGTAGATAGTCTGTTTAATTTATCAAACTAAGAAATTTTATAAAATTATTCTCCATAATTTCTCTACAAAATCAATTACTGCTTTTAGCTCCATTCCTTATTTCAACTTATAAGATTAATCAGCACTAAATAATCAGTGTAAATCTGCGGCAAAAAAAAGCCCCTGTAGAAACAGGGGCCGGTTACCAAAACTAACTGCTTATGAGAAAATCTTTATTGTTTAATTTTTATTGTTTCAATCTTCACAACACAAATATCTAAAGAAATAATTAGCTGCGCTGTTAAGAAAATACAAAACACCGTTAAAGTGACGTTAAAACGATTTATAAAAGCAGCATTTGTTTACAAAGAGATGACAAAAAAGCCGTCCCGATTTTAATCAGGACGGCTTTTTTATAAATGAAGAAACTTAGTTTCCACCTATTCCGCCACTATTTTCTGTTCTTTTATTTTCTTCTTCAATAGACGATTTACGCTGGCGTGCGGCTTTTATTTGTGTGCTACCAAAACGCATGCTGTAGCTTAGCTTGAATTGGCGGCTTTCGGGTTTGCCATAAAAAGAGTTTTGCTGACCAGCGAAATCAGAATTGCCTCTGAATTTTAGTGAATTAAAAATATCACCTACTGCAGCTTTTACAGTACCTTTTCCTTTAAATAAAGTTTTTTGTAAGCCTGCATCCACGCTATATATTGCCTTGCTTTTGAATGTGCCCTGCCATACAGAAGGCGAATTATAAAAGCCGCTTAATTCAGCAGTAAAACCTTTGCCCAGTTTAAAACTGTTTTGCATGTAAAAGCTAACAGAAGTTGCATCAATATCAACTTTCCTGATATTGCCGGCCAGGTCAGGTATTTTGGCTTTATACTTTGAATAGTTAGCGTTCATATTTGTAAAGAAACTATACCACTTATATTGAAACGGATAACTTATATTAAAGCTTACAATATCCTGCGTAGCCAGGTTCTTTTTAGTAAGCAAACTTTTTGATCCCGAGGTATCAGGCAACTGGGCAAACATATCTTTCACGTGGCTGTAATTAAGCCTGGTGTTCAATTTGTATTTATAGGTATTCGTAATGCCAAAGCTATTTGTGTATTGCGGGCGCAGCAATGTATTACCTTTCATATAAGTATAATCATTCAGCCTGAATTCAAATGGGTTAAGATCCTGGTATGCAGGGCGGTCAATACGCCTTGTATAAGTAAGCCCCCATTGATTTAGCGGATTTTTGTTGTAGGTAATTGCTGCACTTGGAAACGCATCAACATAGTTGCGATTTACAGATGAATCAAAAATATTGGGTGTACCATTGTTGATAGTTCCGATAGAGTGTCCTTTTGAGTTGGTATTTTCAACCCGTACACCTGCCTGTATCATAAATCCTTTAAAGGCACGGTTATAATTTACATAACCGGCATTAATGTTTTCATTAAAAGTAAACTGGTTATTCTCACTGGTGATTTTGCTGGGCTCCATACTCGTGCGGTTGAAATTATTGTCGGTGTTTACAAAACCGATCTTGGCTCCGTATCCCAACCTTCCTTTTTTAAAGTTTTGTTCATAATCAACTTTCAAAGCATAGATCCTGATATCGGTTGGTGATACCATATGGTTAGAGGTACTGTATTGAAATGTATTTCCTGGTTCCTTATAATAATCATTTGGTTGTAACTGGTCACTGCGCAGGTTGAAAATGCCAAAGTCGCCGTCAATGTTCAATTCACTGCCGCCTGGTACAGCATACCTGTAATTTCCATTAAAGTTAACATTCGATCTTTTTCCTTTATTATCTCCGTTGCCAATAGATATTCTGTCAAGGGTATATGTAGGGGCATAATAAATTTTAAGCGGCCCTTCGGTAAGTGTTTCGTTGTCGCCGATATTTCCGTTTACAACCACACCAATGGTGCTTTTTTTATTTATAAAATAATCCATGCCCGCCTTAAAGTTGTGCGAACTTTTATTTTGGTTGGTGATGGTATTTGATTGATCATAAATACTGTCGGGGCTTGTTCTTTTTGATATGATACTAAATTCATTTAACCCTTCATTGAAATTGTAACTTCCAAAAAGATTCACTTTGGTGTTGCGGTAGTTTAAAGAAATACCGGCATTGTATTTTGCATAAATACCAATGTTGTAACCAGCATTTGCCGATCCGTTGGTTCCTATAGTTAAGTTTTTCTTCAGCCTGATATTAATGATGCCGGCATTGCCTGCCGCTTCATATTTGGCCGAGGGGTTGGTGATAATTTCTATAGATTCAATCTGTGATGACTGCAATGATTTTAAATAATTTGCAAGATCACTTCCTGAAAGCGGGCTTGGCTTACCATCAATATAAATCCTTACACCATTCTTTCCGGCAAGGCTGAGGTTGTCGTCTTTATCAACCATCACACCCGGTGATTTCCGCAGCAATTCCAATCCGTCGTTACCAACAGCATTAATGGTGCCTTCTACATTTAAAATGGTTTTATCTGCCTTTACTTCCACCATTGGTTTTGCGCTGCTAACTGTTACACCGGCAAGCTCTTTGGTGGCCGGTTGTGCCGTAAGCACGGGTACGTTTACATTTTCATTCTCTTTCACTACAAAAACGGGCGAAGTAGTTTTTTTTATGCCAGCTGATGTTGCACTTACAAAGTATGATCCGGGCTTTATCAGGTTTATTTCGTAATTGCCATTGGTATTGCTAATCGCCGTTTTTGCCAGCGATGAGTCTTTTGCTTTCAGCAGCATAATAGTAGCCGCTGCAATGGGCTTACCGTTGTTGTCGTTGATTTGTCCGCTTACCTTCAAAGTGCTTTGGGCAAATGCAGAGATGGTCGTGAATAGACCGATACTTAGTATCAGCATTAGTTTCTGTTTCATGGTTATACTTTAATTGTTGTTTTTCAAAATCCGTCGCAATTTAGTCCAGCTATATTGTAATAGGTTTGTCATAATTCATGAATGTACTTTTTAAAGGATGAATGGTAAAGGTGGTAGCCTGACTGCTTTTGAAGACGTATTGGGAACAGGAATATTTTAAAAAAATTATTTTAAAAATATACACAATCGCCGTCAACCAGTAATTCTTCATTCAACATATTCCAGTATATCTCCTGGTTGACAATTCAATACTTTGCAGATGGCTTCAAGTGTACTAAAACGGATGGCTTTTGCTTTGCCTGTTTTTAAAACAGAAAGGTTAGATAAAGTTAAATCTACCTTTTGCGAAAGCTCATTTAACGACATCTTTCTTTTAGCCATCATTACATCTAAGTTTACTATTATCGGCATGGTTATACGGTTAATTCGTTTTCAGTTTGTATCTCGATTCCTCTCTTAAAGATCTGGGCAATTACAATAAGTGTAACACCCATGAAGAACCATACATCAGCTCCGCCCAGGCGTAAATGTTGTGTATCTGGCATTTTTATTCCTTTGCTGACTATCCACTCGGTATATCCAACTCCCCATCCGGTGAACAATGCTATCCCAAAGGCCAGGTAGCATACTTTAATAATAAAGAGCCTTACTTCATTGTTGAATGGCTGAGACATATTCAACTTTTTGTTGTGCAGGATCTTTACGACCAGGTAAAATATACATGCCTTCAATACTCCTGCAATGCTTATCAGCAAGGTCTCTACAAAAAAATGGCCGGGATCGTAGTTATAAAGTGCTGACAGATCATTTCCCTCCCAAAATGTTCTTGCATTAATTGAGTTGATCGCCAAAGTATAAAAAGCACTGAATATAGAGCCGCCGGCTTCAATACATACACCTACGAAGATTATCCACGCAATAACATACAGTATTTGCAGGATGAGTTTTGTACTTATTTTCATTATCTTTTTATTTGTGTAAAATGCAAATATAGGTAAATATTCATTGATAAACAATAAAAATGTATTCTTATTTGGTAAAAAATTAGCCACATCCAAAAAATACAAGGCTTCTGATATTGCTTTGCACAGAACGATAAGAAGAGTTTTTCTATTAATAATCAGCCTGTTAATTTTAAAATCAGCCTTAATAACTGCGCTGCCAAAGGCTTAACTTTGCCGCCAATTATTATGAAGACAAAAACAATAAAAAAGGATAAGGTCAACATCATTACACTTGGTTGTAGTAAGAACATGGTAGATAGTGAAGTGCTGAGTGGACAACTGATTGCCAATGAGATTGATGTGGTGCATGAAAACGCAAAAAGAGACCACAATATCGTTGTAATAAATACTTGTGGTTTTATTGAAAAAGCTAAAGAAGAAAGCATCAATACTATTTTGCAACAGGTTGAATTAAAGCGCCGGGGAAAATTAGATAAGGTGTATGTTACCGGTTGCTTAAGCGAACGTTACAAAAACAATTTAGAAGAAGAAATACCCGAAGTGGATGCCTATTTCGGCACAATGGAGTTACCCAATATTTTAAAAACCTTTGATGCTGATTATAAAAATGACCTGATGGGCGAAAGGTTATTATACACGCCGCAGCATTATGCCTACATGAAAATAAGCGAAGGTTGCAACCGCACCTGTTCGTTTTGCGCCATCCCTTTAATGCGTGGGCAACATGTAAGCAGGCCAATAGAATCGCTGGTAGACGAAGCCAAACGTTTGGTTGACCGTGGTGTAAAAGAAGTAATGCTGATTGCCCAGGAACTTACTTATTACGGCCTGGATATTTATAAAAAAAGAGAACTGCCTAAATTACTGCATTCGCTGGCAGATGTAAAAGGGCTGGAGTGGATTCGTTTACATTATGCTTATCCATCAAAATTTCCGATTGAAATTATTGATGCCATAAAAGAACGGGATAACATTTGCAATTACTTAGACATGCCCCTGCAGCATGCTGCCAACAATATGTTGAACCTGATGAAGCGCCAGATAACCCGTGAAGAAATGGAAGACCTGGTTGGTGAGATCAGAAACCGCATGCCAAATATTTGTTTGCGTACTACTTTGATTGCTGGCTTCCCCGGTGAAACACGTGATGACGTGGAAGAACTGAAAACCTTTTTGCAAAAAATGCGTTTTGACAGGGTGGGCATTTTTACTTACAGTCATGAAGAAGGCACCAGTGCCCACAAACTGGTTGATAACATACCGGCAGAAGAAAAAGAAGAACGTGCCCAGGAAATTATGGAAGTGCAGCAGGAAATAAGTTTAGAAAAAAACCAGGAGAAGGTAGGTAAAACATTTAAAGTGTTGATCGATAAAAAAGAAGCTGGCCGCTACCTTGGCCGTACCGAGTTTGACAGTGTGGAAGTGGATAATGAAGTGATTATCCAATCAAAAAAGAAATTAACCATTGGCGATTTTGTAAATGTAAAAATTTCAAAAGCCTACGATTACGATATTGAAGGCGAAGTAGTTTAATAAAAAAGCCCCTGTACTACAAGGGCTTTTTTATTTCACACCATGCCTATTTAGGATATTTTTCTACCCTGTGGTTAATTGGAGGAATGGTACGCAGGTACTGGTAAATCGCTCTTATATCATTGTCATCCATCACTGTAAATAAATTCCAGGGCATAATTGAATTTATTTTGCCAGGATTGGTTGCATACACTGCAGGATCTCTGTATAATTTAAATTTTTCCAAAAACTGTTCTTCAGTCCATTTGCCTATACCGGTTGCAGTATCAGGAGTAATATTTGCAGAGTTTGCTTTAAATGACCCCATATTAAAAGTGAATCCACCTGAAAAAGCTTTATCTAAAATATACTTGCCTTTGTCATCCATTGGTGTATGGCAATCCCTGCATGCAGCAATATTTACCATATAAGCACCGTAATTAACCATTTCTGCCATATCTGGCTGTACGTTATTATCAACTGATGCATTTTGTAAATCCGGATAAACAGCTGCAATAGGTTTAGACAACTCTCTGTCAAGAACTTTATTAGGGTTGGGTTTTAAAGTTCTTAAGAAAGCAATAATACTGTACACATCTTCCTTACTCATCTTGTTATAGTGTGGGTATGGCATAATAGGATAAAGCGTGTCGCCGTTTTGTTTGATGCCTTTTGTAATAGCCCTGGCAATTTCATCATCGGTCCACTTGCCAATGCCATTAACGGTATCAGGGGTAATATTTCGGGCAAACACTACTCCGGGTATTCCATAAATCTCATTAAAAATTTCTCCGCCCATTCCTTCTGTTCCCTTTATTACACGGCCGGAAAACTGTTTGTAATCTCTTTGGCTATGGCAGTTTATACAGGCCGAAACATGGTATGCAAGATATTCACCTCTGGCAATTTTCTTTTTAATTACCGAATCTTCGGAAGCTTTTGATGCGGTATTGTTGTTTTCATTATTATTGCAGGAGTTTATTAAACTGAGTAGCGCAAAAATTGTAAAAATACCCAGTAAAGTCCTGATATACTTTTTTTTCATAAAAGTTTATTTAAGGTTGGTAAAATATGGACGTTACGGGGTAAATATAAAATTATCAGTGAACAAAAAAAATGATTTAAAACAGGTTATAAGTTAATTATAATCACTTTTAATGTAAATGATTTCTGGTATAAATTAACAGGACTATGAACGCTTAATTTTAAGGATTAATGTAAGTTTGTTATTTAAAACCAGCAGCGGTAAAAAATCATCCATGAACAATACAGCAATACAGAAAACATATAGGCAAACGGGTTTTTTTTCAAAGATGATTGTGGATTATGTAGAAAGGGAGGAACAGCTTACTTCTTTTTTCAGACATCCAGTTTCAGTGGAAGGAATCCGTGGGTCAATAGCGGACCGGAAAAAATATCCAACAGACAGAATACTTCTGGCGAAGACTCTAAACAAACATAATAAAGCTGCAAAACCATCAGTTAAACAGCTTTCGAATATTGAATTATTAAACAACGATAATTGTTTTACCATTGCCACCGCACACCAGCCCAATATTTTTACCGGGCATTTATATTTTATTTACAAGATACTGCATGCTATTAAGCTCTGCGAAAAGCTAAAGGCCGCAATGCCTGAAAATGATTTTGTTCCGGTATATTATATGGGTAGCGAAGATGCGGATCTGGAAGAACTGGGGCATATCTACATCGACGGTATTAAACACGAATGGAAAACTGAGCAGACAGGGGCGGTAGGCAGAATGAAGGTTGACAAAGCATTGGTACAACTGCTGGATGCTGTTGAAGGAGAGCTGACGGTGCATCCATTTGGTAAAGAAATAATTGACTTGATGAAAGCCTGTTATGTAGTGGGTACCAGTATTGAAGAGGCTACGTTTAAATTGGTAAATGAATTATTTGGAGAATTCGGGCTCATCATTTTATTACCCGATGATGGAGATTATAAAAGAGCTTTTATACCGGTGGTGGAAAAAGAATTAAAAGAGCAGTTCTCTAGCAGCATCGTTAAAGAAACAGCTACTAAATTTCCAAAACAATATAAAGTGCAGGCCAGCGGCAGGGAACTGAATTTGTTTTATTTGAAAGACGATAGAAGAGATCGAATAGAAAGATCTGCCAATCTTTTTAAAATTATTGATACTGAAATTAGTTTTACTGAGCCTGAAATAATGCAGGAGCTTGAAGCATATCCTGAAAGGTTCAGTGCCAATGTAATTCTTCGCCCGGTTTTTCAGGAAATGATATTGCCCAATATTGCATTTATTGGTGGGGGAGGAGAGATCGCCTACTGGCTTGAACTTAAAAAAGTTTTTGAAGCGGTGCAGATTCCGTTCCCGGTTTTGGTTTTGCGTAATTCTTTTTTATTGGCAGAGAAAAAATATAGCGAAAAAGCATCTGCTTTAGGTTTTGAAATAATCGATCTTTTTAAAACAGAAAATGAATTGCTGACCGAACTGGTTAAAAGAAACAGCCAGATGCAACTAAGTTTAGAAAAAGAAAAACAGTCAGTTAATAACTTTTATGCGGGGTTGAGAAATACTGCGGGCTCTGTTGATATAACATTGCAGCCACATACAGAAGCGCTGGAAAAACAGGCGCTTAGAAAAATAGAAGCACTTGAAAAAAAAATGCTGAGAGCTGAAAAGAAAAAATTTGAAGCACAGCAGCGGCAACTGCATAAACTGAAATCACAGTTATTTCCCCACGACAGTTTGCAGGAGCGTATTGAAAACTTCATGCCTTTTTATGCAAAATGGGGTAAAGATTTTATCGGCGCCCTATACAATAATTCCCTGGCGTTAGAGCAGGAGTTTGTCATTTTAGCCGAATCTTAAATTTCTTTTTTCACTAAAAATGTCTATTTTTAGTAAAACCGTTTACCGGTAAACCCAATCATTCAATTAAATTGGAACATTATGGGATTAGTAAAACAAGTACTGGAAGGCAAGGGTAATGAAATATTTACCATTGCGCCAGACACATCTGTGTATCATGCATTGGAATTAATGGTTGAAAAAAATGTAAGCGCCCTGCTGGTGATGGAAAATGATATACTGACCGGCATTTTTACCGAAAGAGATTATGCACGTAAAGTGGTATTGAAAGGAAAAAAGTCAAAAGAAACAACGATAGCGGAGATTATGACGAGCAATTTAATTACTGTGTCGCCCGACAGTACCATTGATGAATGCATGACTTTAATGACGGGTAAGTACATCAGGCATTTACCGGTGGTTGCCAATGGAAAACTGACCGGTATAATTTCCATTGGCGATGTGGTAAGGCGTATTATTGAAGATCAGAAATTGATCATTGGGCATATGGAACAATATATAGCAGGTAATTAAACTAATAAAAAAAATCTCTCATTAGGTTTACAAGGTTCGTTTTACAGGCCTTTTTTAATATCGTTGCCGCTAATTATTTACCGCTGGTTCATCAACCACTATTTTTCCATTACCCGCCGAAATTTGTAATTGCCTGCATTTTAGTTCGGCACAGGAAGTAGTTACCCGCCAGATGTATTGATTTTTTTTGTGCTTCGAGTTGTTATCGTACGCAGCAGCTTTTTGCAGATTAATTTCTGTAGCCTCCAGTTTCATTTGTTGTAAGAGCAGCTGCAGTTTTTTGTAATCAAATTTTATATTCCCCTTCACCAGTTCAAGGTAAGGTGGTAGCAAATCACCATGCTGTATCGGATTGGTAGGGGTGCCCAGGGTCATCAGGTGCTGTTGCGTATCTAACCTGCAGGGAGGTAAATGCCTGATAGTATCGCTCTTATACACAATGGCAAACGAAAGGCTGAATTCACTAAAAGCAAATGTATTATCAGCAATGGCGAGCGTTTTTATTTTTTGTGTTTCTGCATTAACCAGGTAACTCTTATACTTATCCAGCACCACATATTTAGCCAGCAGGCTGCTGTCGAAAAATAATTTGTATTGGTTGTAAACAGTTTGTACGGCTTTTGCAACCATGCTATCCAGATTTTGCGCCCTAGTGTTAAAGGAGCATGCAAGAAATATAATTAAAAGTAGTGGCCTTATCATATCGGGGAATCTGATACAGATTGTTTGCTGTAAAGTTAAGTACAAACAGGGGTAAATAAGTCAGAGGAATTATATAGACCGAGTTGTATATTTAGATATTGACAGTAATTAAACTAAACTTTACATGAACCGCTACCTCTTAATATTTTTTCTCCTTTTTAGTTCTCAAACATTTGCTCAAAACTCCTGGGATCCCACACCTGAAAAACAAAAACCCAGGCTGCCAAAATTTACGGCTTCTATTGATTCATTGATATGCAATAATGAAACATTGAAAGGCAAAACTGTTTTTATTAATTTTTGGTTTGCTGCATGCCCGCCCTGTATTTCGGAATTAGACGCATTGAATACGCTGTATAAAAAATTGAGCGGCACAAAAAATTTTGAATTTATTTCTTTTACTTACGAAACTTCTGATATTATAGAAATGCTTGTTGATAAATACAATATTAAATATCCGGTTTTTTTTATGCCAAGAGAAGATATAAAAAAGATGAATCACGGTAAAGGATTTCCTTCCTGTATAATAGTTGACCCTAATGGTTATATTATATACAGCCATATGGGTGGCAACAGCGATAAAAAAGAAGCAAAAAAAATTATTATGAACGAGGTATATCCAGCAATTTTAAAAAGTCTGTAAACAGGTTCTTGCTACTCCTGATTATTTTTTTGTTTTATTAATTCCACTAACTTTTTCGGCGCAACTTCACAATACGCAGTTGTTAAAGCATCTGCAAACAAATCTTTATTTACTTTTTTCATTTCAATGAATGTCCAGCCCTGTTTGCCCCATTTGTTATTAGCCGGATAAATAATATTTATTGCCGCCGATGCAAAAACGCTTTGTTCTATCTCTGAAAACTTTATACAGGCTATTTTATTTATGCCGTCGCAGGTAGCAAATATTTTTTTCTTAACCTTGAAAGATGTTTTCTCAAAATGAGCTTCTTCTGTAGTTTCAGGAAACAAAAGTGCCAGTTTACGGAATGTAATTATTGATACCATTTTAAAAATACTTTCTTTAATATTCTTATTAATCAAACTCATTCCTGAACCCAAAACTCTTTACATTCTTCACGCTTTCCATTACAATATCATCCTGATATTCTTTAAAAGCTTCTAATTTTCCGGCTATGGAAGTATCGTGCAGCGCAAGTATTTGTGCGGCAAGGATACCGGCATTTTTTGCCCCATTTAGTGCAACAGTGGCAACGGGTACGCCGTAAGGCATTTGCAAAATAGAGAGTACAGAATCCCATCCATCCATACTGTTGCTTGATTTAACGGGTACGCCAATAACAGGGAGAATTGTTTGTGCGGCAATCATACCAGGTAAATGTGCAGCACCACCGGCACCGGCAATAATTACTTTTAATCCACGCTCTTTTGCCTTGGTGGCATATTCACGTAAACGTTCAGGAGTGCGGTGTGCAGATACAATGGTTAACTCCGGCTCTACATCAAACTGGCGCAGCATTTCAACTGCCGCTTTCATAACATCCAGGTCGCTTTCGCTGCCCATTACTATACCTACTAAGGGATTGCTCATTTGTAATTATTTTATGCAAGATAATTGTTTAAGGTAAAGCTGCAAAGTGGAGGGGTTTTTCACGTAAAGCAGCAAAGCGGCAAAGATGCAAAGGAGTGACTTTGCATCTTATACCAAACTGAATTTCATTTTGGTCCAATGTAGCCAGGCTGAAATTCAAGCCAGGCTTATGTGCGGCTGGATTTTGGTAAATACCGATTGGACTGATTACAAAGTCACATCGGTATTATTATTTTCTTAGCGTCTTTGCATGAAAATTATTTAACCAGATCTCCCTTCAACCGCAACAATTCTGTTTCGGCTAGTTTGGTATTGTAACGTGCGGCAATCAGGCGGTCGTAAGCAAGCTCTAAACTTTTTTGTGTTTCTCTTAGTTCTAAATAAGTGGATATACCTAACCTCAATCTTTCCAATGCGATATAGACATTTTCTTTTGCGAGTAGAATATTCTCTTCTTCTAAAGCAAGCGTTTGCTTTTGCAGTTCGTAATCTTTAAAAGCATTGGTAATGCCCAGATCAATTTTAGTCTTTTGATTTTTGTAGCTGATGTTGAGGTAATCAATATCAAGCTGGGCCTGCTGTATCTGACGTTTTACATTAAAGCCGTTAAAGATTGGTATAGTTATACCGATACCATAATTAAAGCCATTTGACCGGTTGTACAAAGCGGTAAAAGAATTTATAGCCGTGTTGTTATTTGTTTTGGAATAGTTGTAAGCAGAATTAAGACTTACAACAGGATAGCGGTCGGCTTTTTTTTCTTTTAAAGTAAGTTTACTAATATCTATATTTTTTTTGATGATCAGCAGTTGAGAATTTGTTGTTTCAACGGTGCCCATAACATCACCCAAAATAATGTCATTTGCAAAAACAATGCTGTCTTCAACTTCATAACGGGTATTCAGTTGTACATTCATTAACTGGTTTAATTGTTCTTTTAACTGATCAATGAGGGTTTGTTGTTTAAGGCGTGCTGCTTTCTGTGCATTTAAATCCACCTTGCCCTGCAATACATCGGGTTTGGCACCTACGCCCACACTGAATTTTTTCTCAGCAAGTTTTACCCTTTCTTCATTAATGTTCATCTGCTCTTCAATGGCTTTTAGCTGCTGCTTTTGCCTTACAATGTTGTAATAATTATTTATAACATTGGCAACTGAGTTTACAATTTGATTTCTAATACTCAGATTTCCAAGCCTTACGTATTCAGTAAGTTTATCCCTGATTGCAAACATTTTAAATCCGTCAAATACGGTCCAGTTAAGCTGTACAGAGCCGTTGAGGTTGCTTGAACGGATACCATTACTTTCTCTTTTGCTACCATCGCTGAATCTTTGTTTTTGGTTGTTGTTATTAAAAACAAGGCCTGTTGTTGCATTTACACGGGGCAAAAACGCAGCACGTGCGTAAGATTTATCAAGGGCATAAGAAATTGAATCGTTGCGAAGCAACTGAATATCATAATTGTTTTCTACGGTAGCATAAATGGCCTGCTCAACCGTTAATTTGTTTTGTGCAAACAACTGCTGATTGAAAATAATCGGCAGAAAAAAAACATTCCATATTTTAAAATAACGATTCATTTATTTTTCTTTTCTGTGTTTCCGTGCCTTAGTGGCAAATCTTTTTTTTCCGAATGCAAAAAACCTTTACTTCTTAGTTTCCCTGCGGACCTTCATTTTGCTCAATTTTTTTTTGTATGGCATCTGCCGCCGCTTCATCCATTTCTTCCAATGCATTTTTCTTTTTCTTTGATGAAAGGAAAGAGTACATAGCCGGAATTACAAACAAAGTAAGGATCAATGAAAACATAATACCACCCACAATAACAATACCCAGTGGTATGCGGCTTGTAGAGGCATCGCCCAAAGATAATGCCAATGGTAATGCGCCCAGAGCCATGGCAAGGCTGGTCATTAAAATAGGACGGAATCTTGCTACTGCCGCTTCCATAACTGCCGGAATTTTCTTTAGGCCTTTTAACTGTTGTTTATTGGCAAATTCAACAATTAAAATTCCGTTCTTGGTCACTAAACCAATCAGCATAATCATTCCAATCTGCGAAAATATATTTAGTGTTTGCCCAAAAATTTGTAAAGACAGCAAGGCACCTGCAATAGCCAGTGGAACGGTTGTAATAATGATGATGGGGTCAATGAAACTTTCAAACTGTGCGGCCAAAATAAGAAAGATAAGTATCAGTGCAAGAATAAATGCAAAACTGGTATTGCTGCCGCTTTCGGCATAATCCCTTGAGGAGCCGCTGAGAGCAGTGCTGAAACTTTCATCAAGCAATTTTTTTGAAATTTCCTGCATGGCTTTAATACCATCACCCACTGTTTTGCCCGGTGCCAGCCCCGCAGAAATGGTAGCCGATTTGTACCGGTTAAAATGATAGATGGTTGGGGGGCTGTTATCTTCTTCAAAACTAACCAGGTTATCCAACGGAATTTGATTTCCTGCACTGTTGCGTACATAAATTGATTTCAAGTCGGATGGATCATCCCTGTCATCACGGGCAACCTGTCCCATAACCACATATTGTTTTCCATCCTTAGTAAAAAAACCAAGCTGGCGGTTGCTTAATGCCAGTTGCAAAGATTCATTAATGTCCTGCACGGTAATACCCAATGCACTTGCTTTCAGGCGGTCGATGATTATTCGTAACTCGGGTTTGTTGAATTTAAGATCAACATCGGGCGTGAGGAATACAGGGTTGTTATTAGCTTCTTCCAGGAATTTAGGAAGTATTGCTTTTAATTTTTCGAAATTTACATTCTGCAAAACAAATTGCACGGGTAAGCCTCCACGGCGGTTTACAGCGATGGTTTGCTCCTGTATAACGGAAGCCCTGCCTTCATTAAATTTAGGCAGATTCTTATTGATCATATCCACCACCTGCTGCTGCGACCTTTTTCTTTCGCCGGGCGCCACCATCGTAACCCTTATAAAACCTGAGTTTATAGCACCGCCGGCAAACCCCGGGGCTGTAAGAGAGATGACCACATCTTTTTCAGGAACAGAATCCAGTACAAATTTGCCAAGCTTATCCATGTAGCGGTCCATGTAATCATAAGCCGTTCCTTCTGGTGCACTTACCTGCAAACGAAACTGGCTGCGGTCTTCCATGGGTGCAAGCTCCGATTGTATGTTGCTACCAATGATGTATATAATGGCAAAACAAACCAGGATGATGATGAAGGCTGCGGCACGTACTCTCATGAAGCCTTTCAGCAATCTTCGGTATCCGTTTTCCATACCACGGAAAAAAGGCTCGGTTTTTTCATAAAATTTTGAATGTTTTGGTTTCTTCTTGGTCATTAACACATTCAACACCGGTGTTAAGGTTAACGATACCAATGCAGATATAAGTACGGCACCTGCCACCACCATTCCAAACTCACGGAAGAGGCGGCCAACAAAACCCTGCAAAAAAATGATGGGTAAAAACACAACTGCCAGCGTGATGGAAGTGGAGATAACTGCAAAATAAATTTCTTTGGAACCTTCCCTGGCAGCCCGCCATTTATCCATGCCCGCTTCCATTTTTTTGTAAATATTTTCGGTAACCACAATGCCATCATCCACCACCAGCCCGGTTGCCAGCACAATGGCAAGGAGCGTTAGTACATTAATGGTGAACCCAAAAAGATACATGATGAAGAATGCACCAATCAGAGACACAGGTATATCTATCAAAGGCCTTAAAGCAATAAGTACGTCACGGAAGAAGAGATAAATGATGAGGATAACCAGTAGCAGTGCGATGAGCAGCGTTTCCTTAACTTCTGAAATTGATTTTTTTATAAACTTGGTTTGATCAAGTGCTATCTGAATATTGATATCTTCGGGAACATCTTTCTTTATCTGTTCAAGCCTTTTATAAAATTCATCAGAGATGGCAACGTAGTTCGATCCCGGTTGCGGAACAATGGCCAGTGCAATCATGGGCACGCCGCTTTCTTTTAAAACTGATTCTTCATTTTCGGGGCCAAGCACTACGTCTGCAACATCTTTTAAAAGTATATCGGTGCCGTTTACATTTTTTATAATTACGTTCTTGAATTCTTCTTCGGTATTTATTTTACCAAATGTACGCACCGAAAGTTCAGTAGCATTGCCCGATATTTTTCCAGAAGGAAGTTCTACATTTTGCTTAGAAAGTGCATTTTGAATATCGGCAAACGTAATGGAGTAGGCACTCATTTCTGTAGTATTGAACCAGATACGCATGGCATATCTTTTTTCGCCCCAGATGCTGATGCCGCTTACACCGGGAATGGTCTGCAATCTTTCCAGCAGGTTGTTGTTGGCAAATTCAGTTACCTCCAGCTGGTTACGGGTATTGCTTTGCACTGTCATGGCAATGATGGGATCAGAACTTGCATCAGCTTTAGATACAACAGGTGGCGCACTCAGATCATCGGGAAGAGAACGTATGGCCTGCGACACCTTGTCACGTACATCATTGGCCGCACCTTCCAGGTCGGAGCCCAGTTCAAATTCAACATTAATATTGCTGCTACCCTGGCTGCTGGATGATGTGATGTTTTTTACACCGGCAATACCATTTACTGCCTTTTCCAGGGGTTCGGTTATCTGCGATTCAATGATATCTGCGTTGGCTCCGGCATAGGAAGTGCGAACACTGATGTTAGGAGGATCGATGGCTGGGTAATCTCTTACGCCCAGAAATTTAAAGCCAATAAATCCAAATAAAATAATGATGATACTGAGTACCATCGCCATTACCGGCCGCCTTAAACTGACTTCAGATATATTCACTTAAAACCTGTTTATGGTTTATTAACTTTATTGATAATTACTTTAGCGCCTTGTTTGGTTGTTAACAGTCCGGTTATTAAAACGGTATCACCCGCTTTAAGGCCCGATGTGATTTCAACCATAGAAGAATCACGGATACCGGTTGTTACTGTTTCCATATTAGCCGTTCCGTTTCTGTAAACAATTACCTGCTTATTTCTCGCCTTGGGAATAACGGCCTGCGATGGTATCATTAGAGCCGCATTATTTTCTCCCAGGGCTATCTTTACTTTTACAAAAGCACCGGCAATCAACCGGGCATCGGCATTGGTAACAACTGCCCTTACTTTAAGGCTCCTGGTTTCTTCTGCAATATTATTTTCTGTTGCAATAATTTTTGCGGTGTATGTTTTATCATTATTCTCCATATCAAACTCAACCTGTCCGCCGGGTTTCATACCAACACCATATTTTTCCGGCACTGTAAACTCCATTTTTAACTGACTTACTTTTCTTAAAATGCTGATAGTAGTTGCTGGGGTGATGTAGGCACCCATGCTGATGTTGCGAAGCCCGAGTTTACCGCTGAAAGGTGCTCTCAGTGAGGTTCTGGCAATACTTGTCTGCACGATGTTCATATCGGCCTGTATATTATTTACCGACAGTTTATAGATTTCAATTTCCTGTACACTTACACCACCTATCTTTAAGAGGGCTTCGTATCTTTCTTGTGTTTCTTTTGCAACTTTCAGTTGTATCCGTAATTTACTCATTTGTGCCTGCAGGTCGCCATCGTACAATTTTACCAGCATAGCACCCTGACTTACATTACTACCTTCATTAAAATAAATGCCTGTTACCCTGCCCGATACTTCTGCATGTAATTCCGTTTCCTCTGCAGGCATCAAACTGCCGGGCATTTCAATATCCTGCGATAATGTGGTTGGCGTTACAATAAACGCATCAACTTTAGATGGCGGTTTTTTGTCTTTGCCGTCAGAGGCTTTTTTATCTTCCTTTTCTGATTTACAAGAAACTAAAGACAGAGATATTAAAAAAAGCAGCGGAAGAATTGGTTTCATTTTGTATATCACGTATGTGTTGTTTATTAGACGCTCTTTTAACATAAAACTGGCGCCTAAGTTCTTGAATAATAGCCAGAGCGGTTAAAAAAAGGTATCAGCGGAAAATATAGCGGATAAAACTGATTTAATCATCCGGATATAACTTTCACTGTCTGCTTTATTCTGTTAGCCTGGTGAATCAGTTCCTGTTTTTCTTTACTGAGAATCGTAATATGTCCCATTTTTCTGCCCGGCTTGGTTTCTCTTTTACCGTAAATATGAACAAATACATTCTCAATTTGTAGTATTTCATTTAATCCTTCGTAAACAGCTTCGCCGGTAAAGCCAGGTTCGCCCAGCAGGTTTACAATGGCTGCCGGTAAAATATGTTCGGTACTTCCCAGCGGATAGCCCAGCATGATTCTCCAAAGCATATCAAATTGTGAGCTGAAATTTGCTTCAATGGTATGATGGCCGCTATTGTGTACCCTGGGAGCAGTTTCATTCACAAAAACATTATCATCAAAATCAACAAATAACTCAACAGCAAAAATGCCGGGGCTTTTCAGGTCTTTAACTACTTTTAAAGCAATGGCTTCAACCTTCCATAAGATTTTTTCTGCAATGTCGGCCGGGCTTACCTGGTATTCCAGGACATTTAAACGGTTGTCAAAAACCATATCCACCGATGGATACAGCGCATTTTCGTTATTATCAGCCACCGCAATAATTACAGCAATTTCTTTTTTTATAGTGATGAGTTTTTCCAAAACTGCCGGAGCATCAAATCCCTTTTCAATATCTTCTTTTGTTTTTAGCAATTCAACCCCACGGCCGTCATAACCGCCCATGGCCAGTTTATGTGCTGCCGGTAAAAAATTGATATGTTGGTTTAAGTCTGCTTTATTTTGGGTGATTATGAATTCGCTGGTTGGAATTTCATGCTCCTTATAAAACTGCTTTTGTAAGATTTTATTCTTGATAATTTTTAAGGTAGCAGGTTTTGGATAAATGCTCACACCTTCAGCTTCTAATTTTTCCAAGGCTTCCACATTCACCGCTTCAATTTCAATCGTCAAAGCATCAAGACCTTTCCCAAAATTATAAACGTCCTCAAAATTGCGGATATCGCCTTTCGTAAAATGATGGCAAAGATGGGCAGACGGGCAATTATCATCATTTTCCATTACGAATGTTTCTACGGGATAGTTTGCTGCAGCCTGTAACAGCATTCTGCCTAGTTGACCACCGCCAAGGATGCCTATCCTGAGTTGCCCTGAGCGCAGTCGAGGGGTCGAAGGGCGGTTTGCAGGCCGAGCGTAGTCGAGACCATTTTCCAAATCTTTATATTTATGGTGAGATAAATTATTGCATTGCGAAAGTAACTGAAGCTTATGGAAATTCCCTTCAATCAATGCTTTTTTCTTAGCCTTAGACCATCCTTTTATTTGTTTTTCTCTTTCAACGGCATCTTTTAAAAAAGGGATGGTTTCATAGTATTTTAAAATAAGTGGCCTTCTTTTTATTGTGTAACAGTTTTCAAATAACCCGTTTACATGCTCGTCAAATCTTCTCATTAAGTCATCTGTCAATCCAGTGTAAAATGATTCATCACTACAAAGAATGATATAGACATAAAAGGCTTCCTGTCGAGTATTATAAAGCATATATGTAAATTAATAAATTTTTGATTAACTAATCCATTCTTCGACTCAACGTCCTTCAAACCACCCGTCCTTCGACTACGCTCAGGACTAGTGCAAAAAATCCTTCGACTTCGCTCAGGACTTTTATTACCTTTGAATTAATAATGATTCCTGATTATCCACATAAACTATTCACCGATAAGCGCAACAACTACTCCCTGTTGATGTTGACGCTTGCCATGGATTCGGCAAACTAATTCGAGTTTTTCCCGCAGAAGTCGCATTGGAGAAAGTCTGGTCTGCGTATTTTGCGACATCTGCCGGTAATATTTTTCACGCTTCAAACTAATTACAATGGAAACAACAACCATATCAGAACCATCCATCTCAAATAATACCAATGCCGATTTTTTACCTTTACATGGTACCGATTACGTAGAATTTTATGTAGGCAATGCCAAGCAGGCAGCACATTTTTATAAAACTGCTTTTGGCTTCCAATCGCTGGCTTATGCAGGCCCCGAAACGGGCATGAAAGATAAAGTGAGTTATGTGATCAGGCAGAACAAACTGACATTTGTTTTAACTACGCCATTACGAACTGGTAATCCAATTGCCGATCATATTTATAAACATGGCGATGCGGTAAAAGTGCTGGCATTAAAAGTAGATGATGCAGCAAGTGCTTTTGAAGAAACTATCAAACGTGGCGCAAAACCTTATATGGAAACCACGGTGCTGAAAGATATTGACGGGGAAGTGGTGCTGAGTGGTATTCATACCTACGGCGATACAGTACACCTTTTTGTAGAAAGAAGTAATTACAAAGGTCTGTTTATGCCAGGCTTTAAAAAATGGGAATCAAACTACAATCCCACAGACACCGGTTTATTATATGTAGATCATTGCGTAGGCAATGTTGGCTGGAACCAGATGAATCCCTGGGTTTCATTTTATGAGCAGGTGATGGGCTTTAAAAATATTCTGAGTTTTGATGACAATGATATTTCAACAGAATATTCGGCATTGATGAGTAAAGTGATGAGCAATGGAAACGGCTATGTAAAATTCCCCATCAACGAACCTGCTGAAGGCAAGAAAAAAAGCCAGGTGGAGGAGTACCTCGATTTTTATAATGGCGAAGGTGTACAGCATGTGGCCATTGCAACTGCTGATATTGTAAAAACCGTAACAGAATTACAAAAAAGAGGCATTGAATTTTTGAGCATACCGGCCAGTTATTACGAAACCATTTTAGATCGTGTTGGCAAAATTGACGAAGATCTGCAACCGCTGCAGAACCTGGGTGTACTGATTGACCGGGATGAAGAAGGTTACCTGCTTCAGATATTCAGTAAACCATTGGAAGACCGTCCAACCTTGTTTTTTGAGATCATCCAACGCAAGGGAGCACAAAGCTTTGGCAAAGGAAACTTTAAGGCCCTGTTTGAAGCGCTGGAAAGAGAACAGGACGCCAGAGGGAATTTATAACCGACCAGAGGCATGTTAATGTGTTGTAAATCATCTTTTTATACTTTTATTGGGCTGTTTCCCGATAAAGTTTTTAAATTTGCCCTACCAACATAAATTACCTCTTTTAATGAAACAATCACTTTGGCTTGCTGGGATGATGGCTTGCTTTGCAGTTTTATATGCAAACAACCTGTGTGCGCAAACTTCATATACTGAACAGCCAAAGGCTTATACAAAAGCTCCGGTTACCGACAAAGTGGAAGATTCTTTAAAACAACAATTCAGGGAAAAAAAACTGAGCTGGCCACCGCAGGCCGTCTATATCCGTTCCTTTAAATACGACCGGTTGCTGGAGGTTTGGGTTAAAAATAAAAATGTTGACAGTTTTTCCCTCTTTAAGACCTATAAGGTTTGCATGGAAAGCGGCAGCATTGGCCCCAAACGTTCAGAAGGGGATAACCAGGTACCCGAAGGCTTTTATTACGTCAATGAATTTAACCCGAGAAGTACTTACCATAAGGCGCTTGGATTAAACTATCCCAATGCTTCAGATAAAGTTTTAAGCGATGCAAAAAAACCGGGAGGAGATATTTACATACATGGCAACTGCGTATCTGTAGGTTGCATCGCCATACAGGATGCGCCAATTGAAGAAGTTTATACACTTGCTTCTGTAGCAAAAGCAAATGGGCAGGATTTTGTGCCCGTTCATATTTACCCGGTAAACTACGGGGTAAAAAAGTCTCTTGATTTTCTCACCTCATCTATCAAGGGTAAACAGGCCGTCAATAAATCTATCCTGAATATAAAAGCAGTGTATGATTATTTTGAAAAGCGGAAAAAACTGCCGGTAATTCTCATAAACAGTAAGGGCGATTACCTGTTGAATTAAAATGATGGCATCTTCATCTTCTGCAATTAAACTTCTTACATTAAGCCGCCTTCGACAAGCTCCCGAAATAATCCTATCGTGTGTACACAATACAATATGAACGCGGATGACACGGATTGGATGGATTTATATGATTTTATGATTGATTAAATTGTATAAGTATAGGATTATCCTGCTTTGCAGGATGTTGGATCACCAAAGCAATCCAAATTTTTCTGCAAAGCAGAAAAAAATCTGTCAAATCCGTGTCATCTGTGTTCCAATTTTTCACATCGAAGATGTTAACGCATCAATACCTGGATAGTTTCTGTCGTTTTCTGCTCCAATACAATTGTCTTTCCTTTGGTAAGTTCGGCTATCTTTTTTTCGGTGTAATGCCTGATAGTAAGTAGGATAAGGTCTTTCTGAATCTGTACATTAAAAATTTCTGACGCAGCCAACGCCAGTTTTTCTATTTTTTCTACCTTGTTATCTAAACAGCACAACAGGCCTATAGCGCCGTTCTGCGACAGGTTGGGACGTATTTTTATTGCTGCAAACATCTCATGCAACTGGCTCATGGGCTTCTCTTCCACAAAAGAAAAATCTTTCGAACTCAATTCCATCAGCACCTGGTCCTTCTTTAAAACAATCACCGGCGGCAGGTTGTGTACCGGCTTATTACTGATGACCGTTCCAGGTAATTCAGGCTTTAAAAAACAACGAACGTGCAAGGGAATATTTTTGTTTTCTAATGGCTTGATGGTTTTTGGATGAATGACCTGTGCACCATAATAGGCCATCTCTACCACTTCCCGGTAACTCAATGCGTAAATATTCTCTGCGTCCGGGAATTCTTTAGGGTCGGCACTCATTACAGCTTCCACATCTTTCCATATCGTCTGGCTTTCGGCATCCATTATGTTGGCAAAAATAGCGGCGCTGAAATCACTGCCTTCTCTTCCCAGTGTGGTGCTTTCATTTTCATCGGTAGCGCCAATAAATCCCTGGGTTAGCACCATATCAAATTCAGTAAATAAAGGTTCAATATCAGCTTTAACTTTGGCCTGTGTAAAATTCCAGTCAATATAAGCATCTCTGAAATTGTCATCAGTACGCACTATATCTCTTACATCAACCCATTTATTTTTAATGCCCCGTTCATTTAAATAAATACTTACCAGTGCCGTGCTCAGTAATTCGCCGCAGCACACAATCTGGTCGTAATAATAGTCATACTCCCTAACCGGCTTATCGTGCAGCAGCCATTCCACTTCGGTAAAAAAATCTTTTAACTGGTTTTCGGCCTGTTGCCAGTTTAGGGTAATGATATATTTCAGTGTATTTACGTGCGATTCCTTAACCTGCTCAAACAACTGCAGGGCATCTTCTTTTCTTCCTGCAAAAAAAGCATCCACCACTTTTTCCAGTGCATTGGTGGTTTTGCCCATGGCAGAAATGATGATAAGCAATTTTTCCCCTTTGAACGATTCAATAATATCACCCGTACTTTTAATTCTCTCTACCGAATTGATACTGGCGCCGCCAAACTTAAAAACCTTCATAGATATAATTTGCTGATTTGCTAATGTGCTGATTTGCTAATGAAGATACAGCACAGTAATAATTGTTAAATGCTTATTTTTGATTTGCAAATTTAACGCCGATAGCTATCGGGACAAAATCAATAAAAAACTTGCTTATGGATACCAACCGCAGGGTACAGACATTGGATGAATTTACCATTCAGCAATTAAGGGATTTTCCGCTTGCCACCGGCGAACTGTCGGGCCTGTTGCGTGACCTGGGTCTGGCTGCAAAGCGTGTGAATGTAGAAGTGAACAAAGCAGGCCTGGTTGATATTCTGGGCGATGAAGGCAGCATTAATGTGCAGGGCGAAGAAGTTAAGAAACTGGATGTGTATGCCAACAACCAGTTTATGGGTGTGCTTAAGCACGGTATCAGTTGCGCAGGCGTAGGCAGCGAGGAGATGGATGATATTGTAGTTTTTGATGACCCGGTGAGCAATAAAAGCAAATACGTTTGCCTGTTTGATCCCCTGGATGGCAGCAGCAATATAGATGTGAATGTTTCTATCGGTACCATCTTCAGCGTTTTTCGCAGGGTGAGCGAACTGGGCAAACCTGCAACCCAGGAAGATTTTTTGCAGCAGGGGAATAAACAGGTTGCTGCCGGATATGTTATCTATGGTTCGTCAACTATGTTTGTATATGCAACCCGCAGGGGAGTTAATGGGTTTACGTTAGATCAGTCTATTGGTGAATATTTATTAAGCCACCCCGATATTAAATGTCCTGAAATAGGTAAAATGTATTCAGTAAATCATGGAAATTTTTTCCAGTACGAGGAGGGTGTTAAGCAATACATTACTGCCTGCCAGAAAAAAGATAAAACAAATGGCGGCCCTTATACACAGCGTTATATTGGCAGTATGGTGGCAGATGTACACCGTAATCTGATAAAGGGCGGTATTTTTATGTATCCTGCAACTACCACTAAACCTGGCGGTAAATTAAGATTGTTATATGAGTGTAACCCGTTTGCATTTATTGTAGAAAAAGCAGGTGGCATTGCTACTGATGGTAAAATGCCGATACTGGATATTCAGCCAACAGCATTGCACGAAAGAACGCCATTTTTTATTGGTAGTAAGTTGATGATGGAAGAGATGGATCAATATTATAGAGGAGAGTTAAAAGTAGCAGCCCCCTCTATCTCCCCCAAGGGGGAGGATAAGTAGAAGATATAGGCGAAGATTATGTTTTGCAATGCTTACTGTGAATATTATTTCTAAGTATAAAAACGAAAAAAAAATCGCTTCAATCTACCAGTTCCTTCTCCCTTGGAGAAGGGTTGGGATGAGGCTCTAAAAAATTATGAACACAATCATTACAGTAAAAGACCTGGTTAAAAATTACGGCAATTTCCATGCAGTAAAAGGCATTTCGTTTGAAGTGTACGAAGGCGAAATATTTGGCTTGCTGGGCCCTAATGGTGCCGGCAAATCAACCACGCTGGAAATTATTGAAACACTGCGCCAGAAAACAAGCGGGCAAATTACTGTTTGCGGAATGGACCTGGACAAGGAAGCCGAGAACATAAAAAAGATTATCGGTGTTCAATTACAATCAGCAGGGTATTACCCGGGCCTTTCATTAACAGAATTGTTGCAATTATTTGCCGGTTTGTATAATGAAGATATTCAGCCGCATGAATTTTTAGAATTGGTTAATCTTACCGATAAAGCAAAAGCCAAATTTAAAGATCTGAGCGGTGGGCAAAAGCAACGTTTTTCTATTGCCACCACATTAATCAATAAACCCCGCGTTGTTTTTCTGGATGAACCTACCACCGGGCTTGACCCACAGGCCCGGAGAAATTTGTGGGACCTGATAAAAAACATACAGGCAAAGGGAACTACAGTTATTATTACCACGCATTATATGGATGAAGCGGAGCAGCTTTGCGACCGTATTGCCATTATGGATGAAGGAAAAATAATCTCGCTGGATAGTCCCGATAAAATGATAGACGACCTGGTATCTGCTGGTTTTGAGCGACCCAAACAGGTAAAAGCAGCCAACCTGGAAGACGTTTTCATACATTTAACAGGCAAGGACATCCGGGATGAATAAAAAAGCCTTTTATTTGCATTCCGGAAAATACAGGATAATTTTTTTTACAATAAACATATACAAATGAAAAAAGTATTACTTGGTTCTGTTCTTTTATTATCTGTTTCTTTTGCCGTTACTGCACAAAAAAACGTAAAACCTGCAGCAAAATCTGCTGCTAAAACTGTGGTAAGTACAACTACAGGTTCTCCAAAATTTAAAAACCTGCTGGATAGTTTCAGTTATGCTGCGGGTTTTAATGTAGCCAGCAATATGAAGTCGCAGGGTATTACCGAAATAAATACCGAAATTATGGCGCAGGGTGTAGCGGATGTATTTAAAAAGAGAGACCCGAAACTAACACAGGAATCTATCAATTCTTGTATGCAAACGCAACTGGATAAGTTTGCTGCTGTAAAAGGTGCCGAAGAAAAAGGAAAAGGCATGGCTTTTTTAGAAGCCAATAAAAAACGCAAGGAAGTGATTGTGTTGCCCGATGGTTTGCAATATGAGGTTATTAAAAACGGCGATGCAAATTCTGCTACACCAAAGCCTATTGATACGGTTGTTGTAAATTATAAAGGTACTTTGACCGACGGAAAAGAATTTGATAATTCCTACAAAAGAGGTGAACCTGCTGCCTTTCCGGTAATGGGTGTAATTAAAGGATGGATAGAAATTCTGCAGTTAATGCGCAAGGGCGATAATTGGAAAGTGTACATACCAAGCGAACTTGCTTATGGTGCTGCCGGTGCAGCAGGTGGTGCTATTCCTCCAAATTCGGTATTGGTATTTGAAATTTCGTTGGAAGATATCAGGCCTGCCGTAACCGCCGCTCATTAAAAATGCCCTAAGCATGAATGAAGATTTAAAATACCCGATAGGTAAATATGTTGCTCAGCCATTCTCCGAAAAATTGTTAGGAGAATGGCTGATTGATATTAAAAACCTGCCACAGCATCTTGAAAATGCTGTTTTAAATTTAGACGAAGCGCAGTTACATACAGCGTACCGTGATGGCGGCTGGACACTGCAACAGGTAGTACACCATGTTGCCGACAGCCACATGAATGCCTACATACGTTTTAAACTGGGTCTTACCGAAGATAATCCCATCATCAGGCCTTACGATGAAAATTTATGGGCTGTAATGAGCGATACCAAAAACCTGCCCATCAATATTTCCTTAACGCTGCTGCATGCTTTACATGCACGCTGGTACGAAATTTTAAAAGATCTTACCGAAGCAGACCTCAACCGAACCATCTTTCATCCCGGGCATAAAAAAGAAATGACCCTTTGGTTTTTGCTGGGTATGTATGCCTGGCATAGCAGGCACCATACGGCGCATGTAACATCTCTACGTGAAAGAATGGGCTGGTGAAACAGTAAGTAGTTAATTGCTATTAATTAACTGTTAATAGAAAATAGTGAATAGTTGATAAGGGAACTGCCACCAACTAACCAATAACCTCATAATGAACTGGAAAACACTTTCATCCAAATACTTAAGCAACCATCCGTATTTTACTGCACGCAAAGATGTTTGCGAAATGCCCAACGGTACCATTGTAGATCCGTATTTTGTGGTAGAACTGCCTGAGTCTGTCTGCGCAATGGCCCTTACCCAAAACAATGAAGTGATACTTGCAAAACAATACCGCCACCCCATTGAAAAAAACATTTTAGAATTACCAGGTGGCTTTGTTGATAAAGGCGAAACGCCTGAAACTGCCATTGCCCGTGAGTTACAGGAAGAAACCGGTTACAGTTTTTCCAATTTTTATTATCTGGGAAGAACCGCAGCTAACCCGGGCGTGCTTAATAATTTTACAAGCCTTTACCTGGCAACCGGCGGTAAAAAAACCGGCGAACAGCACCTGGATTATAATGAAGAAATTGAGATAAAACTTTTTACTTTGGAAGAATTAAAGAAGATGCTGCTGAATAATGAGATTGTACAGGCCATGCATTCAACCTGTATGTTTTATGGGTTTAATAAACTGGATGAATTGAAAAAGTGATAGTGCTTATATAAAAAGCTGTCAGCCAGAGCCTGTCGAAGGCGGGTTCAGTTTTTATACCGGGTTCGACAGCACTTCGTCAAGCTCAGTACACCCTGACAACTCAAATTAATTCAGCCTTAAAAATTCGCAGTACAGGCCTTAGGAATATAATCCAAAACAAATTAATTTTTTTATTAAATTGCATTGACGCAATAAACAACCTGCCTGCCGACAGGCAGGTACAAAATGTATAATGCTAGTTTACAGATTATCAATACTAATTTCAAAAGATGAATTGCGTGTTATAACAGCAATACTAAATGTTGGGCGAAATGCGATTTGCGAGTTTACGGTAAGTAACATAAAATCCTTAAATTTGTAAAAACTACTAAATGCAAACCTTAATAATAGAGTTGGATTCAAATATTAAAGCAAAGGAACTTTCCTCTTTGCTTTCTTCATTAGACTTTGTGAAGAAAGTATCATCTATTAGCAAACCGAAAGCTTTAATTGCTGCATTACAAGAGCATGAGAATTTGAAATCTTCAATTGTGAAAAGAAAGAATAAAGCTATTGCTAAGTACCTATAATGAGAGTTCAATAAAGAGATATTGTAGAATTAAATTACCAATTGCCAAATGGAAAGTTTAAAGCTCACCCGGCATTAATTATCTCTAATTCAAACGTTTTAGAAACAGAAGATATTTTTTACGCTGTGATGATATCTTCTAATTCAATGAATAAGGAATTTAACTTCGAGTTAGACAATTCAATGTTGACAAAACCGCTCTCCAAAAAGTCATTTGTTAAATGTCAATTAATTCAGTCTTATACGACTGATGAAGTTATTTCAAAAATTTCCTCACTTAAGCAAGTAAACTTTGAAAAGGTTTTAAAACGAATTTTTGAAACAGTTTTTTAATTACTTAGCCTCGGTTCGTGTCTCACGAACCACTCTTACGTATATCTTCTTGAAAATCAAAACAAGAACTATCTTGCAATTAAGAAACAACCCACATGCATATCTTCATCACAATTTTACTCGTAATATCAGGCATCTTTGCTTTGCTTTAAATTATAGCAGTTTTTACGAAGAAAGAATATTATATCGAGTGTGCAATTATCATCAATGCGCCGCTGCAAAAAGTTTTTAATTATGTAAAATATCTCAAAAACTGGGATAACTTTAACGAACGGGCAGTGGCTGACCCCAGCAAGAAAAATGAATTTACGGGAACGGATGGAACGGTTGGGTTTATTTATGCCTGGAGCGGAAATAAAAAAGTGGGGGAAGGTGAAAAGGAAATTATGGGTATTACCGAAGGGAAAATAATTGAGACCGAAATTCGTTTTGTAAAACCCTTTGTTGCAGTTGGCCAAACAAGCATCGTTACAGAAGCTGTATCTGCTGATGAAACAAAAGTTACCATGAGCAATACAAGTAAAATAAAATATCCCTTTAACATCATGTTGCTGGTAGTAGAAAAAAGTATTGCGAAAGATATGGGTGTAAGTTTGTCAGCATTGAAAAACCTGCTGGAGAAATAATTACAACAGGTAATGTTCCGGCACAGGCTGTAAGCATAACGAACGTCATCATTAATAACAATACTGTACTATCCGACTTATATAATTTCAACCCTAAGCCAAACATTTCCCTTTTATTTGCTAATTTAGCTTTGGCAGCCAGCAGGCTGCATCACATTTTAAATTTTTTTTGAAAGCCGGTTAACACTTACCAAATGATGGGGTTAACCTTTTTTATTTAATACTGAATAATGGATACTACTACCGGAAAATTACCTGTATACGCTAAGTTGTCACTTTGCATTATAGGGTTGCTTGCTTTTTTTTATATCCTGTATATTGGCCAGGATATACTGGTGCCATTGATCTTTGCTACCATCATCGCCATATTGCTAAACCCGGTTGTAAACTTTTTGTGCAGAAAGGGAATGAATAAGGTAGTGGCAATTCTGCTGGTACTAACCGTTGCATTGCTGGTCATTAGTGCCATCATGTATTTTATGGGTTCGCAGGTAAGTATGTTCAGCGAATCGGTACCGCAGTTAAAGAAAAAAATTGCCCTCATCTTCAATGATATTATTGACTGGGTATCGCAAAAGTTTAACGTGGCCAAACCCAAAATTGCTGCCTGGGTAGATAAGACAAAGGGAGAGGGTATGGATAACAGTTCGGCCATGATAGGCGAAACCATCGGAACCATCAGCGGTGTACTGGTACTTATTTTTTTACTGCCGGTGTATGTTTTTATGATATTATTTTACAAGCCGTTGCTGCTTGAGTTTATTGCCAGGCTTTTTCAGCGTGACAAACATAAAATAGTTGCCGAAGTTTTAATGGAAACAAAAGTGCTTATACAAAGCTACCTGGTTGGCCTGCTGTTGGAAGCCGCACTGGTGGCCGCACTCAATTCGGCAGCTTTACTTATCATCGGTATTAAGTATGCGGTGTTAATAGGCATCATTGGGGCACTCCTAAATATCATTCCTTATATTGGCGGCGTTATCGCAATAGCCATTCCTATGCTGCTGGCAATTGCAACCAAAGACCCAATTGATGCGCTTTGGGTATTTATAGCCTACATCATTGTGCAGTTTATTGATAACAATTTATTTGTGCCAAAAATAGTGGCCAGCAAGGTGAAAATCAATGCGCTGGTATCTATTATCGTTGTACTTATTGGTGGGGCGCTGTGGGGTTTTTCAGGTATGTTTCTTTCCATCCCTCTTACAGCCATTATTAAAGTTATCTTCGACAGGATAGAACCACTGACTCCCTTTGGATTTTTGCTGGGCGATAACCAACCGGAAATAGGGAAAGCCATTTTTAATTTCAAAAACCCGATAAAGAAAGCAAAGCCAAAAGTAATTAAATAGCGGTTCTTTTTCACACGGGTTTGTGGCTGGTTTTATGGGTTGGCTTGTCCGCAACACTTTTAGAGCAGCACTCAACGTGTCAAGGAAATTAACAATCCATACTACCTTTTACTTATTTTGTTATGGGTAATTACCCTCTGCAAACTGCATTTAAATCTGTTGATGCCACTGTTTCTTTTGACTACATGTTTTTGGCTTATACCGCTATTAACTCTTTTACGCCAGAGATTAAAACTACTGCGTTTTAAATTTTTCCGCATAAATATGATTACTTCGCTTTCGCTTATTCCAAATTGAAATTCGATGGCTTCAAATGGAGTACGGTCTTCCAAGGCCATTTCTATTATTCTGTCTGTGTCTGTAAGGTTAAATGGTTTTTTCATCAATTTTATTTTTTATTTGTTCTGCATTTATCGCTGCAATATTTTACCTCGTCCCATACTTTTTCCCATTTTTTACACCAGGTAAACGGGCGGTTGCATGCAATGCATATTTTTGCAGGAAAATTTTCTTTTTTAATGTTTTTCATATTTATAAACCTGCTGCTTTTCAGGTAAGTGCATACGTAAGGGCCCTGGAAAAATCGCCTTAGAAACCCCGTATGAAAAATTTATGTTGTAAATAAAACGGTATCCACCTCGGCTACCAAAAACACACTTCCACAAACAATAATAGTATCATCCTTTGCTGCATTGAGTTTGGCCATTTGAACAGCTTCGTTCACATCATCAAATTTTTTACCAATCAATTCATAGGCTTTTGCTTTTTCCTGTAAATCTTTTGCCGGCATTGCCCGTTCAATATGTGCATTGGTAAAATAGTACTGTGCATTTTTGGGTAAGGTCGAAAGTATTTTTGAAATGTCTTTATCTTTTACCATGCCCATTATAAAGTGAATATTTTGTAACTCACCGCTCACCGCTGACAGTTGTTGCAAGAGCTGTTTAATGCCATCTTCGTTATGTGCCACATCCAAAATGATGGTGGGGTTGCTGCTGATAACATCCCAGCGGCCATAAAGCCCGGTAATTTTTTTTACATTCTTCAGGGCATGTTTTTCATCCGCGTTTTTTATACTGAAACCAAGCTGTATTAAAATGCTGTCGGCACATAAAACGGTACAAAGGTTTTTGGTTTGATATAATCCGTTCAGGTCAAGCTCAAAAGATTCTGTAATGTTGTGTTCAATACTCTTTATATCGCAGCTCAGCCACTGCATACTGTAATTAATATGTTGAACTGCATATTCATCCTGTGCAAAATAGATGCGAGCATTGCACTGTTTTGCTTTTTCGATGAATACGTTTTTCGTTTCAGGTAAATATTCGCCAATAACAACCGGTACGCCGGGCTTTATAATGCCTGCTTTTTCTAATGCAATCTTTTCAAGCGTATCGCCCAGTATATCCATGTGATCGTAACCAATATTGGTAATGATGGAGAGGATAGGGGTGATGATGTTGGTACTGTCTAACCTGCCGCCAAGGCCGGTTTCAATAACAGCAATATCAATTTTTTCTTTTTCAAAATAATCAAAAGCCATGGCAACGGTCAGTTCAAAAAAAGAAGGCTGAATTTGTTCGGATATTTTTTTTGTACGCTCAACAAAATCAACAACAAATTCCTGGCTGATCATTTCTCCATTTATTTTTATCCGCTCCCGGAAATCTTTTAAATGCGGTGAAGTATATAAGCCTGTTTTATAACCCGCCTGCTGCAGTATGGCTGCCAGCATATGACTGTTGCTGCCTTTGCCATTGGTGCCGGCAATATGAATGCTTTTGAATTTTGTTTGCGGGTTGTCTATTGCATTGCACAAAGCGATTGTGTTATGCAAATCTTCTTTGTATGCAGCAGCACCAATGCGGCTGTACATGGGCAGTTGTGCGTATAGATAATCGATTGTTTGCTGGTAGGTCATTTAATGAACGATGTACGATGTTTGATGTACGACAGCAAATGTAGGTAAAGCTGAATAATGATTTGCAGTGCCAGAGTGTCCTTCGGCTTCGCTCAGGATAAACTGCCAATGAAGCTCAATCAGGGAAATAATGCCGGGAACAAAAAAATAATCCACGCAAAGGCGCAAAGATGAAAAGAATACTAAGGCTTGATAAAACTTTGCCTGCTTGGCGGCTTTGCGTGAAAAACACTATTGCTCCCTGAAATTGAACGGAACGGTTACAATGGATTCGTGATCGGATTTGCTGAATTCGATATGCGGTAAATAACCACGAATGGCATTGGCGTACTTTGTATCAACACTGGTTGAACCTTTATCGAAAGTTACAAAAGTACCACGCCCATCGGGAGAAACTTTTATGACTGCCATGATGGTTGCACGGGGCAGTTCGCCCATAAAAATATAATTATTTACAATGGTACGGTCGCCTTTAGAAACACGCAGGCCACCGCCACCGGTTTTACCGCCGGGTGTGTTGCCATAACTGTCTGGCTTGCCATTGGGGCTTCCGGCATCGCCTTTACCACCGGGTTTATTGCCATCGTATTTATAACCATTGTCTTCTGTTGCGCCATTACCGGTGCCGCCTTTAGGCCCGTTATAGCCTGCGATTTTTGGCTTTTGTGGTTTGGGTGCTGGCGGTGCAGGTGTTGGAACCGGCGCAGGCGTAACTTTTGGAGTAGTTTTAACCGGTTTGGTTATTGGTGCAGATTCCGGGTCGGTATTATCATCAGTCTTCGCTTCTTCGGGTTGGTTGTTAACCGGTGAAGCCTGTTGTTGTTGGGGAGCAGGTATATCTGCCGGTGCTTTTTCGCCTTTAATCAAAGGCTGCACCTGCCCAAAACCTTCAATATCATTTCCAAGATTTATCTCAATAAATTCGTCTGCAATTTTTGGGGCAGGCGGTGTATTCTTCCAGGAAACCAATAGTGCTATTAAAAGAATAGCACCACAAATAAGACCTGTGTATATAAATGCCTTCCTGTTTTTTTCTGCTTCAAATGTTGCCGACATGGTAATAGTAGTGTTGCTCATCTCAAAGTTATCTATTTATATACAAAGGATGGAATATCGTGCCGCATTTTATGTTGATTGTTAAGGTTTTAACAAAATGCTAAGAGCCGGGTTTAATTATGCCCAAAAAAAAGGTTGACAATGGAAATAATTCGTTGTATTTTTCCTAGAAACAAATAAGAGTAAAACTACAGCAACGGTAATGTTCCTCGCCTGGCATTCTTCATTCCGGCCTTTGATCACTTCACAGACAGAAACTTAATTTTTGGGATTAAAATTTAATCATTAATAATAAAATTGTGATTATGAAAAAGACCAGTATGCGTTTTCTTTTTATCATATCCACTTTGCTTTGTTCAACAATATCCCTGGCACAAAAAATATCTTCTCAAAAGGGATTAACTACTGCCGAGTTCAATACAGCAGCAGGTGCAATAAAAATATACCTGCCGGAAGATATCCGTCCGGGAGATATGATATCTGGACGTATAATAGCTGAGCCTGTTGGTCATAATGCAAAACAGATTGCAAAAAAAATGACAGAACTTAATAGCTATTCCCTTAGTTTTAACGGGCAAAAATTCCCTGTTGAAAATGCGAATAAAATATTTGAATGTTTGGTTAAATCAGATCAGCAGGCATCAGGTGTTATAAGTTTGTTGAATAGTGCCGGCAATAAAGTAAGTGAGGTTTCACTTCCGGTTACTAACCAAAATAGCCAAAGAAATTTTTCTACGGATTGTAAAGTCCCATCACATGCGTTATGTGGTTCACCGATGAGGATTACCGGCCCTTTTGATGGTGATTTGAGTAATACAAAATGTACATTGGATAATACCCCACTGGAAGTTTTAGCAGAATCGCCAGGCCAATGCATTTTACACATGCCTGATAAAAAGGCTTCTGGCAGTGACAGATTCGCCATGACAGAAAATAATAAGATTAATTGCTCTGCAAATATTGTATCAGTTAAAATGGATTTATCAACGGGCAAGTTGAACCTGCTGAAAGGAGAAAGTACTATAGTAAAAGTGATGATAACCGGGTTAAATGACCTCAAAGAAAATGCAATGCTGAACATTAATAACAGATCCAGCGATATTGTTTTGCTGGATGGTGGTAATGAGCAATCGATACAACTTACCTCCCAACAATTAAAAGGCACTGCCATGTATACCAGGGAATTTGCGGTTCACAGTATTAAAACGGGTAGTTTTTCTATTGACTTTGATCTGCAATTACCTGATGGAAATCCTCCCGTTTTTGCTGATATTAAAAATGCTGTTGGTGGTAAACGTGATGAGGGAGTGTTAACGGCCGGCACCCATACAGCGCTTGGAAAGGGAATGCAAAAATGGGCGGATGCTAATACAGAAGGCAAAAATCCAATCGATTATCAATGCGAAAATTGTTTTCAGTGTATTAAATCAGTGACATTTGAATCGAACGTTTCACAAATAGGATCATTGGGATGGGGGATTATTACTACTTTCTTATCGGGCGGCATTAATTTTGCCGGAGGTATTTTGGCTAAAGTAAAGGACATAGCCGATAAGGGCGGTGATATTTATAAGGCTATAAAAGAATTAATAGATGATGGTAAAATACAGGTTATAGGTATTAAGGAACAGTGGTGCCCGGGTAATGAATATTGTAAGGTTACGGGTATAATAGTATATGATGTTAAGACAGGATGTGTGGAAGCAATTTATAAATGCACGGGTACTAAAATGTGTTGTCCATTTCCTGAAACTAATTATAAACTTAGTTATTGTTTAGATAAGGACGGAGCTGTAATAGATGATACCATTAAGATGGAGATCAGTCATTAATTGACTAAAACCTTTCCGGCACCGCTTATAATTACTTTTTCATTTGTGGTACTATCTTGATCCGAATAATAAACTTCCAATCCTTACCATGTTGCTGCTTGCTTCCAGAGCAATTTTGTAATCGGCACTCATACCCATCGAAAGCGTTTTGAGTTTTGAGTTTTGAGTTTTGAGTTGAGCGTGCTTATCAAAAAGGTTTTTGAGAAAAGAAAACTCCTGTATGATGAGTTCATTATCTTCTGTGAAGGAAGCCATGCCCATAAGGCCTGTGATCTGTATATTGGTTAATTCGTTAAGTGGTTTGGGTTGCAATAATTCGGCTAATTCTTTTTCATCCAGTCCAAATTTTGTTTCTTCTTTGGCGATATATATCTGCAGCAGGCAATCAATAATGCGGTTGTTTTTTAAAGCCTGTTTATTTACTTCTTTAAGCAAATTAAAACTATCTACGCCGTGAATAAGATGCACAAAAGGAGCGATGTATTTTACTTTGTTTGATTGAAGGTGGCCAATAAAATGCCAGCGGATATCTTTGGGTAGTTGTTCGTATTTGTCAACCATTTCCTGTACATAATTTTCTCCAAAGTCGCGTTGACCTAAATCGTATAAGGCTTGTATATCTTCTGCAGGCTTGGTTTTGGATACAGCAACTAAAGTGGCTTTGCCATTTAGTTCGGTAAGTATTTTTTGATATTGTTTTGTGTTAATGCTCATGGTTTTCACGCAAAGAGGCAAAGTTATTGCAAAGTCGCAAAGAAGAAGATACAACTGTCTTTTAACTTCGCAATAATCTCCCAGATTTCCTCCCCCTTGGGGGAGATAGAGGGGGCTATTTCAATATCGCCCTGCTTATTACTATTCTTTGCACTTCACTCGTTCCCTCATATATCTGTGTAATTTTTGCATCCCTCATCATACGCTCTACATGGTATTCTTTTACAAAACCATAACCACCGTGTATCTGCACGGCTTCGGTAGCGGTCCACATGGCAGTTTCGCTGCTGAATACTTTTGCCATACTGCTGCTTAATGTGTAGTCGATATGATTGTCTTTTTCCCAGGCTGCTTTTAAACAAAGCAAACGGGAGGCTTCAATTTTTGTTGCCATATCAGCCAGTTTAAACTGAATGATCTGGTGGTTCATAATTTCGGTGCCAAAGGCTTTGCGTTGTTTGCTGTAAGCCAATGCCAGTTCGTAAGCACCACTGGCAATACCCAATGCTTGCGATGCGATTCCGATTCTCCCGCCTGCCAAAGTTTTCATGGCAAACGTAAAACCAAATCCATCAGCACCAATCCTGTTTTCTTTAGGAACTTTAACATCAGTAAATAAAATGCTGTGGGTATCGCTGCCGCGGATGCCGAGTTTATTTTCTTTGGCACCAACCTCAACACCGGCCCAGCTTTTCTCCACTATAAATGCATTGATGCCGCGGCTGCCTTTGCTTACATCGGTTTGTGCAATTACCAAATAAACACTGGCACTGTTGCCGTTGGTTATCCAGTTCTTGGTGCCGTTCAGCAAATAATAATCGCCTTTATCTTCGGCTGTAGTTCTTTGCGATGTAGCGTCGCTGCCAGCTTCGGGCTCACTCAATAAAAAAGCGCCAATGTATAATTCACCATCTTTTTTTCCCTGTGCAAGTGGCTTTAAATATTTTTGTTTTTGTTCTTCAGTAGCATATTCCTGCAGGCCATAACAAACCAGGCTGTTGTTCACACTTACACAAACGCTCACACTTGCATCCACTTTACTGATCTCTTCCATTGCCAACACATAGCTGATTGTATCCATACCACCGCCGCCATATTCAGGTTTTACCATCATACCCATAAAACCCAGATCGGCTAATTTCTCAATCTGTTCTTTTGGAAATTTCTGATGTTCATCCCTTTCTATAACACCAGGCAGGCATTCGTTTACTGCAAAATCTTTTGCAGCCTGCTTTATCATCAATTGTTCTTCTGTAAGTTCAAATAGCATAGTCTTGTTTTTAAAATATAGACAAAAATAAGGAATTTATTGCCCGGTATGAGTAACAAGAAGCTTAGTAAAAAGTTCACGGGGAATCATCCTGGCACCCAAACTTTCCAGGTGGTTGGTATGCAACTGGCAGTCTACCAATTGCACATTTTCTTTTTGTAATTGCTTTACATAGTTGATAAATGCAAACTTACTGGCATTGGGTTTAAGGCTGAACATGCTTTCGCCAAAAAAAATATTACCCAGCCTGATGCCATATAAACCACCAACCAGTTCACCATCCTGCCAGGTTTCGGCGCTGTGGGCATAACCCAGCTCATGTAAAATGCTGTAGGCTTTTTGCATAGCAGGAGATATCCAGGTGCCATCCTGTCCGTGCCGGGAAACTGTTTTGCAGTTCTGTATCACTTGCTCAAATGCCCTGTTGATAGTAAACCTGTATTTGCCATTTTGTAAAACTGTTTTCATGCTACTGCTTACTTTTAGTTCGGCAGGATATAAAACAAAACGGGGGTCGGGGCTCCACCAGCAGATAGGTTCATCTTCATTAAACCAGGGGAAAATACCGCTGCGGTATGCCAATAACAAACGTTTGGTACTTAAGTCCCCGCCAATGGCCAGTAAGCCATCTTCATCTGCAGTTTGCAAAGGCGGAAAAAATAAATCGTTATTTAGGAGAAACATGGAAATTAATTAGCTACCACTTCAACGGTAGCATTGATGCCCCTTTCGGTTATGGCATCGCATTGTGGTTTTAAAATATCGTAACTGCCCTGTTTTACGGCGTATTTGCCTTTGGCATCAATAATTACGGCGCATTGCTCGGCCTGCTCGGTAGAATGACCACAAACTTCAATCAGGGTTTCTATCACCCATTCAAATGTATTTACCTCATCGTTCCAAACAATGAGGCTACAGTATGACTCAGTTACGGTAATTGTATCTGTGTCCTCCTGGTATTTTGTATTGGTGAGTGTTGTCATACTATTTACACAAAAATAGGATGAATTTTTTAACTGAAACAAAAATCAGTAAATATGCTTTTTTTAATACTCCGCATGTTTAGTTACTTACTATACTCTTTCTCCGGCAAACTTTTTTTCAGTAATTACCAAGGCCCATTTCTCCAGCATGTTTACCAGTTCGCCCAGTTGTACCGGTTTGCTTATGTAATCATCCATGCCTGCCTGCATACAGGCCATTCGGTCGCCGTGCATAACATTTGCCGTCATGGCAATTATTACCGGTTGTTTATTCAGGCAAACCCGTATCATTTTTGTAGCTTCCAGCCCATCCATTTCCGGCATTTGAACATCCATCAGAATCAGATCGTAAGTTGTTTTACTAACCATATCCAACGCTATATGCCCATTGTCGGCAATATCAACCGTGTAACCCAGTTTGCCCAGAATTTTGGTAGCCCATTTCTGGTTTACCAGATTATCTTCTGCCACCAGGATGTGTAATGGATATTGCGTTGCAAAACCGGCTGATAATTTTTTTACAGACATATCCTGCATTTGCCCGGTTTTTTTATCGCGGAATATGCTGAGGATATGATCGAAAAGATGGTGCTGTTTTAGCGGCTTGCTCAACACGGTAATTTCTCCTGTAATGCCTTCCTGTTCTTTATAGCGGGTATCGTGTTTGGCATTCAGCAATATCAAAGGCAATTCAGGTAACTCTTCTTTCATCCGGGCTGCCAGTTGCATACCGTTCATTCCCGGCAGGTTCATTTCTATAATTACCAGGCTAAAGTTTTGCTCGGCTGCTATTTGTAAAGCCTGGTTACCGTTATCTACAACAACCGCATCCAGCTTCCATTGTTGCAATTGATTTTTTAAGATAGCGGCAGCCGTATCATTATCATTAACGATTAATACCTGTTTACTTTCAAAATCTTTTAAATTAAAATCGGTAACAGTATCGTTGTTGGCAGCAACAGCATGTAATGGAATGTAGAAAATAAAACCGGCGCTGCTATCGGAAATCGCTTTTATACCGCCGCTCATTTCTTCTACCAGTTTTTTACTGACGCTCAGTCCTAGTTTTTGATACTCCATTTCTGTTTCTGCAGCATTGTCTGTCATTACGTTACCGTCATCCAGCAGCATGGCAATAGCTGCAGTATTACCTAATGGTTTTTCTGCAATGGTAAAACCCAATGCAGGTGGTATATCAACACTGTTGTGCTTAATAATGTGTACACCTATAAAAACTTGCCGCAGGTTATCATGCAACACATTTTCTGCCAGGTTGGTTAGTATCTTATACAGCCGCCCGGCATCTGTTAATACCTTTGCAGGTACATCTGCATCTATCTGGTAAAGCAACTCTGTCTTTTTTTCTGATGCACTTACTGTAAACGTATCCAGCACTTCTTCTACACAGTTACGCAGGTCGGTATTTTTTTGCTGAGCTGCATTAATGGTGCGGTCTATTTTAGATTGCTCCAGCATATCGTTTGCAATTACTTCATCTACTTTATTTAAAAGTATTTTGCCGGAACTGATGATGGTATCAATGTAATCTCTTTGTTCGGGGTTCAGGGTTGTTTCTTCCAGCAGTATCGTCATGCCCAGTATGCCGTTCATAGGTGTACGTATTTCATGACTAAGGGAGGTGAGTAATTTATCTCTTGCTGTGGCAGTTCTTTTTGCATCGGCCCTGGCTTTGCTTTCCTCACGGCTGGCATAATCCAGGTGTTGCTGCATATCGGTAATCTGCAGGGCCATGGCTTTTATTTTATTGGTATAACTGTTTATGCCCGATCTGTAAAAACCGAACAGCATCAACAGCATGGCAATAACAATTGCAATAAAAACAATGCTGGTAAAAGTTGATACTATAAAAAGCGGCAGGTATGTTGTTAAAAAAAAGGTTGCTGCTGATTCCATATAAAGAGATTATTTTATTATTGTGTTGTTTGCTTTTAATGCGCTTTTATTATTGTAAAGCTTCCGTATAAATTACCGGGGCCTCTGTTAATTTTTTTACGGTGTCAATATCTTTCAGGTGCTTGTTCCAGTGAAAAAGCAGGTTATCTATCGGTTGCCACATCATTACCCAGCTAAAAATATCAATACCGGTTAGTATGGCAGATTCTATACCGCCATCGCCCTTTATAAGCATGGGTATTATAATGTGCGATAATAAAATAATGGAAAGGCCGATAAATAACACAATGTAATTACGGCGTTTAAATCTTTCAAACTCGCCCTGTTTAGCCAGCACCACATCAGCATAATGGCGCTTAATGGCATACATCAGCGGCTCGGTGTATTGCCGGTCTTCTTCGGTTGTGCAGTTTATTTTGTATTCAATGATGGTAGCCCTTCTGGCCGGGCTTTTAATGCGGTTTATGTATTCTTCAAATTCATGACTAAGTTGCCTTTTGTAATAGGGCGAGGGATCGTTTTTATTAAAATGCTCTTCAATCGCCTGCGGATTTACAGTAAGAAAAATATCGATCTTTTCAGGCAAAATGTTTTTCATGGATGTAAACTTTAAACTAACCAAATCAGTCGTATATTTTTAATTCTTTTTAAAATTTGCTAAACAGATACTGGTCAGTTATCATTAACCTCCACATGAGCAAATAAATTGCATGGCCCTCTGTGAATTTTGTGCTGCATAAAATTAGTAGTAAGGTTTCTACATTTTTTTTAGCTACTTATCTAACACTATGTAAACTTTATTACCGTTTTATCAATATTAATCTCATCCTTGATATAACTAAAAATGCCGGAGAAATTTAAAAAACTCATATCCATAGCTGTATTAATTGTAAGTTTTTCCATTATTTGTATTCTATTCTGGTATAGTGAATGGCGGTACAGTTTACCTACCCCCGTTCCTGAAAAATATCATACTGTAAATAAAGGAGAGTATATCAAAATAACAGCCAGATTCAACCCACAAAAAAAAGAGCCTGTCTTTCTGCATTTTTTTAATCCTGATTGTCCCTGTTCACGCTTTAATGTACCGCACTTTAAAGCATTGGTAAAAGCTTACGGCGATAAAATAAATTTTGCAGTGGTGGTACTGACGACAGATAAAAGCTACACCGAAGAAAGTATCCGTGAAAAATATGGGCTTACTGTTCCGGTTTTATTTGATAGTTCGCTAGCCACTACATGCGGTGTGTATTCTACGCCACAGGCGGTTTTGATAAATACAGACCAGTCGCTTTATTACAGGGGCAATTATAACCGAAGCCGTTATTGCACCGATAAAAAAAGTGATTATGCACAAATAGCCATTGATTCTTTACTTGCCAACAGAAAGCAACCCACTTTTAATCCGTATGCACTTACTGCTTATGGATGTTCTTTGCCGGGCTGTAAAAAATAGATCCATAAACCCTAAAACAAAATACCACGATGGCGAACATCACATTAAATCAAGAAAAAAACAGCCCTTCTTTTGCACGTCAGGTAAAAGAAAGATCAGACAAACTGATGAATTATTTTTTGATCTGCTTTTTCATTTCCGGGTTGGTGCTGGCTCCTTTCTATGATACCTGGCTGGTAGCTTTTGGTGTAGGTGGATTTTCTCTTTTTGCCTACTACTACATTAAAGTAACGATGCCCGATTCAATCATGTATCAATATGTTTTAAGTTTGGTATTGGGTATTTTTATGGCACAGGGTATTTACCAGATGCATGGTATGTTTGAGATGCACTTTATTGCCTTTATTGCAAGTGCCATACTTATTACTTATCAAAACTGGAAACTGCAGATCCCATTGGTAGTCTTTGTACTTGTTCATCATATTGGATTGGCTTATCTGCAAAATACAGGTGTTAAGGGTGCTTATTTTTCTCCTGTAGATGGAGTTGAACTGAACGCTTTTATTATTCATATTATACTTGCAGCAATTATATTTTTTACCTGTGGCTTATGGGCTTACCTGCTTAAAAAATATAGTAGAATACAGGTAGAGCAAACCCGTGAAATGGGCAAGCTGGAAAGGGAAGCACTATTACACAAGGAAAGAATATTGAATGAGGGGGCATTGCAGGCAGCATATAAAAATGCAGAGCAGGCCAGGCACGAAGCCGATGAAGCCAATAAAGCAAAAAGCGTATTTCTTGCTACGATGAGCCATGAGATACGTACACCCATGAACGGTGTAATTGGTATGGCATCTTTGCTAAATGAAACACAACTGACAGCAGAGCAGCAGGAATATGCAAAAACCATTAGTACCTGCGGAGAGGCTTTGTTGACAGTGATAAACGATATTCTCGATTTTTCTAAAATAGAATCGGGTAATATGGAAATAGAAAAAAGAGATTTTGATTTACGTACCTGTATTGAAGAAATGCTGGATGTGTTTGCAAGTAAAGCCGGTAAACAGGGGCTGGATTTGGTGTATGAAATAGATTACAACGTACCTGCACAAATTATTGGCGATAGTTTGCGGCTGCGCCAGATATTGGTAAACCTGGTAAGCAACGCCATTAAATTTACGGAGCAGGGCGAAATATTTGTGGGCGTTCACCTGCTTAAAACAAAAGCTGATGGGCAAATCGAATTACAGTTTGAAATACGTGATACCGGCATTGGTATCCCTGCTGATAAAATGGAACGACTGTTCAAAGCTTTTTCTCAGGTTGATTCTTCTACAAGTCGTAAATACGGCGGTACCGGCCTGGGATTAATTATTTGCGAAAAATTAATTGGTTTGATGGGTGGGCATATTGATGTAAAAAGTAAAGAGAAAGGAGGAACAACTTTTACATTCACCATGCTTTCATCGGCCAGTTCGTTATCAGTGCGAACTTACGTAACAAACCATATTGCAGGTATAGAAGGCAAGCAGATACTGATAGTAGATGATAATTTAACCAACCGTTGTATTCTTAAAAACCAATTGGAATTATGGAGTCTGGTGCCCACATTGGCAAGCAGCGGCGATGAAGCGCTGGAAATACTGAAGAAAGGAATGCATTTCGATCTGTTATTGACTGATATGCAAATGCCCGATATGGATGGTTGCGAACTTGCCGAAAAAGTGCAGCAGCAATATCCGCAACTTCCGATAATCCTTTTAAGTTCGGTAGGTGATGAACGCAATAAACAATATGCCGGTTTATTTAAATCGATATTAACCAAGCCAGTTAAACAGGAGATGTTGTGCAAACTTATCATCAACGAGTTGAGAGGTAAAAACAAGCCTGTTGCCGAAATGCAGCCTGTAGCACAAAAACTTTCTCCCGATTTTGCAAAAGATCATCCATTGAAAATACTGGTTGCCGAAGATAACCTGGTTAACCAGAAATTAACCCTTAAAATATTAAGCAAACTTGGCTTTGATGCAGCTTTGGCAGAGAACGGAAAAATAGCCGTGGAGATGGCAAACGAAATGCCTTATGACATTATACTGATGGATGTACAGATGCCGGAAATAGACGGACAGGAAGCTACACGTATCATAAGGCAAAGCATAGAAGTGCAGCCCATTATTATTGCCATGACAGCCAATGCCATGAAAGAAGATAAAGATGAATGCCTGGCATCTGGAATGAACGATTTTTTGAGCAAACCCGTTAAACTGGAAGAATTGGTGAACATGCTTGCCAAATGGTCGGCAATAGCAAAACAAAATAAATTGTATAAAGAAATTGAAATACCCGCCTGATAAAAATTTGAACCTTAAAAAATATTGATTATGGAAAATGCAGCAATATACACACAAACGATTTTGCTTTCAGGTGCAAACAACCTGTATGATTTAAGTGCATTGGAAGAAATGGATGATTCGGAATACCTGGAAGAAATACTTACTATTTTATTGAGTGAAAACAGCAGCGATTTTAAAGAAATGAAACAGGCCCTGCAGCAGGGCAGAGTTGAAACAGTCTGCAAAAAAGCGCATAAGCTTAAGGGCAGCGCCGGTGTAATACAGGCAGAAAAACTAGCAGCAATATTCACTGATATTGAGACATTGGGCAGAAAAGGAATAATCAATGATGCGTTGACGGGCCTAATTGAAAAAGCAGCACATGACTATAACAGCATTGAAAAGGAATTGAAAATATATGTGGAAGAAATAAAGTAGGTGATACCCGTATTTAAACTTTTTTTGAAGGAGTAATAGAAAAGGATTTCAATTTCTTGAAATCCTTTTACTGTGTGGGAGCACACGGGTTCGAACCGCGGACCCTCTGCTTGTAAGGCAGATAGCCTACCCTTCCTTTGTTTTCCCTATGCTTGCACTTGTACTGTAAACCAGTGCTTTACAAAATATATATTGCACTTTTACTACTTTTGTTAGCACTTATTTGTATCTTTAAGGTCACATTTGAGGTCACAATTTTAAACAAAGAACAATGCTACAACAGAAAGTAACCGTCAGTTTTTTTCTTGACAAGTCAAGACCAAACGCAGAAAAAAAATGCCTGATAAAAATCAACGTCTACTGCAAACCTAACAAGAAAAGGTATGCAACAATCTATCACGTTACGGAGAATGAATGGACAAAACTAAATGCCCCAAATCTCAGGGATGAAAGTCTAAAAGAAATCAAGCAAAAATTAAACGCTTTGCAGGCAAGTGCGGAAGAGGAAATTGATGAAATTGTACCCTTTTCATTTGTTGCTTTTGAAGATGTTTTTTTTGACAAATCAACAGTAATACATGACAGCAGTTTAAAAACATGGATTGATAAATACATAACCCAATTAAAAACCAATGGGCAAATTGGTACTGCTATCGCTTATAACACGACAAAAAATTCCCTTCACGAATTTAGAAAGTCCTTATTACTCCAGGATATTACCCCTGCATTTTTAGAAGAATACGAAAAGTATATGTTGCAGGCTGGTAAATCAGCAACCACTATTAGCATGTATCTGAGGCAGCTAAGGGCCATTATTAATCAGGCAATTGATGCAGGTACTTTATCACTTGACAAATATCCTTTCAGAAAGTATGAAATTCCATCTGGAAGAAACATAAAAAAAGCACTTTCTGAAGCCGACATTCAAAAATTACTCAACTACGTTCCTACAAAAGTGGATGAACAAAAGGCATTGGATTTTTGGTTATTCTCATACTTATGTAGTGGTGTCAATTTTGCTGATATTATACAGCTTAAGCCTGAAAATATTAAAGGCGATTTTTTATGGTTTTATAGAGAAAAGACTAAGCGAACTAAAAAGAAGGATTTGAGACCTATAACAATTGGGTTGGTTGAAGAAGCAAAAAGCATTATAGACAAGTGGAAAAACACAAACCCTTTAAACCCCTACTTATTTCCAGTACTTGAAGCAGGTTTGCCAGCACTTACAGTAAAGCATCGTTGCCAGCGTTTCATTAAGTGGGTTAATAAGAGAATGGAAATCACCCGGCAGGAGTTAAAGATAGAATCCAAGTTAGGCACTTATACAGCCCGTCATACATTCGCTACGGTCTTAAAGCGAAAAGGTGCTTCTACAGCAATTATCAAAGAATCTTTAGGGCATAGTTCAGAAGTTACTACCGAAAATTACCTTGATAGCTTTACCGATGATGTTAAGTTAAAATATGCAAATATGCTTACGGCGTTTTAAGTAATTCCTTAGGTAAGTTAAGTATAAAATTTTGTCAACATGGCTAGTGAAAAAACTCCACGTAAGAAGAAACTCAACAAAATTGAAATTGAGAAAAAAATTGATTCAGACTTCCGAAAGAGGTACACACATATCGCCCCGAGAGAAAATGCAATTGAATTTAAATTACCTGAAAAGAGTAGTTTAAACAGAATGCTCCAGCATTCATTGCCAACGACTAATGTTACACAGGAAGGAAGGTTTTCCCCTGATGGCACTTTTGGCGAATTGCAGTATTATTATTTCCCAAAGGCTAAATACAATGCCATAAACACTTTATTTAAAAAATTTGCAATCCCTGATGATATGCACGACGATTTTAGAGCAGCATATTTAAGCATGTTTTTTGCACACTGCACTGCATTTTATACCACGAATCATAATGAAGAATTTGAAAGAAATCAGAAAGAATTATTTGCTTCTTTAGACTTTCTTGAAAGCAGCTTTGAAGAAAAAATTCTTATTCGTGGTATTTCATTTGAATTTCAGGCCAGGCTTGAAGGTAGAGATGCAAAGGGGCATCTAAATTTAGGAAAGGTGCAAAGCAGAAAATTTAAAGACTATGTTGCTGTTCAATTTCTTGAAAGAGTATTGCAAAATTATAAAGAAGCAAAAGGTTATGATTCAATGCAATCTATGTACGACCATAGAAAAAAGTACGGCAAGTCGGATATGTTTTTCGGTCATAAAAATGCGGAAAAGCATTCTCAAAACTATTTTTCTACTGTACTTTTTAGCTACATGAAGAATAGATTATTTAATTCTGCTTTTGAGTTGTACAACGATCCTGTTGCATTTAATGCCGAAGTTAAAAGACTAAAAAAAATGTATTCCCGGCGTAGGATGTTTTTATTTATTGGTGAGCTTATGATTGAATCGGAGTTACTGGAATTAGATAAAACAACTGATGATGAAAGTATAATTGAGAACATCGAAAAGAAATTGACGCCCCACTTAAGAGCTTCAAAAAAGAAAGTGCAGGATATAGAGGAAAGAAACGCTAAATCTACTGATGGTTCGTACGAAGTAACAATGTTTGGTGATTTATTCTAAGTAGGGAAAAATGCACCTCTCAAATTGTTGGCATTCTTCCCTAATAAATACCTCATTCTTTGTTTTTCTTTGCAGGATTAAAAGGATAATGCCATGACAGAAGAAATAATTCTCCAAAAGCTTGATCACCTGGAAAAGCTCATAAACAACCAGACAATACTGCAAAAGCCAGTATTGAGTTTTCAGGAAACTACAAAGTATCTTGAAGTAAGCGAATCCCATTTGTACAAATTGACAAGCGGCAAAAAGATTCCACACTTTTGCCCTAACGGTAAAAAGCTATTTTTTGTCCGGGAAGAACTCAATTTATGGTTACAACGGAACCGCCAAATTACATCAGCGGAAATTGAGGAAAATGCTTCTGATTATCTTCTTCGCAATAAGAAAAATAAGTAATTGTTTGGGATAAACTCCCAGTTGGTATAAACAGGCAATAGCATTGTTTGTAGTGCTATTCCATTAAGAATAATGTCTAAAATTTAGTAGTATGAAACAACATACTTGTACCTTTCGTTTGCCCCCAAAGCAAAACGAAAGGGGTACACAAAAAAAATCAATGGCAACACATTACGGTGACTGGCTCAATACAATGGAATGGGATTTTTATTGCACCTTTACCACCCGTTATAGTATGTCAATGCAAGCGGCCATGCATTCGATAGAAAGGTTAAATAGTTTTCTTACAGAACAATACGGCTCCAAACCAACCATATTTTGGGTAGCGGAGCCATTTGATACCAAATATGGCTATCACTTACATGCCTTAATCAAAGTCCCGGGAAAGCCAGTTGCTAATGCTGCTTACTTCATCAAAAAGGCATGGCAGGTAGTCAGTAAAGGAAAATACGGCAAGGAATATAATTTTACTGTGGTTAAACCTTATATTGCTAAATTAGGAGGCAACTACTATGTTTCAAAGTACTTACATCGCTATAATGCAGAGTATGGTTTTGCATGATTTTGCT
>JBBQLS010000005.1:0-49994 GCA_038328115.1 Chitinophagales bacterium
TAATCATAAAAATCGTACCCGCTATTTTTAGCAATAAATATACCGTCGTCGCTAAAATCGCCTGCTTCACCAAAAGGCAATACCTTTTTTGTGTTCGTTGTTAAATTAATCAGCATGGCTGTAGCATCTTCATTCAGTTTAATGCTGTCTTCTGTTTCAGAAAGGCTGTGGCCATAACTTTTCAAATTAATATCAGCGATTGTTTTCTGTAAATTTCCATTCAGGTCAAAGATCTTTACGTGGTTTTTGTAATAATAAACAATTCTCTTTTTGCCAAGTATAACACCATTGGCACTGTCCGGCTGCACAAACACATTGTTGTTTACATCACCCACTGTATATTTCCCGTTTTGAATTACATAAAACCTTTTGGCTGTTGTAGGCGAAACATAATCATAGTTAGGGGTAACTACTACTGTACCCGTGTTGCTCATCATGCCATACTTTTTTGTGTCAATGGTTTTAAAAATAGTATAACCCGCTTTATCTATTGACACATCTGTATATTCCATCGGCAGTATGGGCATGCCTGCTGTATTCATGGTGCCTTTTTTCCCATCAGACTCTATAATGAAAAGCCCTCCGGCATTAAGCGATGATACTTTATCAAAACTTCTTTCCTGTATTTGTTTCCCGGTTTTATTTATTACAACCCACATGCCCGGAAAGGTTGATGCTTTTTGCCCAACTTTGTTGGTAGTATATCCTTTCTTTTTAGCAACGGCAGCAAAGCCGCCATAGAAAGGGTTTGCATCTTCATAGTCGGCAGCAATAACCAGTTTGTTATCCTTATCTATATAACCATATTTGCCATTTTCCGAAACCTGAACGGGAGCAAGACCATCACTAAAAGCAGAAAAATCATAGTACATGGCGGGAATGATAATTTTATTTGTCTTATCAAGAAACCCCATTTTTTTATCCTGCTGAAAGTTCATCAGCCCCTCGCTTGAAGAACCCAGGTAATCGTATTCAACCGGTATTATAATGTTGCCGCTAACATCCACAGCTCCCCATGCAAAGCCGTAATCTGCTTTTCTCTTTTTTACAACAGCTAAACCTTCACTAAAAGATTCAATCTCAAAATACTGCGGTTCCACAATAACTTTTTGTGCACTTATTGAAAATAAACCTGCATCATCTTTCCCGTCTTTAACTATAAAAATGTCCCTTTCGCCGCTGTTAAAAATACTTTTATAAACAAGTGGCATCACTATTTTATTTTCGCTGTTTATTACGCCGTAGATTTTCTCAGGCGCATTTTGATATTGTGCCGGAGGGGGAAGTTTTTTATATACAAGTGTATAACCATTGTTTAGTGGGTAATCAACAACATAATTCTGGCAAAACAATGCCATACCTGTACAAAGGAAAAGACTGCAAGAAAAAATCAACTTTTTCATATAAAAATTTTCAGCTTAAAATTACAAAAAAATCAATGGCTGTCAATACGGGATACTGAGTATTTGGATTTGTCTAACAACGCAATCTCCTCAAATAATTTAAAACTACCTTCGCAGCAGATATATTATGTATGGAATTCAAAGATTTAAATTTAAGTACACCCTTACTCAATGCATTGGATGAAAGGGGTTACGTTTACCCAACCACCATTCAGCACAAGGTTTTTCCGGTTGTAATGAGCGGGCGGGATGTATGCGGCATTGCGCAAACCGGCACCGGGAAAACATTTGCTTACCTGTTGCCGTTGCTGCGCCTGTGGAAATTCAGTAAAGATAAAAACCCGCAGATATTGGTGATTGTGCCAACAAGAGAGCTGGCAGTGCAGGTAGTTGAATCTGTAAAAGAATTAACCACATACATGAGTGTGCTGGCAATCCCCATTTATGGCGGTGTAAATATTAATACCCAATGGAAAGATCTGCAGGGAGGTGCAGATGTACTGGTGGCAACGCCCGGAAGACTGTACGACCTGATCTTGAACGGCGCATTTAAAACCAAAGGCATTAAAAAACTGGTGATAGATGAAATGGACGAAATGCTTAACCTGGGTTTTAGAACGCAGATAAAAAACATACTGGACCTGCTGCCGGACAAAAGGCAAAACCTTTTATTTTCTGCAACAATTACCGATGAAGTGGAGACTTTAATGGATACCTACTTCAATAATCCGGAACGGGTGGAAGCTGCACCAACAGGAACACCGCTTGAAAATATTGAACAGACTTATTATGATGTACCTAATTTTTATACCAAGGTAAACCTGCTGCATTTACTTTTAACAGAAGATGCAGATATGACCAAAGTGCTTGTGTTTGCTGCAACAAAAAAATTAGCTGATGATCTGTATGAGCAACTGGAAGCAAAATTCCCGGGTACTGCAGGTGTTATACATTCAAACAAAGAACAGAACCATCGTTTTAATACTGTAAAGCAATTTCACGAAGGGGTTTACCGCTTTATTATTGCAACCGATATTGTAGCCCGTGGTATTGATGTGGCCGAAGTTACGCATGTTATAAATTTTGATGTGCCCGAAGTACCCGAAAACTATATACACCGTATTGGCCGTACCGGCAGGGCCGATAAAAAAGGAATTGCCATTACCTTTATTACAGAAAGAGAAAAACCATTGCAGGAAGCCATTGAAGGGTTGATGAAGCAACCAATAACAAGAGTTGCATTACCGGACAATCTTGTTATCTCTGATGAATTAACCGAAGACGAGAAACCAAAGATTTACATGAAAGAGATCAGGTTAAAAATTCCGAAGAAGGAAGAACGTGGTCCGGCTTTTCATGAAAAATCGGCGAAGAACAGTAAAGTGAATTTTATTGTTAAGAAGAAGGACCGCATGATGAAAAAATATGGTAAGCCTATTAAGCGGGCACCTAAAAAATAATATTTTTTTTTGCTTTTTAATACAGCTATGCAAGTATTTATCCTCCTCATTTTTATACTGACAATTTTTTATACCATTAAATTTCTAAGTAAAAAGAAAGTAACGGTTACAGAACCTGTGCCGGCCCTGCTTAAAAAAATATTGGAAGAGCAGGTTCCTTTCTATCAGCAGTTAGCCAAAAACAAACAAACCGAATTTGAGGAACGTGCTGCACATTTTTTAACGCAGGTAAAAATAACGGGTGTTAAAACAGTGGTAGAAGATATTGACCGGGTACTGATTGCCGCCAGCGCCATTATACCTATTTTTAATTTTGCAGGATGGGAGTATAAAAACCTGCACGAAGTGCTGCTTTATCCCGATTCTTTTGATCATGATTTTGAACAGCAGGGCGAAGGGAGAAATATACTGGGTATGGTGGGCAGCGGCGCCATGAACCATGTGATGATACTTTCTCAGTTTGAATTGAGGCAATCCTTTTCAAATGAAACCGGGAAAAATAATACCGCCATACATGAGTTTGTACACCTGGTTGATAAAACAGACGGCGAAATTGATGGTGTGCCGGAAGCCTTGCTGGGCAAGCAATACATTAAACCATGGCTGCAACTGATGCAGCAGAGCATAAAGGATATTTACGATGAAAATTCGGATATCAATCCTTATGGCGCTACCAATGAAGCAGAATTTTTTGCAGTTGTATCGGAGTATTTTTTCGAGCGCCCCGATTTACTCAAAGAAAAACACCCTGATCTGTACGAACTATTGTTGAAAATCTTCAATCACCCGGCAGAAAGTGAATAGCAACTGTCAGGTAATTTCTGAAATATGCCGGTGAATATTTTTAGGCGGCAATGCAGTCGGTCCATCGTTCTCATCAGCACTAAACATATCTAAAAGACTGCGGTATTCTATTGAGTAGTGTACCAGTTTGAAATTTCATGGTATTAAAGGCTGTCAGGTTGAAGCACTCATAAAAATGTTTTAAGCTCTTTGCAAATGACAAAAAGGGTTTTTTCTCAGCTTTGCTGCGAAAAGGGTTTGCCACGAAAGCACAAAGGCACGAAGCAAAAAAATGCTACGCATTTTCCTTAGTACCTTCGAGTCTTCGTGGCTAAATTCAATTTTGTAAAAAATTGTTTATCAACCTTTTAAAATACTTGTCATCAGCAGCTTGTCGAAACCGGCTTGTCTTTAGCTTAAAACCCGCCTTCGACAAGCTGCCAACTTTGCAAAATGAGACACTACCTTATATTAAAGAAGATGAAATTTAAAAAAAAATGAATTATTTTTAAAAGAGAATTTTACAACACAATATCTAAAACTACCAACATGGAAAAATTAGTATACCCACGGTTTTTAATAGTGAAGGATGATTTCTACCTTAACCCGGATGAAGTTTATAAAACAGCGCTGCAGGCACATTATTATGAACCCGAGCATGTAACCGGCTTCAGGAGCACGCATGTATATCACCCAAAAGGAATAAAAGCCAGGCTGGAAAAAATACTTGGAATAAAAATTACACGCTGGGATACTGACCCCATTGAAGAGAACGGCGTTTTTTATCAGGGCTTTGCCAAAGGAAAGAAAAAAGAAATTCCCGGTGTTCATTCTGATGAACCTTATAATGATATTACCGTGGTAGTGTATTTAACGCCCGGTATTCCTTTGCACTGCGGTACCTCTTTATGGATGCATAAACAAACAGGATTAATTGATCCGGCAACAGCAGCAGCAGCAAGAAAACATAAAATAAAATTTGCCGACCTGAAAAATCAGTTGGAACACGAAAGTAAAAACCGCAGCAAATGGATTGAAATTGACAGGGCCGGTTACCGTTTTAACCGCATGGTTGCTTATCCTTCCGGTGCTTTTCACTCAGCAACCAATCATTATGGCGGCAGTTTAAAAGGCGGGCGTATTTACCAGACATTCCGTATTGGGGTTGACTGGAATACATTTAAAATGAAATAGTACCGATATTATTTTTCAAAAAATTTTCGCAGCAAATGCTGGTAAGTATATAGGTCGGTGGTTGATTTAAAAACCATTTGTTTCATCAGTTGCAGCTTTTGTTTATCTGTAATTTGCATAGCTATTGCCCAAAGAGAAAGGTCTTCCATAATTTTCAATTGTTCTTTAGAAAGTTTGCTGCTGTTGAGATCTGCCCGGCTGCAAAAATTGTCAGCAGCATGTTTACGGGCGTGCTGGTAATTGTTTTTCCAATCCTTTTTTATACCCATTAATACCTGTGTTGAAATTTGAATTACATCCGCAGGAATATTGCCGCCCAGGTTTAAAGCAATATTACCGTCGGTAAAACCAATGAGCGTTTTGGCACTGCTGCGGAAATTTTTCCGGCTCCTTATTTTTTTATGTTCCAACTCCACCTGTTCAAATATCTCGGTATCTACCGGCCTGAAACCAAACCGGTAATAAAACCAGAAAGCACCACTGGCAATGGCATCGTCGTTATCTGCGCCAAATTGAAAAGGCTCTACTTCAAAATAACTGATATCAAAAGTCTGCTTATAAACCCGCAGCAACTGGCACAATAAGTAACCCGATTCTCCGCCCCGGTAAGGCTCAAAAACATTAAAACCAACCTTCGCCCTTTTTCCAAAAACCCACATACCGCCATAAGAAACAGGCAACCCATTCTTAAAGATAGTAAAGCCCATATAGGTTTCCAACGGCAATTGCCGTTCGGGCTGCATGCCATAAATAGCCATCGTTAAACCCCGTTCCAAAACAATATACCGCATCGAATCTTCCTGCAGATAAGTAGCCGGATCAATCTCCCGCTCTGTTAACGACATGGCATATTTAATCACTTTAACCAATTGCGCTTTTCCGCTTTTGCCCAACAGGTTTTCAGGTGGTACCGGTTCGTGCGGTAACGGTTCGTTTATCAATTGCACATGATCAAATCGTTTCAGCATATCCTGGTGATAATAAACAGGCTGATTTGGTATGCGGTTATAGGTACGTGAAAACTGTTTGCCTTTGGGAACAACCTGCACAAAAAGATTCAGGCCGTAAGATAAAAGATCTTTTGCCTGTGGATATTCTTTTAACGCTTCAAGCTGGCCATGCACAAAATCCAGGTACTGCCGTGGTTTCAGGCCCAACACTTCCAATAGATCTTCCCCATTTAATCCGGCGGTGGTTTCAGCTTTTAATAGAGAAGGCAGTGTAATATTCAATACCTCATTCAATGTTAGTTTGGGATTATAGAAAGAATCAAAATGAAGTGTAAAGTCTTTTTGCTGTAATGACCAACTCAGAGAGTCTGGCGAAAAACCGGTGATGGTTTCTGTAAATGGCAGCCCTGAATTTTCGGGCAAGGTTTTTTTAATGGTACTGTAATTTTTTTTCAGGTGCCCGGTAATGCGGCTCAGTTCATTTTCGGCAAGCCTGCGTAAAGCCGCATTGCCAGGGTAGGCGCATAAAAACAATAAGCTGTCATGATAACCAGGCAAATATCTGCCCGCAGGTAAAGCCATGCTGCCGAGTGTTTGCAGCAAATCTTTTTTAACCAGGTTTGCATCCTCATCCATGTGAGCTGCAATTTCTTTCAGCGAATGCAGGCAACGGCCGAACTTAGTTTTTGTATTTAATGAAACGGGGTTTGTTTGCATTGGTTAATTTTTATACAGGGATTTATATCTTCAATGTAGGCATAAAAATTTTAAACGGGCAATTGTGCAACTACTGATTTTGCCTGCTTATCATTTGGGCAATAAAAAAGATTCATTCCAACCAGGCTTTTTTCTAACTATAAAAAGCAATGATTTTTGTAAATCTTTAATTTCATCATCAGCCCAAAAAATAATTCACCAAAAATTTTCTACAAACCGGCTCCTTATTTTTTACCCGAAACTTTTTTTGCAGCCTTTTTAATTGCCTTTTTTGCCGGAACCGCTTTTTTTACTGTGGCTTTCACTGCCTTCTTCACTGTTTTTTTGGCCGGAGCAACTTTTTTTACCGCATGTTTAATAGCTACTTTAGCTGATGCTGTTTTTTTATCCGCCTTTTTAACTGTAGCCTTCACCGCTTTCTTTACCACTTTTTTTACTGCGACCTTTACGGCTTTTTTAGGAGCAGCAGCTTTCTTTTTAGTGATTGTCTGTATGGTTTTTTTTACCGTACCTATGGCGTCGCTTACCGTTTCCATGGCCCCACTCGCCATATCAACCAAATGATCTTTAGCAACAATTATTTCACCCGTAAGGTGACCAAGTTTGCCAGCTACTTTTTCCAGTAATGGTTCGTAAGTTGCTTTTTTAGCATTGCTTTTTTTCTTTGCCATTTTAAATAAGTTTAGTGGTTATAAATATCCCCGGTATCAGGGTATTTTTTATTTAAACAAAAATGGAGCCATTTTATACTTTCAAATGCCTCATATCCAATTCGGGCCGCTTGCCTTGTATGCATGCATAAAAAGCAATGATCTTTTTTAAATCCGCTTTTTCATCATCGCCCGGAAAAAATGCTTCGCCAATTACAACCAGTCTGTTTGCATAATCAAATCCAATAGGTACAATGGGCACCCCTGCCTTTTTAGCAATATGGTAAAAGCCCGTGCGTAATTTATCAACACGCTTCCGGGTGCCTTCCGGCGAAATGCCCAGCATAAAAGTTTCATTGCTGTTAAATAATTCCACCACCTGATCTACCATGCCGGCTTTTGCAAAACGGTCAACCGGCGTGCCGCCCATTTTACGTAGCACCCAGCCCAGCGGCCACACAAACAATTCTTTTTTGGCTAAAAATCTGGCATGCTCAATACGCATTGCCTGGCGTGCAACAAAGCCCGTCATCACATCTACCCAATGCGTATGTGGCGCAACGGCCAGTACCATTTTTTTGTATTGATAGGGAAAGTTGCCGGATAATTTCCAGCCAAAAATTTTCCAATATAGTTTTAAAAAGAGACGCAGCATGTAATTAAGTTAACCGATTTATCACAGTAAAACAAAGTAAAGGTAATCACGGTAACCCCAAATTAAATACTGTAACTTTCGGGTACAGCGTTTAATCTTTTTTATAGCAGCATGCAAACAACCAAAGCCTCTATCGCCCAACTTGTTTCTATCCGCAACCAATACGGAAAAGAAACAGCATTGGAAAAACTTCAACTCCTCCATGTAATCAATATAAAAAATATCAAAAGTAAAAAAGCTGCGCAAACGCTTTACAGCAGCTTGTTGTTTTTGCAGGGATATCCCGATAATAAAGCAGTTTACAAACAAGCCGGCGAATGGCTGCTGCAATTGAAAGATCATGTACAACAGAACGAAGGCCTGCAATACAACCTTTACAACAGCGGCATAACCGGCACAACCAGCTGTGCTGCATTTGGTTTTGAAATCACAAAGTGGCTCAGGCTAACACGCCCAACAGAAATTAAGTTTAATTCTTTTCAGGCGAATGATACACAGATCCATGCTTTCATTTCTGTAGTGATGGATAAAGCAGAGTCGGAAATTTTTCAGGATGGCAATGCCGGATGGAAAGGATGGTTAAAAAAATTGCGTAAGCCCGGCGAAGATATACTTGACCAGTTGATCGCCATTTTCAACGGCAGCAACATCACACCCGAAGTAAAAGACGAGATCTGGAATGCAATTGGTATTAATGTTGAAATCAAATTTATTGATCACTGTTGTTTACCTGCATCATTAATAAAAATCTTTTACCATCGTTCATTGATAAGAAAAGCAACCAGTAATGAACCGATACAAAAACCGGTTGCATTTAAATTGACTAATGCAGAAGCAGCATCAATCATCGATTGCAGCAGAATGATTTTAATATGCCATCTCCGTGAGATTGACCCCATCAGCTTTACATCCCCCAAACTGGTTTCTTATTATCAATTACAAAGAGGTATTTCAATTGCCCTGATGGAGATGGTGCCCGAGCGCCGCCATCCCATCGACAGCTACATGGGCTACATAGTTTTTAAAAATGGGTTGCCGGTTGCGTATGCCGGCTCCTGGATATTGTTTAACAGTGGCCGCATTGGCCTCAATGTTTTTCCCGGTTACCGTGGAGGCGAAACCCGCTATATTTTCGAACAGGTATTGCAACTGCATGCCTCGGTGTATCATTTAAAACGCTTTACGGTTGATCCCTACCAGGTGGGCAAAGACAATAGCGACGGCATTCATTCCGGTGCATTCTGGGTGTATTACCATGCAGGCTTTCGCCCTGTAGAAAAATTGCAACAACAAATTGCAGCAACCGAAGCAACAAAAATACAGGCCAATAAAAAATACAGAACAGCCCCGGCCGTTTTAAAAACCTTGGCCGAATCAAGATTAGAGTTAGTGTTACAAATAAGCGCCGTCCGCTTTGATGCCACCGATATGAGCAGGGCCTATGCAGGCATCCTCACCAAAAAATACAATAACAACCGCCAGCTTACACAAAAAACTGCCGCAAAAAAACTAGCCGCTATCCTGCAAATAAAAAATTACCAGGATGATAATATCAATTTCGTTTTAAAAAACTGGGCCATGTTTTTATTATGTAAAGAAAAAGAACTCAAACAAAATAACCGCTTAAAACAAACATTAAAAACCCTGTTCAACTTGAAAGCAACAGGCAGCGAAGAGGCTTATATTTCAACCTTACAAAAAGCGACCGGCCTTCAAAAACTGACCGAAGAGCTGGTTAAAGAATACGGAATTGATCTAAATGATTGAAGTTTTTAATTGCATCGATTATATGATTATGATGCTATCTAAATAAAAATTCTTTAATTTTTGAGCTGTAAATAATCAAGGAACCGCATTTCAGTTTACAGTAGTACCAAAGCCCAATCAGCGCTCCTTCCCGAAATCGGGCTGTATTCGATTCCGGGGCTCCTTTTTTGTTACTTTTTTGGAGAAGCAAAAAAGTAAAAGGCAAAATACTAAAAGAGGCAAAGCTATCTTAAACAACTGCCCTCGAATCCCGTTACCGGCAGAAATAAAGCCAACTTAAAATGCCCAAATAGCTCTCACCCCGAAAATAAAAACAGTATATTCGTTAAGCACATTTATAAACCCATCAACCATGAAATCAGATTACGAAATAGCCCAGGAAAACATCATGCAACCCATAACCGCCATTGCCGATGCCATGGGACTGCCGCAGGAAATGCTGATCCCTTACGGCCGCTACAAAGCCAAAATAGACATCAGAGAATTTGATGAGCAAAAAATTGCCGCTGCTAAATTAATTTTAGTTACCGCCATAACCCCCACTAAAGCCGGTATTGGCAAAACAACCACTTCGGTAGGTTTATCCGACGGGTTAAAAAAACTAGGAAAGAAAGTGGTGCTTGCCCTGCGTGAACCATCCCTTGGTCCCTGCTTTGGAATGAAGGGCGGTGCAGCAGGCGGTGGCTTTTCGCAGGTGGTACCTATGGAAGAAATTAATTTGCATTTCACCGGCGATTTTCATGCAATAACCGCAGCCAATAATACGCTGGCAGCTTTACTGGATAATTTTCGTTTTTATAACCGTGGTAAACCCGAAGGCATTAAAACCGTTTTATGGAAACGTTGCCTGGATGTGAACGACCGGGTGCTGCGTAAAATTGTTACGGCGCTCGATACGCCAAACAATGGCATACCTTCCGAAACAGGGTTTATAATTACAGCCGCCAGCGAAATTATGGCTACCCTTTGTTTATCTGAAGGACTGGATGAACTACGTAAAAAAATTGATAACATTTTACTCGGTTTTACTTTTGCCGGCGAGCCTTTTACAACCAAAGACCTGGGTGTTACCGGTGCCATTACGGCCCTGTTAAAAGATGCTATACAACCTAATCTGGTACAAACATTGGAAGGTACTCCGGCCATGATACATGGTGGCCCGTTTGCCAATATTGCCCATGGCTGCAATTCGTTAATGGCTACCAAAACGGCGTTGCAGTTTGGCGATTATGTGGTTACCGAAGCCGGTTTTGCAACCGACCTGGGGGCAGAAAAATTCTTCAATATCAAATGCCGTAAAGCAGCTCTGCAACCGGCCATGAGTATATTGGTGGCCACTTCGCAGGCATTAAAATTAAGTGGTGGCGCCGATCCAAAAACCATGATGTTGCCCGATATGGCTGTGCTTGCCAAAGGCGTCCGCAATCTCGAAAAACACATCAGCATCCTCAAATCATTTAAACAAAAAGTATTGGTGGTGCTTAACCGCTACGGGTTTGATACGGCTGAAGAAATTGCCTGGCTGCGTAACTGGTGTGCCGAAAAAGAAGTTGCCTTTGCAGTAAACGATGGCTTTACCCACGGTGGTGAAGGTGCATTGGAAATGGCGCAGGCCGTGGTTGATATCTGCAACGATCCTTCGCCGGCCATACAATATACCTATGAGCTGAGCGATGATATAGAAACCAAGATTCGCAAAATTGCCACCAAAATTTATGGAGCAGATGATGTGGTGCTGTATAAAAAAGCGCAGGATATGATCAAAAAAATAAAAACACTGGGGCTTGAACACCTGCCCGTTTGCATGGCCAAAACACAATACTCTTTTACGCACAACCCTTTGCAAAGCGATGTGTACAGCGGTTTTAAAATAGATGTGGATGACCTGGTAATTAACCAGGGCGCCGGTTTTATTGTAGCCGTTTGTGGCGAAATGGTACGTATGCCCGGCCTGCCCAAAATACCACAGGCAAATAATATTGATGTAGTGGATGGAAAGATTGTTGGGGTGAGTTAGAACAAGGCAATAGCGTTTGATTGCTATGTCTTACTATAAACTCAATACCAGGCATTAAAATACCCTTCAACGGGTACATTAAATAATTATACGTCTGCCTAACTTTACGCTAAACATATAACCATGCGATATCTTTTAATCAGTTTGTTAAGTTTAATTAGTTTTTGCGTAGTTGCGCAGGTGGGCAAAATTAACCCGGCCCTGCAAAAGCCATATTTACCCAAAGAAGTTAAAGGCCTTTACATTGGTATGCCAAAGCAGGATGCCATGAAACTACATAAAGCCATGCGGGTACCGAGAAACCCAGGACTTGAATACCCGGTAGAAAATTTTAAAACCGGGGATGTAAAACAGATTACCTGCCAGGTAACCAATGAAGATAAGACGGTTTACGAATTTATTGTTGAATACCGAAGCACTACCAAAGCAATAGCTGTTGCCAAAAAACTATTTGGAGAAGTTAATGACGCAAGCGGCAAGTTCCCCCTGGGCTGGCAAATAAAACTGGATGACGGGCTTGTGTTGAAATGCTGGATATTTGAAAACAAGATCTGTATTGCCGACAGCAGGCAATTTTAAACATAGCTCCCGGTTTTATGGCGGCCGTTTGTGGCTAAATGCTGCCCATGCCCCGCCTGCCCAAAATGCCCAGGCAAATAATATTGATTTGGTGGAGGGAAAGATTGTTGGGGTGAGTTAGGGAAAGAGTGGCAGTATGCAGGAGTTGGCTCTTTTACACGCCGTGGTCTCCACCTCGTCCTCGTCTCTGACGAGGATGCTGTGGTCAGGAGTTTTTAACTCTCTTTACGCCTTTGCGTGAAAACTGTAAAAGCCTAAATTGTTTTAAACCTTTCGCCTTGGCATTGGTATCAGCACACTCGTTCTCCTTTTATACTCTTCAAAAGCAGCGTTACCAATGTATTTTTTTTCCAGCATGGGAATACCCGATACAAAAACCAGCAGCAGCGTAATTGTAAGCGGACTGATGATAAAATAAAAACTATTTGTAAAAGGAATGGTAATTATAAAAATACTCCACCACATGAGTATCTCTCCAAAATAATTCGGATGTCGGCTGTATTTCCATAAACCCGTTTGTATAATTACGCCTTTGTTTTTTTGGTTCGATTTAAAAACTTTCAGTTGCCAATCTGCCACCGCCTGAAAATAAAAACCAATCATCCAGCCGCATAAACCAACCCAGGTAAAAATATTCCAGGTTACTGCAGGTGCAACAGCAGCATATATCACCGGCGAAATAATTATCAGCAGAAAAATACCCTGCAGCAAAAACACCTGTAAATAACTGCGCAGGTAAAAATATTTCCCCCAGGCATCCCGCCAGGCTTTGTACCTGAAATCTTCTGTCTTGTTTTTATTGCGGGAATAAATATGCAGGCTCAGTCGCAATCCCCAGGCAGTAACCAATGCATATAAAACCATTAAAACCGGTGAAGCAGGATAATTAATAAAAAGATAAACACACAGTATGATATAGCCAATACCCCAGGCAATATCGGCCACATCATTTCTTTTTTTATAAACAGCTATGGCAAACCAAATGCCTGTATAAATAAAAATAATGAAGAAGCATTGTATGAAGGCAGTTAACATTTAAGCAACCCATTTTACAATATAATATCCTGCCGTGCTTACAATGCCTGTAAGTACCGAGCCCCAGATGATATCAATAAACACAATAGGCAAGGGCCAGTTTTTTAAAGTTGCTAAATTGGTAAGATCGTAAGTAGCATAGGTAAAAAAGCCAAACAGCGCACCCGAAATTATTGCTTTTGCCAGTGAGTTTTTTTCAACCGCAGGTAAAATGGCAAAATAAAATATGCCAATAATAAAAAGCAGGTAAAAAATAATGGCAGCAGGCCAGTTTACTTTATCGCTTAAAAAATTGCCGAGGTATTTTTTGTAAAGATCTTTGGCAATAAAGCCCAGCCAGGTCATATCTACTGCAAAAAATACAACAGTTGTAAGTAAGTAACTGATGATGAGTTTGAAAAATGCCATGCTTAAAGTTACACCAAAAGCATTTTACTGCGCCTGAAAATAAAAATGATATTATATTTGATGATGCAAAATCTTAAACAACAGTTTTTACTAAGAGACGATGTTACTTATCTGAATTTTGGCTCTTTTGGTGCTTGCCCAAAACCCGTGTTTGAAAAATACCAGCAGTTTCAACTGGAACTGGAACAGGAGCCGGCACAATTCATTACCGTTAACGGGTTAAAATACCTGGAAACATCCCGGGAAGCACTCGCAACTTACCTGCATTGCCATAAAGACGACCTGGTGTATGTAACCAACCCTTCATATGCAGTAAATACAATTGCAAAAAGTTTAAACCTTAAGCCCGGCGATGAAATACTGACCACCAATATTGAATATGGAGCATGCGATAAAGCCTGGGAATATTATTGCGAAAAAACAGGGGCTGTTTATGTTAAGCAGCCTATTTCTTTACCAATAAAATCGAAGGAAGATTTTGTAAGCGATTTTTTTAAAGGGTTAAGCAGTAAAACAAAACTGGTTTTCATCAGCCATATTACCAGCAGCACCGGCCTTCGTCTGCCAGTGGAAGAAATATGTGCAGTAGCAAAAGAAAAAGGAATTATAACTTTTGTAGATGGCGCTCATGCACCGGGACAGGTACCATTAAATTTACAGGATTCGCCTTTTGATATGTACACCGGCGCCTGCCATAAATGGATGATGACAGCAAAAGGAAGTTCTTTTATGTATGTAAAAAAAGAATACCAGCCGATGGTGGACCCATTGGTTGTAAGTTGGGGCTATAAAGCACTGTTTCCTTCTCAATCAACGTTCCTGGATTATCATCAAATGAATGGCACTAGGGATTACTCTGCATTTTTAACCATACCAACGGCCATTCAATTTATGCAGGAATATAATTGGCCGCAGGTTAGCGCAGATTGTAGAAAACTGGTTCATACCAACGCCCCGGCATTTTGCGAACTGTTAGGATCGTCACCACTTGCGCCGGTTAATGATGATTTTATTTTACAGCTTTTTAGTGCCGAAATAAAAACCAGCGAACCGGAAAAACTGCACAACCATTTTTTTGATACTTATAAAATTGAGATACCCGTAATGCGGCATGGAGATAAGGTGTATCTACGCTATTCTATTAATGCATTTAACAGTCAGCAGGACCTTGATACTTTGTTTGATGCCATCAAAGAAATAAAAAACAAAACAGATCTTATTAAGTAAACAGAATTTTTAGCTAAAATAAAAAAACCGAAGCAATAGACTTCAGTTTTAAGTATCGCTCATCTGCGAAATCAATAAAATCTTTTTAAACTGCGATTAGAACTCAGCACTCTTTGGATACCTCGGAAAAGGTATTACATCCCTTATATTTCCCATGCCGGTTACAAACTGCACCAACCGCTCAAAGCCAAGCCCAAAGCCAGCATGCGGACAGGTTCCAAACTTCCTCGTTTCCAGGTACCACCACAATTCGTCAGCAGGAATATGCATTTCTTCCATACGTTGTGTAAGCTTATCCATTCGCTCTTCACGCTGGCTGCCACCAACAATTTCGCCAATGCCCGGTGCCAGGATATCCATGGCTGCCACGGTTTTTCCATCATCATTCTGGCGCATGTAAAAGCTTTTTATTTCTTTGGGATAGTCAGTCAATATTACCGGTTTTTTAAAATGCTTTTCAACCAGGTATCTTTCATGCTCACTTTGCAGGTCCATTCCCCAACCGGTAACCGGGTATTGAAATTTCTTTTTCTTATTGTAGTTACTTTCTCTTAAAATTTCAATGGCTTCAGTGTAGGTCAGCCTTTCAAAATCGTTATCAACCACAAAATTCAATTTCTCCAGCAGGCCCATTTCGCTTCTTTCTGTTTGTGGTTTTTGCTTTTCTTCTTCTTCAAGCCGCTGTGCTAAAAATTCCAGGTCGTCTTTGTTATTATCCATGGCATGTTTTATCACATACTTTATAAAAGCTTCAGCAAGGTTGGCATTATCTTCCAGGTCGTTAAAGGCAACTTCGGGTTCAATCATCCAGAACTCAGCCAGGTGGCGGGTTGTGTTACTGTTTTCTGCCCGAAATGTTGGTCCGAAAGTATAGATATCACTGAAAGCTGTTGCTGCCAGTTCACCCTCCAATTGTCCGCTTACGGTAAGATTGGTGCTGCGGCCAAAAAAGTCTTCCTTAAAATTAATAGTACCATCTTCATTTTTTGCAGCTGTTCCATCCAGCGGCAGCGATGTTACTTTAAACATTTCGCCGGCACCTTCTGCATCGCTGGCGGTAATGATGGGTGTATGTAAATAAAGAAATCCCTTATCATTAAAAAATTTATGAATGGCAAAAGCCAGCGCATGGCGCACCCGAAATACAGAACCAAATGTATTGGTGCGGAAACGCATGTGTGCATTCTCCCTTAAAAACTCCAGGCTGTGTTTTTTGGGTTGCATAGGAAATGTTTCTGCATCGCTATCGCCCAGTATTTCTATGGTTGCAGCTTTCAATTCTACTTTTTGCCCTTTGCCTAAAGAGGGTATTACTTTGCCGGTTGCTTTAATGCAGGCACCGGTTGTAAGGCGTTTTAATAAAGCCTCATCAAACTGGCCAAGTGTGGCAACAATCTGCACATTATTATTGGTACTGCCATCATTCAGTGCAATAAACTGGTTGTTCCGGAAAGTGCGTACCCATCCCATTACGGTTGCTTCGTAGTTGGCTTTATCGCTTGCCAACAGGTCTTTAATTCTGATTCTTTTGTTGAACATATTTATTATTTGTGGATTGCAAAGATAAGCGTTTGTCTGAACGGGGATTTGGGTGGATTAAAAGGATTTGGATGATATACAGGAAAAGCAACCGGATAGATCAACGCAAAACATAATTAAGCCCAATAGAATTACCGCTTTTGAACGGAGCGTCGCCACATCTGCCCAATCAAAGATTAACAGCCGGCGATCAAAAAAATTCTCGTTTTTTAAAAAAACACCGTAATATTGCATCAGAATCTGGCTGAGGAGCAACTTTCAAGCACTACTTTATCAGCGGTTTAAATCCATCAATATAAATTTCTCAATCACAATTTTTCAGACTTAAGAAGGGATTTTTGAAGAAAATCATTTTTCACTATTTATGTACGACATTTCACAACTGAACGACCTGCTCGTTCCTGAGTTGCATGATATTGCAGAGCAATACAACATCTCCAACTTTAAAAAACTTAACCGACAGGATCTTTTAGATAAGATTCTGGAAACCCAAACCAATATGAGCGCAGAAAAAAAACCAGAGGGCGAAAAGCCAAAGCGGAAAAGGATTGTAAAGCCAACTGCCGAAACAGAAGGAGCACCAGAACCGGTTGCCGTTGCAAAACCTAAAAAAGCAGAAGTAGAAAAAAAGCCTGTTAAAAAGCAGGTTGAGGTTGAAGAAGAAGAAGAGGATATGCAACCCTTAACCGACCAGGAAAGTACCATTCCGGCTGCCATTGCACAAATGCTTGCCGAAAAAGATGAACTGGAGCAGGAGCAGGAAGCAGAGGTTGAATTAGAAAACGAATCGGCGCAACCAGCGGCAAAACAGTACAACCAATCCAGACCACAGCCAGCTTTTAATATTGAGTTTGACGGTGTTATTTTGGGCGAAGGTGTTTTGGAAATGATGGCTGATGGCTATGGCTTTTTAAGAAGCAGCGATTATAATTATTTATCATCGCCCGATGATATTTATGTATCGCCCAGCCAGATAAAATTATTTGGATTAAAAACAGGTGATACCGTTTACGGAAGTGTTCGTCCGCCAAAAGAAGGTGAAAAATATTTTGCTTTATTAAAGGTTGAAACCATCAATGGTAAATCGCCGGAAGAAGTAAGAGACCGTGTGCCGTTTGATTATTTAACACCGCTGTTTCCTTTCGAAAAATTAAATCTTACAACAAGATCAGATAATTACAGCACCCGTATCATGGACCTGTTTACACCCATTGGTAAAGGACAGCGTGGTTTGATTGTTGCCCAGCCAAAAACGGGTAAGACCATGTTGCTGAAAGAACTGGCCAATGCCATTGCAGAAAATCATCCGGATTGTTACCTGATGATTGTGCTGGTAGATGAAAGGCCGGAAGAGGTTACCGATATGGAACGCAGCGTTAAGGCAGAAGTAATTGCATCAACCTTTGATGAGCCTGCAGAAAAGCACGTACGTGTAAGTACCATGGCTTTACAAAAAGCAAAGCGTTTGGTTGAGTGTGGCCACGATGTGATAATACTGTTGGATTCTATCACCCGTTTGGCAAGGGCGCACAATACAGTTGCACCATCTAGCGGTAAGGTATTGAGCGGTGGTGTGGAAGCGAATGCGATGCAAAAACCAAAACAGTTTTTTGGTGCGGCACGTAAAATTGAAAACGGTGGATCATTAACCATCATTGCTACAGCATTGGTTGATACCGGCAGTAAAATGGATGAAGTGATTTTTGAAGAATTCAAGGGAACCGGCAACATGGAACTGCAACTGGAGCGTAAATTATCGAACCGCCGAATTTATCCGGCTATTGATATTGTTGCTTCATCAACCAGGCGTGATGACTTGTTGCTTGATAAAGATACCTTCCAGCGCATGTGGGTGTTACGTAAGCACATGGCTGATATGAATCCTGAAGAAGCGATCAACACATTGCTGAAAAACATGAAAGGAACTAAGGATAATGCAGAGTTTTTGACCAGCATGAATGGATAAGACTAATGGATAATTTCATAATTGATAATTAATAATGAGCCGCTGAAATTTTCGGCGGCTTTTTTCTTTGTGTAACTTAGTGCCAGCTAATGAAAAAAACATTATTGATATTTTTTGTTTCAATTTTCTGCAAAAACCTTTATGCCCAGTACGACAGCCTGTTGTGTAAGCCGAACGAAGAAAATGTATTTGCATTTCAGTTTGAAAACAACAAAAGGGTTTCGGTTAATAAAGAGAAAAATGGAAAGTATTTGGTTTACCGTTTTGGAAACAAAGATAAAATTGAATTACAGGTTCCCGCTGTATTAGACACCTCATCATGGAGCCGTTTTTTATTTAACGGTTATAGCCGTGGCGGAGGCAAAGAAAACGCAGCGATGCACTTTGCATACCTCAGTTTTAGAAATAAAGAAGTAGTTTATGAAGTGTATGAATTATGGAATTCGGAAGATGATGACGAACATTGTGGATTAACCGTTATTATTGATAATAAATTGACAGATTTGAAAGGTGTTTTAAAAAGCCGCCATGGAAATTTGCTTGACCTCATATACGAAGACAAGATAAAAAAATCGGAAGAAAATTAATGCCCATACAAAAAATAACCATAGAAGATTTTTTATCACTGACAAAGCAATATCCTGTGCTGGATGTGCGTAGCCCCGGCGAATATGCCCATGCACATATACCGGCGGCACACAGCTTACCCTTATTTACCGACGAAGAAAGAAAACAGGTTGGCACCGCTTACAAACAGCAAAGCCGTGAAGCAGCAATAAAAATTGGCCTTGATTATTTTGGGGTGAAAATGAAAGCCATGGTTGAAGAAGTTGAGGTGTTGATTGTTGACCGCGGATCGTTGGCCGTAGAACAGGGCCAAACGAACAACGAACAACAATCAACGAACAACGTTTTAGTTCACTGCTGGCGTGGCGGCATGCGCAGCGCAGCCGTATCATGGTTGCTGGATATGTATGGCTTTAAAGTTTATCAATTGGTGGGGGGTTATAAAGCCTATCGTAAATGGATCCTTTCGCAATTTGAAAAAGAATACAACTTTAATATTATTGGAGGTTATACCGGCAGCGGAAAAACATTGGTGCTGCACGAGTTGAAAAAGCAGCAAAAGACAATTATTGATCTGGAAGGGTTGGCAAATCATAAAGGCTCGGCATTTGGCGCCATAGAAAATATACCACAACCCGGGCAGGAAATGTTTGAGAATATGCTGGGGGAAGCGTTACAGGTTGCAAGCCAAAAGCTGCTGGAGGAACAACGCTCCAGTTCTCCCTTCAGGGGGTTAGGAGGTTGTATCTTCCTGGAAGACGAAAGCCAACGCATCGGCAACCTGCAGATACCCATACCGCTTTGGTACAGCATGCGAAGAGCTCCTGTTTTTTTTATGGATATACCTTTTGAGGAAAGGCTTATTTATATAACAGCCGAATACGGAAAACTAAAAAAGAAAATATTGGCAGATGCGATTATGCGTATTCAAAAACGGTTGGGCGGACTGGAAACAAAAAATACCCTTAATTTTTTAGAAGAAGATAATTACAAGGAATGTTTCCGCATTTTACTCAGCTACTACGATAAATGGTATCACAAAGGGCTGTATAACCGGGAAAATATTGCTGTCTTATTAAATAAAATACCCTGTGCCGGCGTTGATACAAAAACAAATACCCATAAAATCTTATCATGCAATATTGTAAGTGCTTAATAATAGCCTGCTGCGCTTTTTTATTTTCGGCAACTTCTTTCGCTCAATCTTCACAAGATATGACAGGGCTATGGACAGGGCTGATGTTTAATGATACCACAGAATTGAATTACCGCTACGAAATTGCCATCAGCGAAAAGAATGGAAGACTGATTGGTTACTCACAAACCTTTTTCATTCTGGACGGTAAAGAATATTACGGGGTAAAAAAAATAAGGATTACCATCGACGGAGATAAGGTTGTTACACAGGATCTAAAACTGCTGGATAATAATTATCCTATAAAACCACCCAAAGGGGTTTATGTTTTAAACGTGCTCAATTTTCAAATGACGAATGATGTAATGGTTTTGAAAGGCATGTTTCAAACAAACAGAACAAAAGAATATGCACCGGCAACGGGGTATATTCATGTTGAAAAGAAAACTGAGTACAAAGAATCGCCGCTGGTAAAACAATTAAAAGTTTTGGGACTGGATAGTGATCTTTCGTTTTTGCCGGTTGAAACACCTGCGGTAGAAGTTGCTGTTGTAAAAACAGAAGTAATAAAAGAACAACCTGTAAAAGAACAGCCGGTTGCAAAAGTAAAGCCAGTTGAAAAGGAAAAACCAGCCAAAGAGAAACCGGTAAAAGTTAAAACTACCAAAGAAAAAGAACCGGCAGAAACCAAAGAAGTAATTGTAAAAAATGAACCACAGAAACCGCAGGAAACAAAACCCAAACAACCTGCTGCTGAGATTAACGGCAGAACCATTGAAACCATCCAGCGTGTTAACTATACATCCGATAGCCTGGTATTAACTTTGTACGATAATGGTGAAGTAGATGGCGATACAGTAAGCGTAATAATGAATGGTAACGTTATTATGCCAATGGTTGGCTTAAGTACAAAGCCTGTTCGTAAAACAATTTATACAAAAGATATAACCGACAGCATACAAATTGTAATGTACGCCGAAAACCTGGGAAGCTTACCACCCAATACAGGCTTGTTGATAGTGAATGACGGTAAGGAACGATATGAAATACGCTTCAGTGGCGATTTGAAAAAGAATTCGGCCATTGTGTTCAAACGAAAAGAAAAATAATGATAGATAGATCAGAAGAAATAAAACTGACACAGTTTTCAAGAGGTGCAGGCTGCGGTTGTAAGATTGCTCCCAAAGTACTTGATGAAATTTTAAAGACAAATATTGCAATGCCTTCTGACAGCAAACTATTAGTTGGCAACAGCAGTAAAGATGATGCGGCTGTATATGACCTGGGAAACGGCATGGCATTAATTTCTACCACCGATTTTTTTATGCCCATTGTTGATGATGCTTTTGAGTTTGGCCGCATAGCCAGCGCCAATGCCATCAGCGATGTGTATGCTATGGGCGGCAAACCCTTACTGGCTGTGGCTATTTTAGGCTGGCCGGTTGAAAAACTGCCGCCAGAACTTGCACAAAAAGTTTTAGATGGCAGTCGTAAAATTTGTGAGGAAGCCGGCATTCCATTAGCCGGGGGACATAGTATTGATAGTGCCGAACCAATTTTCGGCCTGGCAGTAACCGGCCTGATCGATATAAAAAACCTGAAAAAAAATAATATGGCAAAACCCGGCGATGTAATTTTTATTACCAAGCCATTGGGTGTGGGAGTTTTATCAACTGCTCAAAAAAGAGGCGTTATAAAAGAAGAGCATGTGGAAGTAATGATAAACCAGATGACACAACTCAATAAAATTGGTGAAGCATTGGGCAAGATCGAGGGCGTTACAGCCATGACAGATGTTACCGGTTTCGGCATACTTGGTCATTTAATTGAAATAGCTGAAGGAAGTAGTTGCTCCGCAGAAATAAATTATTCGGCCTTGCCGGTTGCAGATGGAGTAAAAGAATATTTAGCGCAACGTATTGTACCCGATGCAACCTACCGCAACTGGAACAGTTACAGCACTAAAACTGCTTTTGAAAAGGGCATGAATGTAATGGAAGCATTTAATTTATTACCCGATCCGCAAACCAACGGCGGCTTATTAATTGCAGTTGATGCAAATGCTGTAGAAGAAGTAAAGAATTTATTAAAAATCAACGGGCTTGAAAATTTTGCAGAACCGATTGGAGTGTTTACAATCGCCGCTGAAAAAACCGTGCTTGTAAAACCATAAATACCGTGCAGTGGGTATTTTTTATGTTTGCAGTAATTGTATCTTGTAAAAAAAATAAATTATGAAAAAAATAATCTTTCTATTTAGTTTATTGGCATGCTCTGTATTTAGTTTTGCGCAGGTTAATTTACAGAGCTTAATAAAACCCGGCACAAAACTTATTTATGGAGTAGAATCCAACGGACAGAAATACGATTTTATTGTTACCGTAAAAGCACTTGCACCGGCCTTGGTTTTTGACTGGCAAATGACTGATCCGATAAATATCAACGGTACCATTACACACACTGCTGCGGCAATGGTTTCTGGCAATACACTATACAATTATTTTGCTCCTGGTACAAAAGCTTTGGATAATAACACACTGAGCGTTTGGATAAGCAAGAATTCATTTACCGGCCTTACCAAAGGAACTAAAAGTGTAATGCTGAAAATGAATACCAATGAATCTGCAAAGAAGATGGGCGTTACAGACGAAGACCCTAAGGAACTTAAAATACTGGTGAATGGAGAAAAGGAAACGGTAGAACAGTTTACAGCTAACGATTTGAATGCCACTAATGCCCCCACTGAAGAACAGGTTTATTTTACTTTTGCTGCAAAAATGCCCGTTATACTAAGCATGAAAAATGGGTTTTTTATTGCATTGAAAGAAATAAAAACAAAATAACCAGGCGCCACATGCATTTGAACATTAACGACTGGATAGGATTTGCCGGCGTTACCATTTTATTAATCGCTTTTTTTTTAAACCTGCTTAAGAAGATTTCTTCAAACAGCCTTCCTTATATTTTCATGAATATTACAGGTGCAGGGCTTGCCTGCCTTGCATCCTGGCTTATCAATTATATTCCTTTTGTAATTCTGGAAGCCAGCTGGATGCTGGTTTCAGTATTTGCATTGATCAGGTATTCCAAAAAAAATAAAATCAATTAGTCAGTTTATCAATTATTGCGGCCAGCTTACGGTCCTTATCTGTTACAGTATCACCGGCATCATGGGTACTTAGCCAAATCTCCACTTTATTGTAGGTGTTTTTCCAGGTGGGGTGATGATCCATTTTTTCTGCAGCCATCGCCACCCTGGTCATAAAGCCAAATGCTTTTGAAAAATCAGGAAAAATAAATTCCTGGTAAAGTTTGTTTTCAATTTCTGGCCACATAATTATTCAATTTGAGTTATTAAAAATATAATGCTCCAAGTTACCCCTCATCCTGAGCGAAGTCGAAGGACAAGGGGCGGAGGGGGGTTTTTAAAAAATCAGGTGCTGCTTATGTTTTATTTTCTCATTCGTCATTTCGGTTACCAATTGCACACCCGGTAATGTTCTGATGGATTGAATTAAATATTTTAATTCTTCTGCCGGCACCGGGTCTCCCTTTATCAGCCACAAAAAATCAAGGTGCTTAAATTCGGGTAAAAGATATTCGCCATCGTTTTCGTTGTTGTATAAATAATGCGTTACGCTGATGGCTGGCAAGGCATATTCATAAATGCTGAAAAAATATTTACGCTGTTTTTTGGTAAGCTGTATCTCAATATCGTTGTTAACCCTGAAACCCAGTCCCAGCAACTGGTTAAGCTGCCAGCTAAACTGGTAATCCTTTATGGGCGCAACAATGCCAAGCAATACAGAGTCGTCAAAAAACTCTTCGGCTATGGCTTCGTTGTCAATTTTTAATTTCATGCCCATATCCCCCGAAGGGATATTTTTTTAAGATTGAATTTGAGTTAATAAGCCGTATCTTCTGGTTATTAAAACTCACTAAAATACTACGTCAAATATTTTTTCTTCTGTACCTCTCTTAACAGTAACTTTTGTTGCATCTCCTTTTTTAAATTTACCCAGGGTTTGCATATAAACCTGTATCTCCGGTATTTTATATTCACCTATTTGTATAATAATGTCGCCAGCTTTTAACCCGGCTTTTTCGGCGGGCTTTCCTTCAGTAATTCCATCGGCCCTTACACCGGTTCCGCTAAAAGTATAATCGGGCATAATGCCCATACTCACACTAAAACTACGTTTGCCCATTTGTTGTGTTTCCCGGGTTTTGGTAAAAGCCAGCTTGCCCTTATCATTTGTTTTTTCTATTACCCCATAAATATATTTCAGCACCAGCAGTTCGCCGCCGTAATTAATTTTATCTGCATCATCGCTGGGTTTATGATAATCACTATGTGCACCGGTAAAGAAAAACAACACCGGAATATCTTTTCTGTAAAAAGACGTATGATCACTTGGCCCTGAGCCGCTGCTGTCGAAATTAATTTTAAAATATTGATCGGTGGAAGTGAGTTCCTGACCCCAAACCGGCGAAGTGCCATAACCACCAATGGTAAAGCCATGTGTGCTGTCGTTCAACCGGCCAACCATGTCCATATTAATCATATAGTTGGTATTGGTAAGATCTACAGCCGGATGCTCGGTATAATATTTACTGCCAAACAAACCCAATTCTTCGCCAGAGAATGCTATAAAAATGTAATTGTTGTTTTTTAAGTTAGAGTTTTTAAGTTGCTTACTTAACTCCACAAGAGCAGCACAGCCGCTTGCATTGTCATCGGCACCATTATGAATCATCGGGATACTTCCTGTGTATAATGAATTATGATCTTCGCCATAACCCAGATGATCGTAATGGGCACCTATTATGATGGTGTTGGCAGCGCCGTTATTTATATAGCCAATCACATTATGCCCAATTCTTTTTTTATCACCTATCGAAACTTCCAGTTTGTAATCAACAAAACTTAACTCATCGTTTAAAAACCTTCTCTTCATTTCCTTACTTATATAAAGCACAGGAATTTTGGTTGCATCTGTTTTGGATTTGGGGTCAAATTTCAGTTCGTCTTTAATTTCGGAGCTGTTATAAAGAAGTAATGCAGTAGCTCCTTTTGATGCAATTTTTTCTGCCTTTTTTATAATGACATCTTCAAGATCAAAATGCGGATTATTTTTATTTTGCTCAAGTGTTTCTTTCAGGTCCCAAAACCAAACGGATTCGCTTTGCGGCATGGCCATGGCAGCGGATGAAGTTACTTTTGCATTGGCACTAAAACTCAATGGAAAATAATCTATATCCAGCCTGAGGATAAATCCGTTTATATTTAAAAAGGTTTCGGGCTTAATTTCTTTGCCTTCATTAACATCAAAGGGCTGAATAAACGTTCCGTTTTCTCCTTTTGGTTCCAGGCCGGCTTCTTCCATTTTTTTGCTGATGTATTCGTAAGCTAGTTTTTCTCCGGCAGTTCCTGTTCTTCTGCCTTCCAGTTTATCATCGGCCAAATAACCGATATGATTTTGCAATGCGGCTAAAACTATTTTATCTGCTTTTAGCTGTGCTTTTATTTGTGCCTTTTTATTTTTTTGTGCAGTAGCAATTGTTGAAATAAGCAATAGCAGCCAGAAAATGCGTTTCATGTAACGGTATTTGATGAATACCACAAAGATATACAAGCAAACCTCTTTTGCAATTATTGTACTGTAAAGTTTACGTAAAAAGGAAAGTAGCTATTACAACTGTTCTGCGAGGCTTTTAAGATTTGATAAAAGCCCCCCATAAGTTAGTTTAAACCAACGGCGGCTTAAAAAATACATACCAATAAGCCCACCGGCATAAACAAGTATGCGGATAATCAAATTCACATCATACCATTGCTCTAACCCGGTTTGCAGGTTGTATTTAATAGCCAATTCTAAGCCGATGGGCATTAAAATATAAACCAGCGACATAAAAATCCGGAATAGAGTAAAACTATTTTCCAGTTTTTTTATTTGAGTTTCAATGTTTTCTTTTACTGCAAACTGCGGGTGCTGAAGCTTTTTTACAATTAAGTAGTTGTATAAAATGTAACCGCCAGAAATAATGCCAAGCGAATACAAAAACCAGATTGCTGGATTGTTAAGCATTTGTGGGGTTCTGTAATATTGAACCGCTATCAATATTGGTAATGCCGGTAATGCCAATAGTTGTTTTTTAAATTTAGATTCAAGGATAGATGTTGGTCCGTTGCTTTTACTTTTAATCATGTCCATAATATTATTTTTTAAGGGTGATTGTGACGATGTTGTTTCGCTCCATGTTTGTTTTAAATCGTTCAGTTCCATTTCAGTATTTTTTTGTTATTTGACGTAATTTTTCTTTGATTCGGTTCATTTTTACCCGGAGGGTACCTTCGTTAATACCTAATATATTTTCCATTTCCAGGTAGCTTTTATCTTCCAGGTAAAGCATAACAATTGCCTTTTCAATATCGTTAAGTAACTCAATAGCGATGTATAATTGTGCAAATTGTTCTTCTTTTTGCTTATATATATATGTGTCATCAATAGTTATTGGTAAACTATTTGGCTCATAAGGCTGGGTAATATTTTTGTCTTTGCGCAAGCCTGTAATAGCCGTGTTAATACTCACTCTATACAACCAGGTTCCAAATTTCGCTTCATTTCTAAAGGAAGAATAAGCTTTCCAGAGCTGTATAACAATTTCCTGAAAAAGATCCTGTCTGTCAGTTTCTGTACGTACATACATGTGACAAACTTTATGGATCAACCCTTCGTATTCGGTTATCTTTTGTACAAAAACTTCTTTATTATTTTCTACCTGCAATGGATGCTGTTTTATTATTAGTAGCTATTTATGTTAAGATGTTACAAAGCAATTAAAAATATTCCGCATAGCGTGCTCAACTTTCTTTAATTCGTAACCAGTTAGGATGGGTTTACCGTTATTTTTGCAGCTAATATTCCATTGACAAAAAAAATAAATATAGCATTAGTAGGTAATCCCAATAGCGGAAAGAGCTCCCTGTTTAATTATTTAACCGGTTTAAACCAGCAGGTTGGTAATTTTCCCGGTGTTACGGTTGATAAAAAAATGGGGCAAAGCCGGATATCTGCCAGCCTTTCAGCAACCATTATAGATTTACCAGGCACTTATAGTTTGTACCCAAAACGGGCTGATGAATGGGTGGCTTATAAGGTTTTATTAAACCAGGACGAAGCCATAAAACCTGATATGGTTTTATTGGTTGCCGATGCCAGCAATTTAAAGCGCAACCTGTTATTCTGTTCACAAATAATTGATCTGAATATTGCTGTTGTGGTTGCCTTTACCATGATGGACCTTGCCAAACGAAAAGGAACACAGATTGATATACCGGGGCTTGAACGGGAGCTGGGCGTACCGATTGTACCCATCAACCCCAGAAAAAATAAAGGACTTGAGCAGTTAAAGAAAGTGATAGACCAATTGGCAGAAAATCTTTCCCAACCGCCTGCCCGTAATTTTATTGATAATCATGCATTGGCGTCCGGTTCCATTGAAGCTGTTAAAGTTCATTACCCCGAAATCAGCAGCTACACGGCCATTCATTATCTCATCAATCACGAACATTTTTTACTACAGCCTGGTATGCAGGATACTATTGAGCAGATTGAGATTGACAACAAGTTCAATCCCACTAAAACGCAGGCTGAGGAAATAATGCAGCGTTACGGCCGCATTAAACACATCATGCAGCAAACAGTTGTGGAAGCTGATCCGTTGCAAAAAGCACTGCTTAATGAAATGCTTGATGATGTGTTGCTGCATCGCCGCTGGGGTTATCTTATTTTAATGGTTGTTTTATTCCTGCTTTTTCAAAGTGTGTTTTGGGTTGCCAAATACCCCATGGATGGCATTGAGTGGGTGTTTGGTCAACTGGGAGGTTTTCTCAGCAACAATTTACCCGAAACATGGTGGAGCGATCTGTTAATAAATGGTGTGGTTGCAGGATTAAGTGGCATCCTGATTTTTATTCCGCAGATAATGATATTGTTTGGGTTTATAACCATTTTGGAAGATACCGGTTACATGGCACGTATCAGTTTTTTGTCGGATAAATTAATGCGTAAAGTTGGCTTAAATGGCAAGAGTGTGATGCCGATGATCAGCGGCTTTGCCTGTGCTGTGCCAGCCATTATGAGTGCCAGAAATATTGAAAACAAAAAGGAGAGGCTGCTCACCATCATGATAACACCGTTGATGAGTTGCAGTGCCAGGCTGCCAGTTTACACGATACTAATAGCATTGGTAATTCCATCTAAATTATACTTTGGATTTTTAAGTTTGCAGGGATTGGTTATGATGGCTTTGTATTTAATGGGAACTGTAATGGCATTGATAGTTGCCTGGGTAATGAAGTGGTTTATTAAAAGTACAGAGCGTAGTTTTTTTATTCTGGAATTACCAACCTACCGGGCTCCCAGGTGGAAGAACGCTTTAACCACCATGATTGAAAAGGCAAAAATATTTGTGTTTGATGCCGGTAAAGTAATTATGATGATAAGCCTGCTGTTGTGGGCTTTAAGTACGTACGGTCCCAAACAAAAAATGGCGGCAGTTACAGCAAAATATGAGCAGCTTATAAAGAATAATCCGCAACAGGAAAATGAATTAAATAAACAGCGGAAAACTGAATTACTGCAAAGTTCTTTTGCAGGCACTTTGGGTAAAACCATTGAGCCTGCTATACGCCCATTGGGTTACGATTGGAAAATTGGCATTGCTTTGATCACATCATTTGCAGCGAGGGAGGTTTTTGTAGGAACCATGGCAACATTATATAGCGTTGGAGAAGATGTCAATGAAAACAACAGTACGTTACGCCAAAAAATGGGTGCCGCAGTAAGACCCGATGGAAGCAAAGTGTATGATTTGGCTACCGGGTTATCGCTGCTGGTATTTTATGTACTGGCTATGCAGTGTATGAGTACACTGGCTGTTGTAAAAAGAGAAACCCGTAGCTGGAAATGGCCGGTAATTCAATTGTTTTACATGACCGGCCTGGCATATCTGATGAGCTGGATTGTGTATAGAATTTTTATCTAGGAGGCTAAGAGCTGAAAGAGAAAAGGTGGAAAAGAGAATAGAAAATGTATTTCTCCTTCAACTCCTTTTTCCTCTTAGCTACCAATCAACCGCATAACTTATTTTATTTTTTACCTGCGGATATAATTTACGGTAAAGTTCATTCAGCACATCTTCTTTACGAGGCTCATTATAATAACTGTTGTTTATCAATGCCCAGTCGTTGGCACTTAGTGCACGATTATCGCCATAGTAAGTCGCATGTTCTTCTTCCCAGCGATAATCTTCCCTGAATGTATTATACACAATATTCTTGCCTGTTACAAGATCTTTTATATTTATTTCCATATCGGCATTGGCCGTAAACGATTGCCTGGCAATATTTACGGTTGCATATACGGATTTGTAAATAACACGACCGCTTGTATCTCTTCCAACTTCAATCTGTTGACTGGCATTGCGGCTGTAGGTATATGTTTGTGGCCGGGGTATATTCATATTCCTGAGTGTAAGATTGATTTCCCAATCGGGCTGCACGTTATCACGCCTGGCTTCCCAATCAGTATAAAAACGGGCAGGGTAGCGATTACTATTGATGCCTTTAAGTTCCCTAACCAGCGTTTGCTGAAAATATTCGTTGCTATAGTTATAACCATAATTGCCCCAGCCAGTATTAAAGAAGTAAGAATTATCCTGCACAGGATTGATGACCACATTAACAATGGCATGCTGATAAGCTTCATCCATTTTTAATGCGGCATCCCGAAAGCCAGGAACCAGCTTATCTGCTTTCTTAAAATAGTTGTAGGCGGTTTTTGCATCAATACGGCCAGGCTTATTTAAAAAATCGGTGGCCAGGCTGTAATAATCAGCGGCAGCCTGTTGCTTAAGATCGTAAATAGTTTGCTGGTAATTAGCAGGGGTTACCACACGGCTGGCGGCATCGTTCTCAATAATGGCATCATGCATTTCCTGCAATGTACCGTAGGCATTAATCATCTTATCCCAGCGGTCAATATTATTTGAGCTGCTGTAACTGTTTATTTTACGCAGGTTTCTTTGTTGCGCAAGGTTGTATAAAAGCGGCAAGGCATTTAATGCTGTTGTGTCGCCGTTGCGTTTTTTTAGCATTTTAATGGCATCAAACAGGGTATTATCATTATCACTACGTGATAAATAATCTTTATTAGTACCACAGCCAGCTAAAACAAACAGGCTTGTTAAAGTGTAAAAAATGTATTTCATAATGTTTCCTCCTGTCTGTTATACGAACAACATAGGTGCCAATGTTACGGGTAATATTACCGTTATAAAAATATTAACAACTTTGGGAAAAACGCAGGATTCCGACACCTAAATAAAGAACCCTAACTCAGAAATCTTGCTGTAAGGTAGTCCATTTATACCCCAAAATTTGCCATTCATCCAAACATATTCTTTCTGATAAAATATTTTTAAACTCCTAAATCCAATACAGTAAAGCATTTCGGGCAAAATCAGCTAATATCTACAACCCACTACTATAAAAAATACGGTATTATGTGTTGCATAGTACTAAAATTCTATTATCTTTGTGTAGTGATAGGGAATAAACCGGTTATTTCAAGTCATAAAGTTCTTAAAGTATAGCCAACTTCAAACCAATCTTCACTTCAACCCTCTCCCTATAGCCATCGGGAGAAAGAAGAAGGGGAGAGGTTAAAAGTATAGCCATGAAAAATATTTTCGAAAAGATCTTCACAACAATCTTCTCCTTTTCCTCCCCCTTGGGGGAGATAGAGGGGGCCGGAGTTGCTGAGGTAAAAAAATGAAGCCATGAACATTGACAACACAGCCAGCCAGATGCGTAAGGGGGTTCTGGAGTTTTGCATCCTTTCTATAATAAAAGAGGGCGAAGCTTACCCTTCGGACATCATTGAAAAAATGAAGGCGGCCAACCTGAACATCCTGGAGGGTACTTTATACCCGCTTTTAACCAGGCTGAAAAATGCAGAATTATTATCTTATCGCTGGGAAGAGAGCACCGGCGGGCCGCCACGTAAATATTTTACCCTTACCGAAAAAGGGGCGGCATTTTACAAAGAACTGGAAACAACCTGGTACGAACTGGCCAATGCCGTAAGGGCACTTACCCACGACGGTCAGGAAACTAATAACAACAACTTCAACAACTCTTAACAATAAAAAAGTATAGCCATGTTTTTTTATTGTGCCAAAGCAACTAACGAAACGAAAAAAAATTAAGCCATGAAACAAGTAATCAACATAAACTTCCAGGGACGTGTTGTTCCTATAGAAGTAACAGCATTTGAACTGCTGAAAAATTATACTGAAAGCCTGAACCGCCACTTTGCCAATGAAGAAGGCAAAGAAGAGATTATCAACGATATTGAAAGCCGGATTGGTGAGCTGTTTCAGGAAAAAATTACCAAAGGGGCCACATGCATTACTGATGATGATGTAAACGCCATCATTAAAAATATGGGCCGCCCTGAGGAGTTCGAAGCCATGGATGATGCACAGTCTCAATCATCTGCTTCATCATCAAACCAGGAACAATCAACCGGTAGTACTTCTTCTTCAACCGGGCATAAAAGATTATTCCGCGATGAGAATGATAAAGTATTGGGGGGGGTGTGCAGCGGCTTAGCCAACTATTTTAATATAGATGTGGTAATTGCCAGGATAATTTTTGTGGTACTGTTATTTTCGGGTGTTGGGTTTTTAACCTACATCATTATGTGGATAGCAGTGCCAAGCAGTGCTACTACACAAATTGGTGGATCGAGGAAAAAACTGTTCCGTAATCCGGATGAAAAGCTGATTGCAGGTGTGTGCAGCGGTATAGGTAATTATTTCGGCATCAACGCCTGGATACCAAGGGTGTTGTTTCTGCTTCCTTTCCTCTCATTTATTTCACGCTGGAGCCGTTGGGGCGGTTTGTGGGATTTTGGAGATGTGTTGCGTTTCACCTTCAGCCCAACATCATTGATCGTGTACATTATATTGTGGATTGTAATTCCTGAAGCATCCACCACATCTGAAAAACTGGAAATGAAGGGAGAGAAAGTGGATATGAATTCCATCAAAGCTTCTGTAATGGAAGAGATGAAGGGTGTTGGAAAAAAAGCTTCAACATTTGGTAAAGAAGCATCTTCATTAGTAACAGAAAAGGCAAACATGGTTGCAGGCGACGTTAAAAATTTTTCAAGGCGCAACCGCGGCGGATTGGGTAATGTGATTGCCATGATAGCAAAAATATTTGCCTACTTCATTATTGGCTGTGTATGCTTTGCATTGGTAATGGCATTGTTTGCACTGGCCATTGCATCAATCGGAGTGTTTCCTTTAAAAGATTTTTTAATTGGCGGAGATTATCAGAATTCTCTTGCATGGGGTACACTGGTTTTCTTTATAGCCGTACCAATTATCGGCATCATTACCTGGATCATCCGAAAAATTGCACGCTCAAAAAGCAATGGTAAAATGCTTGGCTTTTCATTTGGTGCCATGTGGGTTATAGGATGGATATGTTTTATCTGCCTGGTAGCTTCTATAAGCCAGGAGTTTAGTTACAGCAGCAAAAACCTTGCTGAGCAGGAGATCACGCTTACCAACCCAACAGTAGATAAGCTGGAAATAACTGCAAAATCGCCGCTGGATAAATACAATCACCGCAGGTTTATAAGGTTTGAACCTTTTGAAGGCATACAGGAAGATACCGCTTTTGTAAATAATGTTGATGTGCGTATTGTTAAAGCAACCAACGACAGTTTTAAAGTTACACTTATAAAAACAGCAACCGGAAGATCCAGAAATATTGCTGAAAACAATGCAGCAAAAATTCAATACAACGGCGTGCAAAAAGACAGTGTGTTACTGATGGATAAAGGCATCGGCATAAATAAAAATGACAAGTTCCGCAATCAGCGTATTGTACTTACCATTTACGTACCTGTTGGCAAAAGAATAAAAATTGACAAAAGTATCAGTTGGTTTAACAACGTTCATTTTGGCAGCAACTGGGATAATAACGATTGGTATGATTCTGAAGATACTTATGACGATTGGAAAACGGGCCATGAATATGTTATGAAAGCCGACGGCCATTTGTATAGCTTAAACGGAACGGATGCCGGCAAGGAAGGCCGCACCAAAGTAACGATAAACGGAAGCGGCATAGAAGTTATAACAAACGATAACAACGGCAACGATAACTACCGTTATAACAGCGGAGAACCAATGAACAAGCTTGACTCAATGAAAGTAAAGCTGGAAAAAGAGGAACAAAGAGTAAAGGACTCATTAGAAAAAGCGAAAGAAAAAATTGAGAAGCAATTGGATAAGATGAAAAATAGTAATGAACCAACAGCATTAAGCTCTCAACTGCCGGTACTTAGCCCGATGGTGGGTATTAACTGATTTATCATTTTTAAAAAGAGAAAAAATGAAAAGATATGCGCTGTCAATTATTTTGGGATTAGTAATACTTACTGCCTTGCCATCCTGTTTTCATAATCATGATATTTCAATTTCAATTTCGGATGATGATGATGAATACGAAATGGATGCAGCATACCAAAGAAGCCAGGCACATAAGGTTGAGGTTTACCTGAACGAACATTTACTTAACAACGGTACAAAGTTCAGACATAATAATTTTGTAGATAAAGAGATAACACTGGAAGATAAAACAACTTTTTATATAAACTCCAATCCGGGTTCGCTGCACATAAAAATTGATAAAACAGAAAACACGGAAGAATCTTGCGAAAGGATAAGAGTAGCCTGCGAAGACCTGAAGGAAATTTTAACAGATAATTAAAACTCGTTTCAATAGTTGAGTTGAAGTTGAAACCAACAACGTCCCCCGATTTTTCGGGGGACTTTTTATTACCGGTTCCATCAGCTTTTTATTTTACATTTGCAGCATAAAAAAATAAGTAATTTTCATGAAAAATACACCCTTCACACAAAAACATATTAACCTTGGTGCTAAAATGGCTGAGTTTGCCGGATATAATATGCCCATCAGTTATTCGGGCATTAATGATGAACATGCAGCAGTGCGCAATTCGGCAGGTGTGTTTGATGTAAGCCACATGGGTGAATTTATTTTGAAAGGAGAAGATGCGCTGGATCTTATACAACGCATCACCAGTAACGACGCATCAAAATTAACAGATGGCAAAGCGCAATACAGTTGCTTTCCAAATAAAGATGGAGGTATTGTTGATGACCTGATTGTTTATTGTCTGGAAGAAAACAAATCATATATGCTGGTTGTAAATGCCAGCAATATTGACAAAGACTGGAACTGGGTACAGCAGTTTAACGATAAACAGGTAGAGATGCACAATATTTCTGATAAAACCTGTTTGCTAGCCATACAGGGTCCCAATGCTACCAGGATGTTACAGCCGCTTACCGAAATGGATATCATGAATTTAAAATATTACACGTTCACCAAAGGAACATTTGCCGGGGTCGAAAATGTATTGGTAAGTGCAACCGGTTACACTGGTGCTGGTGGCATTGAAATTTATTTTGAAGACAAGGGCGATGATGCAGCAAAAATATGGGACGCCATTTTTGAAGCGGGCAAAAAAGGTGGCATTAAACCGATTGGTTTGGGTGCAAGGGATACATTGCGTTTGGAAATGGGCTACTGTTTATATGGCAATGATATTGATGATGCCACTTCTCCATTAGAAGCAGGCCTGGGCTGGATAACCAAGTTTAGTAAAACTTTTACAAACAGTACTTATTTTGAAAAACAAAAGGCTGAAGGCCTTACAAAAAAACTGGTAGGTTTTGAAATGCTTGAAAAAGGCATCGCCAGGCATGATTATGAAATAAAAGATTTTGAAGGTATGATAATAGGAAAAGTAACATCGGGAACACAATCGCCTACGCTGGGCAAAGCTATTGGCATGGGCTATGTAGATACAAAATATTCGGCTATTGGAAGTGAGATTTTTATCAGCATACGCAACACATTACTTAAAGCCCAGGTGGTTAAAATGCCATTTGTTTAATTGATAATTTTTCCGAATTCTGCGATTTCCTATTTATGTAAAAGCTTTTGAGTTTAGCGAATTATCCATTACTTCATTATCCATTAACAGTATGCCCAAAATCCATCTCACCTCTTTTATTGCCGCACCTATTGAGCGTGTTTTTGATTTAAGCAGAAGCATAAACCTTCACCAGGTATCAACTGCCTCTACAAACGAAAAAGCAATTGATGGTGTAATGACAGGTTTAATAAACAAAGACGAGACCGTAACCTGGCAGGCAAAACATCTTTTTAAAACCAGATTGTTTACCGCTAAAATTACCGAAATGAAAAGCCCGGTTTTTTTTGTTGATGAAATGATAAAGGGCGATTTTAAAAGTTTTCATCACGAACATCATTTTAAAGCCGCAGCAAACGGCACTATTATGATTGATCTGCTAAACTTTGAAACACCGTATGGAAAAATTGGAAAAATGGCCAATGCGCTTTTTCTTAAATCGTACCTCCAAAAGTTTTTGATTAAAAGAAACGATGTGATTAAGGAATATGCCGAAACACAGAAATGGAAAGCCATTTTGATTTAATTTTATACTGATGCAAACAGATAAACCCGAATTATATACCGCTCTTTCTCCTGCGCTTTTAGATTTATACCCCGTAGAAAAAAGCATCGTTGTAATTATTGACGTATTGCGTGCTACCTCTACCATTGCTACTGCTTTGTATAATGGCGCTGAAGCTATTATTCCCGTTGATAGTGTTGCAGAATGTATTCGCATTGGCAAACAAATTGACAGCATCACTGCCGGAGAACGAGATGGGCAAATTGCCCAGGGACTGGAACATGGTAATTCTCCATTTGAATACCCTAAGGAATTTATTGGCGATAAAACCCTGGTACTTACAACCACAAACGGCACAAAACTGCTGCACATGGCGCTTGCAGCTAATGCAAAAGCCATCATCACCGGGTCGTTCCCAAACCTATCAGCGGTTTGCGATTTTTTAGTTTCACAAAATCAAAATGTAATATTAGGCTGCGCTGCCTGGAAAAACAGGATAAATATTGAAGACACATTATTTGCAGGTGCCGTAATTAACCGGATAGGAAAGCACTTTTCTATTAACTGCGATTCATCTCAGATGGCAGCTACCATGTATAACAATGCCAAAGCAGACCTGTTTGAATTCATGAAAACAAAAAATGCTTCGCACTACAACCGTCTTTCGGGCTTTGGATTGGAAAAAGACATCCGATATTGCCTTACTCCAGACCAGGCCAATGTGTTGGTTATTTACGATGATGGCAAGTTGATTTCAAAATAAAAGCAATTCAACTCTCTTAAAATAATTAACACAAAATTCTTTCTAAACTCTCTGTAACACTTCGGGGCTCAGTTTTTTTTCGTTACTTTTGCAAATTGCCTTTTTCAGAAACCTGAAATCCTAAATCGGCAATCCTAAAATCAGGCATGGCATTACCGCACCTTATCAAATATGTTTACAATAACGGCTCGGATGAAGTGATCCGGCGCAGCAAAAAAATACATGCATTGGGTTTTGTTGAACTGGTTGAGCATGACCAGCTCATGGGCAGCGTTGTGTTCAGGGTAAAAGACGATAGCTATGCTACTTTTTACAAAGTGTATATTCAAAAATACACCGATCCCAAATCAATGACAGTCCGCTGCAGTTGTCCATATAACATGGGCGATATTTGCCGCCACGAAGGCGCAGCATTGATTCGCCTGCAGGATATGGTTGATAAAAATATGCTGGGTAACACCAATATCCAGTATAACCAACGCCATACTGTTGCCAAGATGAAGCATATTGAACTGAAGATGATCAAACTGCTTTCATCGTCGGGTATTTATGCCGAAGCGGAAAATCTTTTACGCAGCAACAAAGCAAATATTATTAAAGCGGCCGATGAACGGGTAGAAGCGGAATTGATTATTGAAGGAGAAACATTTCCTTTGGTGATACAGAAAAACGACGAGCGTAACTTTGATACATCCTGCAAATGCGGAGAAACAGAACATCCGCTTTGCGAACATAAAGTGTTATTGTTTTTGCAATTGCTGGATGCTTACGGAGCCAATTATTTCGACAGCATACGCAACTGGGATAAGGAAAAAAATAAACTGCTTCAGATTTACGGCTACAGCCTGGAAGATGATCTGAACGGAAAATTTGAATTTACTTATAAAGACGGAAAGCCCTTTTTAAAAGTATTAGATACTTCTATTAAAAGGGTGGCACCCGGTACGGTAACAGCAAGACCATCAGAAGTTTTTATTGTACCCGATATGCCAACTGAAGAAGTGGTGGTTGAAGAACGTCCATCAAAAAGACTGGGCGTTGTTTTCAATTTCAATGCAGGTATATATCCATATTTTGATGTGGATGCTATACAGGGTGAGGCAAATGAAGAACAAAGCAAATATCTAGGTAAAGTAGAAAAAATAGACCTTACCAAATTTGTAAACACAGAGATATTTAGTGAAGATGACAAACAACTGGTGCAGCAGGTGCGTAAATTGCAGGCTGTTGAAATAAATAAGTATCTCGACCGTAACTCTCCTTTCAGCGGTATTTGGGAAAATATTATTCATACCGATGGAGATGATTTGCCAGAAGAAACCAAAGCTTTAATTGCAGAATACCTGCAACCCAAGCTTAAAAAAATATTTGAAGAACAATCTGAAAATAATTTTATTTTTTGTTTGCCCAAAGGCAAATCGTTTACAACAGCCAACCTGGTTGAGATAGAACTGAGCAATCATTTTATTGCACCGGTGTTTAAAGTGCAGGCCAGGGCCGATCATTTTGAAATTGCATGTACTGTTAAACTGATGGGTAATGTCATCCCTTTTACAGATAATGAATGTAACAGCAGCCTGGTTTATTTAAATGATAAGGTGTTGTACCTGTGGCAAAAATCTGAAGATGTGCTGCAGGCCGAAAAGTTTTTGAAGGAAGGAAATATTCAGCTTAGTAAAGACAACTGGGCCGATAAGATGAAAAAAATTATTCTGCCACTTACCAAAGAATACAAGGTAGAGTTTGATAAAAGCTTAGTAAGGGAAATTAAAAGCGGCGAACCGGAAGTAAAACTGCAGTTGCAGGAGAAAGGCGACTACCTGGTGTTTCAGCCGGTGTTTAGTTACAAGGGTTTTGAAACCAAAGCCGCAGATAAAGAAAATATCATTATCCCCGACGGGGATAAAATACTGATAATTGAAAGAAACCTGGATGCTGAAGAAAATTTTCTGAAAAAACTGGAAAGCCTGCACTCTATGTTTGTAAGGCCCGATGATAATAAGAACAACCTGGTATTAAGAGGTGCAGACGTGCTGCGTAATAACTGGTTCTTTTTATTTGTTGATGCTATGAATGAGATGAAAGTGCCGGTATTTGGTTTTGAGGCGCTGCGCAACTTCCGTTTTAATACAGCAAGGCCCAACACGCATATACATGTAAGCAGCGGCATGGATTGGTTTGATGCAAAAGTTGAAATTGAATTTGGCGAACAGCGTGTTGGTATTGAACAAATTAAAAATGCACTGGTAAATAAACAATCTTTTGTTCAATTGAACGATGGAACATTGGGCATATTGCCAGATGAATGGCTTAAAAGATACTCGCTGTTATTTAAGGTGGGCGATGGCAGAAGCGATCAATTACGCTTATCAAAATACCACATGAGTGTGATTGATGAGTTGTATGAAAACAGGGATGAAAAAGAATTAAGTTTTGAGCTGGATGAAAAATATGAGCGGCTGAAGGAGTTTAAAAATATTCCGGAAACTGCTGCTCCCGAACACTTACAGGCTATCCTGCGCCCTTATCAAACCTCCGGATTTCAGTGGCTTAATTATCTGAATGATGTGGGTTGGGGTGGTATTCTGGCAGATGATATGGGGTTGGGTAAAACCATCCAGGCATTAAGTATGCTCCATCATTACAAAGAAATTAGTGGTGGTTTAAAAGCCCTGGTAGTATGCCCTACCACGTTGATCTATAACTGGAGAAACGAGGTGCAGAAATTTTCGCCTTCTTTATCTTTTCATATTCATCATGGCAGTATTAGAAGCCGTAGTGTAGAAGAGTTAAGTGCACACAACATTATTATTACCACATATGGCACTTTGCGCAGCGATATACAGGTATTGCTGAAAATGAATTTTGATTATGTGGTACTGGATGAGAGCCAGGCAATAAAAAACCCTGCATCAAAAGTTACCAAAGCCGCCAGTTTGCTGAATGCAAAAAACAGGCTGTGCATGAGTGGTACGCCACTCCAGAATAATACATTCGATATTTTTGCACAAATGAATTTCTTAAATCCCGGCCTGCTGGGTAATATGGAATTTTTCAGAAACGAATTTGCAACACCTATTGATAAATTTGGTGAGCAGGAGCAAAAAGAACATTTACGTAAACTTTTATTCCCGTTTATTTTACGCCGCACCAAAGAACAGGTGGCTAAAGACTTACCGGATAAAACAGAAACCATTTTGTTTTGCGAAATGGAAACAGAGCAGCGTAAGGTTTACGAGGCTTACCGCAACAGTTACCGTGAAAAAATATTGGGCACTATTGATCAGCAGGGAATCGGTAAATCGCAGTTAACCATTTTGCAGGGCCTGATGAAGCTGCGCCAGATATGCGACAGCCCTGCCATATTGAATGAAGATGAAAAATATCCAAATCATTCTATTAAGTTAGATGAGCTGGCTAGAGAGATTGAAGAAAATATAGGTGACCACAAAGCGCTTATTTTCTCACAATTTTTAGGCATGTTGGCTTTAATTAAAAAGAAACTGATTGAAGACGGTATTCCGTTCGAATATTTTGATGGCAGCACATCGGCACCCGACAGAGAAAAAGCTATTCAGAATTTTCAGAATAATGATGAGTGCAGGGTGTTTTTAATTTCGTTAAAAGCCGGTGGTGTGGGCTTAAACTTAACCGCCGCCGATTATGTATATATTGTTGATCCCTGGTGGAACCCGGCAGTAGAGCAACAGGCCATTGACCGTACGCACCGTATTGGCCAAACCAAAAATATTTTTGCTTACCGAATGATTTGTATTGATACTATTGAAGATAAGATACTGCAACTGCAGGAAAAGAAACGAAAATTGGCCAGCGAACTTATTGCAGATGATGCAAGCTTTGTAAAAGCACTTTCCAAATCGGATGTGGAGTATCTGTTTAGTTAGATGCTGAAATTATAAAGCGTAATTTTTTTTATTCAGGAAGAAATAAAATCCTTTAGTCTTTTAAAATCACGATTTTGACCAGATTGAAAGAAACTTCTTAAGGCACTACCCAAAAATTTGATAATAACATTGGCAGAAAACTGCATTGTGGTGGTATTGTTTTTCATACATCAGATTTTGTACATCAAAAATACAAAACCGTTACACATATTGTCAAGCGCAGTTTTACTTAATCTTTCCGAAGGTAATTTCCGAACAGGAGTTCGTTATTTTATTGCCTGCCTGTTGAAACTACCGCCAAACCTACGGCTTTTTTTGTAGTAACGGATCGGGTAAACATCGGGATTTTGCCTTAGCTTACCAATAAAACTCTTAATTGCCTGCACCACAATGTGGCCGGATTTTGCCTGATAGGGGGTTTTGTTCATGGATTAAATGTTTAGAGTATTAATGTTAAACGAAAGAGTATATTCAATTATTGCATATCATGTGCTAATTTTAACCGAATCATTTACGGTGTAAGTTCAACCAGTTTTTATAATGCAAACAAATCCTGTTGTAGAAAGAATTACAATTTACCCGGTAAAATCGCTGGATGGAATTTCGTTGCAAAAGGCGCAGATCGGCAATGGAGGTTGTTTAATGCACGACAGGGAATTCGCCATTATTGATGGCAATGGAAAATTTGTGAATGGTAAATCAAATGCGCTGGTACACCTGTTAAGATCTGCTGTTGATTTTGAAAGTGAAATAATCTCCTTCAGGTATGACACAGAAGAAGTCTGGAACAACTTTCATCTGCAAAAAGAAAAGCACGCTATTGATGAATTTCTTTCTGTATTTTTTAAAATGCGGGTTACACTTATCAGAAATACCGAAGGAGAGTTTCTGGATATACCCGTACAAAGTGGCGTAACGGTTTTATCAAATGCAAGCCTTAAAACGGTTGCAGCCTGGTTTAATGATATGAATATGGAAGAAACGAGACAACGTTTTAGAGCCACTATTGAAATTACAGATGTTCCCGCTTTTTGGGAGGACAAACTTTTTTTGGAAGAAGGAACAGCCATTGAATTTAAAATCGGCGAAGTAACGCTTTATGGGATAAGCCCACGTGCAAGGTGTGTGGTACCAACACGCCATCCGCAAACAGGCGAAGTATTGCATGGGTTTCCTAAAATATTTGCACAACAAAGAACTAAAGCGTTGCCGCAATGGTCAACATTAACCGATTATGGCCACGCCTATTATTTATCTGTTGATTGTTACATACCGCCAACAGAATTTGGAAAATGGATTGCGGTTGGCGATGAACTAACAATCGCCGGAAAAAAAACATTGCATACTTTTATGTAGAAAAACAATGGATATACTTTTAGATATACTCAACGAAATGGTGAAGGCGCACCCAACATCCAACTTTGTAAACAGCCTGCACCAGCAATATTGCAACCGTGGTGGTTTAAGTAAAAAACAATTAGAGGGATTGCATAGTAAAGCAAGTAAGACGGATAATATTTCTCAGGGTAAGCTTGCAACTTTAGAAGCAATCATTAAAAAGAAGCCAACCCGTGAACGGGCCGCTGCAACTATTTCGGCACCCTTACCTGTAAAAGACGCAACTGTTGGAAAAAAAATTGATGCTATCCTGGAAAAATATCCGCAACACAAAAGATTGCTTTTTTTTAAATCGAAATTTGATAACAACGAAAATATCTCTGCATTGGAAATTGCGGAAATAGAAAAGTTTGGAAAGTTGTTGTTGAAATGATTCCGGTGAGTCACCCCAACAGGGTGGCTCACCGCATAAGGAAGCAGGGTGAGCCACCCTTGAAGGGGTGACTCACCCTAACAAAACCTATGCATTAGAAATTGCAAAGATAGAAGAGTTAGGAAAGTTGTTGCTGAAATGCTTTCGGTGAGTCACCACCCAAAGGGTGGCTCACTGAATGAGGAGTTCAATTAATTAAAACTGCTAAAAAGATAACCTGTTTTCAAATCGGCTTTTATGAAAAGACAGTTTTTGTCACCAAGATCCTTTAGGCAGATATTTATCCCTTAAATAAAAAAATCAATGAAAAAATTTCTAATAATATTAATATTTGCCTCCTGCAATCATGATAATAATACTGATAAAAAAAAATCTGATTTGACGAATCCTACTGATAGTTTAATATCTAGAATAGTTGGTAAATGGGGAGGAGAAAATAGCCACCCTGTTTGGGAAATCACAAAAGATTCAATGTATTATTTTAATGAAAAAAAATCATACTATTATTTAATTCATAAAAAAGATATGATTGTTTTATATAAAGAAGGGCCATTTATGCTCGGTGATATTCATGTACTTAAGGATACTCTTTTTTTTGAAACAGATGCTGGTATTACAAAAGCATTTAGAGTTCGATAGAGTTAGTTTTTCTGCCCGTGTATGTGTGAGCATCCCAAAATCAACCACACCAAATTCATAAAGTTTAGCTGAAGAATAATGATAACCTTCCAGCAATCTACATAGCCTGGCTTTACCGGATTGTAGTCTATGTAGTTTACTGCTTCATAAAAATCTGCGCAGCCGCATCGTTCTTTAAAAAGATAACCATGCCTTTATCTTTCAGATAAACCATTTTACGTGATTCACCTTTAACATTTAGTCCATCTTCAGCAGCAGATACAGCGGTAAAATTTCCGTCGCCAATGCCTTTTAAAAGTAGTGCCGATGTTGCATCGTACACACCGGTCATAACAGCCGGGTCGTTGCTGTTACCGCAAACCAATATATCTTTTATACCGTCTCCATCTATATCATCAATAACCATATCGTTAATGGTAGAAAACTGAGCCTTTTCTGGAAAAGGAATAAAACGGAAAGTATTATTGCCTTCGTTCATCAGCACACCCGATTCAAAAAAATTGGTTTTAAAAACCTCCATATTATTTTTTTCGGCAGGCGTTAAAATTTCATCCATTGTTTTACCGGAGTAATCTTTGTACCGTACAAACTTTTTACGCATAGATGGTATCTGGTCAATCAATTGATCGCGGCTGTAAAGCGGATAACATTTGCCCCACTGGTAATATCCAAGTATAGCATCGTAGCTTCCATTATTATCAAAATCTTTTGCATAAATGGTACAAGGCTCGTTGATGCTTCCTTTTATGTTAGAGTTTAAGCCACGGTTACCAACAACAAAATCCATCTTGCCATCTTTATTAAGGTCTTCTGCCTTCATATTATACCACCAACCGGTTAGTGCATCCATACTGATGGTTGTATCTTTTTTTGAAGGCAAAATAATGTGAACCATATTTTGCTTTTTTACAAAATGCCCATTCTCTATTCCAAATATTTCCAAAGGCATCCACTCGCCGCTGATTGATAACTCGTTTTTTCCATTACCATCCACATCGGCCCAAACAGCCTGGTTAACTATACCGGGGCTTAGTAATGCTTCGGCAACCTGGCTGGTTACATCTGTAAAAACTCCCTTGTTATTCTGTAGCAGCATACTTCTTTCGGGTTTAGGAAATTTACCCGGTAAAACATGGCCGCCAATAAAAAGATCTAAATCTCCATCCCCATCATAATCAAGTGCAGTAACGCACGATCCGTTAAAACCCTCAATTGGCAAAGCATTGGGTGCGGCTGTAAAATTTCCTTTGCCATCATTTTTGTATAAACGGTCCTGGTATAATTTATCTCCCGCCGTAAATTCGGCACCACCACTTACTACATACAAGTCCATATCCCCATCGCCATCAGCATCAAAGAAAACAGCACCCATGTCTTCGTATTTTTTATCGGCTGTAAATGCAGCCTGTTTTTTTTCAGTGAAACTGCCATTGGCATTCTGTATCATTAACTTTCCTTCAAAACCTGCAGCCCCGCCAATATAAATATCTTCCAGCCCATCTCCGTTTACATCTGCCTTGGCAAAATAAGGGCCTTTACGGCTGCACTTATAGGGGATTAGCGGCTCTCTTTTAAAATCAATAAAATCATCTTCTGATTGGGTGTATTTTAATTTTCCTTGAGATGTGATGTCCTTAAAAAGATGCTTTGTTTTTGTAACCGGTGTGCTGTTGGCGATTACTGCATTTGATTCGTACAGGGTAAGCACCTGGTCTGCCTGCACATTTTCAAGAACAATTTTCTTTTTATTGGGAAACGTAATCTCAGCTTTAGTTATCGTGCTTTCATCTCCTGTTCCAAAATGAAGCACATGTTCCATACTGGATAAAAACCCCTTCTGCGGGTAATAATGCTGCAGTTGTATTTGTCCTTTTGAATTGGTAAGCTTTACAGTTGCGCCATAAACTTCTTCGGTTGATGCCGGGCTTTTATAAAAACGAAACCTTAAGAAATGAGAAGCAGGATTTAGTTCCCGGATATTATTCTTTAAAATAAAAGCGGGACCGTCAACATTGTTTACAACAAGGTCCAGGTCGCCGTCATTATCCAGGTCGGCATAAGCAGCACCACTTGAAAATGAAGTAGGCTCATCGCTCCAGATATCTTTGTAGTTATCAAATTTTAAACTGCCGTTGTTATGATAAAAATAATTTTTAACCGGTACCTGCGGCATACTTTGCAACCATTTATTTAAATCAACAGATTTGCCTTTGTTCATACTGTTAATAACCGAGTCGAGCACAAAAACCTTATAATCCCAATCGGTCATATCTCTTTTAAGTCCATTGGTGATGTACATATCCTTCCAGCCATCATTATCAAAATCACCAATCAGCGGAGCCCAGCTCCATTCTGTTTCGGCAACACCGGCGTAATTTGCTATTTCACTAAATGTGCCGTTACCGTTGTTAAGCTGCAGACTATTATGTGGATATTGGTAATACAAACCATACTGAAGCATCAGGTTAAACTTATCGTAGTTTTGATTTACTGCAAAGAGTTGCTTTTGCCTTACAGGGTCTTCTACGGCCATATCTGCCACAAAAATATCTTCAAGCCCGTCGTTATTAAGATCGGTAATATCAGATCCCATGGATGAAAAGCTTACGTGGCCTACATAGTCAGTAAGTTTATCGGTAAAAGTTCCGTTGCCATTATTAATGTATAAAAAATCGGGTTTGTTAAAATCATTGGCAACATAAATATCCGGCCAGCCATCCCCATTAATATCAGCAATGGATGCACTTAAACCAAAAGCATGATTGAGGAGTCCGGCTTTTTTTGTAACATCAACAAACTTACCATTCCTGTTTTCAAAAAGCCTGTCGCTTACATACAGCGTGTTCGTATCTGCTGCATACACTGTTTTACCATTTACAATGGTAGCGGGTATTGTCATTGATTTGCTGAAATCAATCGGGTGATTTAAAAAATAAACATCCTTATCTCCATCGTTATCAAAATCAAAAAAATAGGCCTGCATGGTATAGCTCGATTCCTCAAGTCCATACTCAGCCGCCCTGTTGGTAAACGTGTTGTTTTTGTTGTTGATGTACAGTACTTTTTTACGCAGGTTCGGATCTTTGTATCCCGATTTGCAAATGAAGATGTCGAGATATCCGTCGTTATTGATATCAACCATGGTTACACCTGTTTTAATACCAATGCTGTCACCCACTCCCGCTGATTCTGTTATATCCTTGAATTTAAAATTACCCATATTCAGGTATAGCTTATTACTGCCCAGCGTTGAGGTAAAATATATATCCGGCAATCCGTCATTGTTAATATCGCCAACAGTTACACCTGCACCCACATATAGGTACTCATATATATACAGAAACATGTCCGCCGTTTCAGCTATATCATTTCTAAAATCAACACCGGTACTGGCTGGCGGTAAGGCGGAGAATAGTTTTACCGCATTTGGTTGTTGTGTAAATGCAGCAAAAGGAATAAGTACAACCAATAAAATTGCTGATAAGTGACGCTTGATAGTTGACATACCTTGTTTTATTTAATTGCAGCGGGGTAAAGCTTTTGTAATACATTTTTTCCTACTTCTTTACCTTGTATAATACTGATACGTGCTGTTTCGGGATAATGAATTCCGCCGTAAACCCTGCTCCAGGTCACTTCTTCAGCTGCCAGGTAAAACGATTTGAAATGGCGGGTATCATTTCCAAAGGGAATTTCGGCCTGGTCTGTAAATTCATAATGATCACCAAATAAAGCAGTAAGCACGGTGGCTGCAGCATTTGAAATAACTGCATGGCCGCTGGTAAATTCGGGAAACGGCGGTGTTTGAATATAAGGCTGCCAGTTTTTATCAACATGATCGTTTATTACAGTAATGGGCCTTATAAGATCGGTTTTGTATTTTTCATCCCAGCAGGCAATAAACCCATCAAGCAAAGCAATGGAGGTAAGGGTATAAGCAAGTGAAGACCGGCTTACCGTTTCATTTTTTTCCTGGCATGCCTGTTTGGTTATCATTAACCAATGCCCGCCCGGCGAAATTTTATGAATAAAATAATTTAAATGCCCCAGGTTTACAGATACGTTTGGATTATCGTCCCAATATTTTGCGGTGGCTTTTTGCACTGTATCAAGGTTTACTACAATTTTATAAACCTCCATCATGGTTTTGTAAAAAGTAGAATTTTTGTTAAGACTAAAGACTAATTTTTTCTGCGGGGAAAACTGAGAAGGAGAGTTTAATGTAAATGGCCTGATCATATTCCAGTGCGGTTCAATGGCCTGTGCATAATCTGCCGGAGTTGGTTGCCAGGTGCCAACGTCTTTTGATAAGGTAAACCTGGGCATGCCACGAGACTGATTGTAATTATCTCTTTTTGTCCAGGCTAAAACACTGTCGGCAACAAGTTTACCATATAGTAAAGAGTTTTTTATCAGCTCTGTATCGCCCCTGGCTTTAAGTAAGAGGGAATCCACAAAATGCTGACGCCATTCTTCCAGTTTATATTCGGAACCAACCAGGTTTTGTGCTACATAAGTAAATGAAACAGCGGCAGAAACAAGGTTATCAATCTTACTAACCGGTGGCACCGGTAATTTACCAAGCCCGTTTAATTTGCCTGTTAATGTTGGCAGAGAAGCATCATCTAACCGGATACATTCGTAAAAAGCAATATTAGGGTATGAGTAGATACGACCGGCAACAGGTGGCGTAAAAAAATCGATCATTACCGTATTAATAAGTGTCGTGTTCAGATCGTGCAGAACTGCAGCCTTATCCTGTGCCTTTACCTGTTGAAGATTGAAGCCTGAAATCAGGATAATTAAAAAACATTTTTTTTTAAGAGGTAGCTTTTTAAACATAATAATTACAGTTTGATAAAATTCTTATCAAATTTATAAAAAATAGAGGTCTTTTCAGCGTATAAATAGTGGCAAAGCCAAAAGCAGAAAGGAATCTGTAATAATGAATCAGCTTTTTGCCAGTAAAACTGCTTCTTTTTTTAACTGCCTGTCAAAAACGAAAGTGCCTAAGGGAATAAATGCAGCCGCAAATGCTTTTAAAAACCAGGCGAAATTCTTATTTAAAGATCCCATCACTTCAAAAGCAAAATATATAAATGAAACAAAGAGAGCTCCGTGTATCCACCCCATAATTTTTACCGCTTCCGGTATCTGCATTAAATATTTTAAAGGCATAGCAATCAGTAATAATACTAAAAACGAAATTCCTTCTGCAATACCAATTATTCTAAAACGATGCAGTAATTTTTGTTTGTTTTCTGTTGTCATACTTGTTTGTTCCCCCTTTAGTGGGCTAGGGGCTCTTAATAATTTACAACCTGCTCTACAATACTTTCCGGCATATTACGCCACTCGTATTGCTGGTTTCGCAATTGAGGTTCAAAGCCGGCATCTTTAATAGCTTCCTGAATAGTGGTGCTGGTAAACCGATGCGGTGCACCTGCGGCACTCACTACATTTTCTTCAATCATAATGCTGCCAAAATCGTTGGCACCGGCATTTAAACAGATTTGTGCCACCTGTTTACCAACTGTTAACCAACTTGCCTGTATGTTTAAAACATTGGGTAACATAATACGGCTCATCGCAATCATGCGTATATATTCTTCGGCTGTAGTTAAATTATGCACGCCACGTATTTTTGCCAAAAGCGTATCCACATCCTGAAATGTCCATGGAATAAAAGCCAGGAAACCCTTTGCACCCGCAGGTTTACGGCTTTGTACTTCTCTTATCTTCACCAAATGCTCAAAACGTTCCTGCAATGTTTCTACATGGCCAAACATCATGGTGGCCGATGTGGTAATGTTCAGCTTATGTGCTTCATGCATAATATCAAGCCACTCCTGTGCGCCACACTTTCCTTTACTAATCAAACGCCTTACCCGGTCAGTCAAAATTTCGGCACCGGCACCGGGCAGGCTATCCATACCGGCTTCTTTTAAAGCCATCAATACTTCACGATGTGTGCTTTTTTCAAGCTTTGTTATATGAGCAACTTCGGGTGGCCCCAGTGTGTGCAGTTTAATATTTGGGTAAAGCGATTTTAGTTCTTTAAAAAGATTTACATAAAAACTCAATCCCAGTTCCGGATGATGGCCACCTTGCAGCAAAAGCTGGTCGCCGCCGTATTTTATAGTTTCTTCAATCTTTGTTTTATAGGATTCAATGTCTGTTATGTATGCTTCGGCATGGCCAGGTATGCGGTAAAAATTACAGAATTTACAATTGGCTATGCACACATTGGTAGTGTTCACATTCCGGTCTATCTGCCAGGTAACTTTGCCGTGTGGCACCTGCTTTTTTCTAAGTTCATCAGCCACAAACATTAATTCGGTTAAAGCAGCATTTTCAAACAGATACATGCCTTCTTCCACAGTTAAGAATTCAAATCTGAGCGCTTTTTGATACAGGTCATTTAATTCCATACTTCCTCCAATTATGTAATAAACAACAAAAGTACATCCAATAGGTTGTAAATTCGAATTGAAGATTGCATGAAAAAAATTTACTACACTATATTATCGTTATTCATACTTGTAAATCTGCATGCACAGGAAATATTGCCCCAAAAGGAAGCAAAGTTTATTACCCGCTTTCCGTTTAAGCAATTCAGCGGCGGGGTAATAGTGCTTCAGGCCCGCTTTGGTAATATAAAAGATACCTTAAATTTTATTTTAGATACCGGTAGCGGAGGGATATCGCTTGACTCATCCACCTGTGCTGAGTTTAATATCCCGCTGCGGCCAAGCGATACAACCATAACCGGAATTGGCGGGGTACGCAAAGTGCCTTTTGCCTTTGATCAAACCCTTAACCTGCCAGGACTTAAAGTAGAGCACCTTAATTTTCATGTAAATAATTATGAAGTTCTAAGCAGTGTTTATGGTGAGAAAGTAGATGGCATCATCGGCTATAGTTTTCTCAGCAGGTATATCGTTAAAATCAATTTCGACAGCAGTGTGATTGAAGTGTACAGTCCGGGCCATATCGAGTATCCAAGAGACGGAACTGTTTTGCATCCTGCATTTACCAACTTACCCATTCAATGGGTGGATATAAAAGATAAGCGGAAAATGGGATTTAATTTTTACTTTGATACCGGTGCCGGGCTTTGTTTGCTGTTGAGTGAGAAATTTGCAAAAGACAGTGCTGTTTTACTGAGCCGGAGAAAGCCCATGCTTACACAGGCAGAAGGCATGGGCGGAAGGCTACAGATGCGGCTTACCATTATTAAAGAAGTAAAGAT